>JAZDLO010000217.1:0-27307 GCA_043801935.1 bacterium
GGGTGCGAGTGGTGGGGCAACGAGCACGAGATGGCTCCCCGGGAGGACCAGTTCGTCCACTATGAGTACCCGGCCGAGGGTTGCTCTAAGATCCACATGGTCTGGACCGACTCCCCGTGCTTCATGACCTGCTGGAACGACGGTAACAGCTTCGTGCGCGCTATGCGCCACCCCGATATCGAGTTCGTCCTCGCCCAGCACCCTTGGCTCGAGAACGACTGCCTGCTGGCTGACGTGATCCTGCCCGTCAGTAGTAAGCTCGAGGAGTACGACATCAACAGCGACCTCTACAGCGGCCAGTCGATCTTGGTCTTTCCCGAAGAACGGTGCGTGGAGCCCCTGGGAGAGGCGTTCAGCGACTACGAGATCGTGTGCAAGATCGCCGAGCGACTGGGGCTTCTGGAGGAGTACACCGGGGGCAGGTCCATCGACGATCTCAGGCGCCTCGGGTACGAGACTTCCGGGGTGCAGGATCTGGTCACCTGGGAGGAACTGAACGAGAGAGGCTACTTCCCGGTCCCCACGGACCCGGAGTGGGAAAAGGTGCCCGCCGGCCTCATCGACTTCTACCATGATCCCGAGGGACACCCACTCAGCACTCCCACGGGCAAGATCGAGTTCTACTCCACCGGTCTGGCGGAGCATTTTCCCGACGACGAGGAGCGACCGCCGGTGCCGAAGTGGGTCCCGTCCGGCACGACCCACCAGGAAACACTTGGCACCGAGCGGGCCAAGGAATACCCGCTCCTGGTGGTGTCCAACCACCCCCGCTGGGCGGTACACGCCCAACACGACGACATCAGCTGGCTTCGGGAGATAAGCACCTGCAAGTCTATGGGTCCGGACGGCTACCAGTACCAGCCGCTATGGATCAATCCCCGGGATGCCGCCGAGAGGGGCGTCCAGAGCGGGGACGTGGTCGCCATCTTCAACGAGCGCGGGACCGTCCTGGCCGGAGCCTACGTGACCGAGCGGATCGTGCCCGGGGCGGTGAGCATGGACCATGGGGCCAAGTACGACCCCATCGTCCCGGATGAGATCGACCGGGGAGGCAACATCAACGCCATCGTGCCCGGCAACACCACCTCGAAGAACGCGGTCGGCATGGTGGTGAGCGGCTTCCTGGCCCAGGTCGAGAAGGCCGACCTGGAGGGCCTCAGGTCGAAGTACCCCGAGGCCTTCGCGCGGCCCTTCCACAGCAGCGCCGGACCGGATCTGGCGGCCTGGTTGGTGGACGAGCGACCGCCGCGCGCAGCCACGGACCCTGCGGAGAACTGAGCCTCGACGTGAGGATCAAAGCGCTCAGCTTGGCCGCCGTGTCGTCTGAGGTCGCGGCGCTCCGGCCCCCGGAGTCCTCCAGCCAGGAGGTCGCCGACGTGGTGGCCGGGCTGCTCGCGGATGTCCGCGCCCGCGGTGACGCGGCTGTGGTCGAAGCGACGGCTCGATTGGACTGGGAGGGGGTCAGCGCAGCCGCGCTACCCGTGACTGCGGACGATATCGAGGCTGCGTACCGGGAGGCCGACCCTCAGCTCGTCGCTGCGCTGCAGACGGCCCGCGACAACAGCGTCTTCTTCCACCGGCACGAACTGATGCCGGACTGGGAAGACGAGGGCGCCCAAGGCCAGAGACTGGGCATCCGCCATCTGCCCGTGGCGTGCGCCGGCCTATACGTTCCCGGCGGATCAGGCTCGTACGCCTCCACGGTGATCATGAACGCCGTGCCGGCCTTGGTCGCGGGGGTGAAGGAGCTGATTGTCTGCACTCCACCCGGCCGTGATGGGAACGTCAACCCCTCGGTGCTGGCTGCCGTCCGGCTGATGGGAATACGGCGAGTGTTCCGGGTCGGCGGGGCCCAGGCCATCGCGGCCATGGCGTATGGGACGGAGACCATTCCCCGAGTAGACGTGATCTGTGGGCCCGGCAATGCCTACGTGATGGAAGCCAAGCGCCAGGCATATGGCGCGGTGGGCATAGACAGTCTGGCCGGTCCCAGCGAGGTGCTGGTGGTGGCCGATCGCACTGCCCATCCGGCCTGGATCGCGGCCGATATGCTGGCCCAGGAGGAGCATGGGAGCGGAGCACAGGCGGTACTGATGGCGGAGTCGCAGGACCTTTGTGTCGAAGTCGAGGACTCGGTACGGCGGCTCCGCGAGGCTCGTGCCCCGGTCGCCGACGCGGGCGCGGATGAGCCGGCGGGCGTCGGTGGGCCGGTCGCCGCCGACGCGGGCGAACCCCGGCTGTGGGCGTTCTATCCTGCCGCGGGCGAGGACTTCTTGGGACTCGCCGCTGCTGTGGTCGACTCCTACGCCCCCGAGCACCTGGAGATACAGGTGGCCGATGCGCGCGGTTTTGTCCGCCGAGTGCACTCGGCCGGAGCCATCTTCATCGGCCACGGTACACCCACCGCTTTCGGCGACTACATCGCAGGCAGCAATCACGTGCTTCCCACCGGGGGCTCGGCTCGTTTTTCTTCGCCCCTGTCGGTGGACACGTTCATGCGCAAGTCCAGCTTCGTGGAGATGCCGCCTGAGGCGGTCAAGGCCCTCACCCCCCATCTGGCCAAGGTGGCCGACAGCGAGGGTTTCGCCTTTCACCGCATCTCGGCCGAGCTGCGCGCGGCGGGGACGGACTGACGCCTCCGGCTCTGACGCCACGGCGCCTCCGGTTCTGACGCCGCGACGCCTCCGGCTCGTCTGACCTCTGTGCTATCCTCCTGGCGTCGCTTCGCAGCCCGGCTTCCCGCTCGGCAAAGAGGGCGGCCACCAGGTTTCGCCCCATCCAACCACGGAGGAGACAGTGCAGCCTGATAGCTCCATGCGGCCCGTCGATCCAGGCGCGCGGGTGGCCACGATAGAGAGAGAGACCCGCGAGACCAAAGTCGCGGTCACGCTGGGCCTCGACGGCTCAGGCCGGGCGACGATCGCCACCGGGCTTGGCTTTTTCGACCACATGCTGGAGCTCCTGGCAGGCCACGGCCTGCTCGACGTGAGGGTCGAAGCCAGTGGCGACCTGCGAACGGGTGGGCACCACACTGTGGAAGACGTGGGCATCTGTCTGGGTCAGGCTCTTCTGAAAGCGGTGGGGGATAAGAAGGGGATCACTCGCTATGGGAGCATGCTCGTCCCCATGGACGAATCCCTGGTCCTGGTAGCTCTCGACCTGAGTGGCCGCCCCTATTTCGCGTACGAGGGCGGTCCGGTGGGGGAGAGCATCGCAGGGTTCGATGCCGGCTTGGTGGCGGAGTTCTTCCGGGCCCTCGTCAACAACGCCCGCATGACCATGCACGTGCGCGTGCTCTCCCGCGGCGACGCCCATCACACTATCGAAGCGGTGTTCAAGGCTTTCGGCAAAGCCTTACGGCAGGCCGTCACCCCCGATTCGCGGGCGACCGGCGTCCCCTCCACCAAAGGGGTCTTGTGATCGGGTCGGGGCCTCTCTACATCGTGGACTACGGCTCGGGAAACCTGCGCTCGGTACAAAAAGCTTTCGAACACGTGGGCGTGAACGCTCTCGTGGGCTCCGACCCGCGGGCGATGGCAGACGCCGCCGGCCTGGTGCTGCCCGGGGTGGGCGCTTTCGGCGCGGCCATGACTCAACTGGAGGACAAGGGTCTGGTGGAGCCTCTCCTTGACCGGATCAAGGCCGGAGTACCGTTCTTGGGTGTCTGTCTGGGTCTCCAACTGTTGTTCGAGAGTAGCGAAGAAGACCCGGGGATCCCCGGACTGGGTTTGGTGCGTGGTGACGTGCGCGCGCTTCCGCCCACGGTCAAGGTGCCCCATATCGGCTGGAACCAGGTGGAGACCTTCTCCGGCTCCGATCTCATGGACGGTATTCCGGACGGATCGGCCTTCTACTTCGTCCATGGGTACGCGGTGGTCCCTCGCTCCCCAGGAGACGTCCTGGCCATGACCGACTACGACGGCGTGACATTCGTGTCGGCCGTCGAGGTCGGCAACATAGCGGCCGTGCAGTTCCACCCGGAGAAGTCGAGCACTCTTGGCCTGCGCTTCTATCGTAATTTCGCCCGTCGAGCGGGGTTGGCGGCCGCCGAATGCGACTGATCCCGGCTATCGATATCCAAGGAGGCCGATGCGTCCGCCTGCGCCGGGGCGATTTCGCCGACGAGACGGTGTTCGGCGACGACCCTGTGGCTATGGCCGAGCACTGGCTTCAGGAGGGCGCGCGGTTCCTCCACGTGGTCGACCTGGACGGGGCTCGAGAGGGGGCGCCCCGCAATTTCCAGCTCGTGCAGGCCATCGCCGAGGCTGTGCCGATCCCGGTGGAAGTCGGGGGCGGCATCCGGACCCGAGCCACCCTTGAGCTGATTGCCAAAAGCCGGGTGGCCAAAGCGGTCATAGGGACCAGCGCCGTAGAAGACGAAGCCTTCCTTGAACGGGCCCTGGCCGTGCTTGGGCCGGATCGGGTCGTTGTGGCGGTGGACGCCGAGCACGGCTTTGTCAAGACAAAGGGCTGGCAGGAGCGGAGCGACGTCCAGGCCCTGGAGCTGGTGCATCGCCTGGAGGGAAAAGGCGTGTCCGAGATCCTCTACACCGACATCAGCCGGGACGGCATGATGCAGAGCATGAACCTGGACGGCATCCGTGAGCTGGCGGAGAACAGCCGGCCGGAGATCATCGCCTCTGGGGGCGTTAGCAGCCTGGACGATCTGCGGGCTCTTCTGGCGCTCAAGCCGCTTGGCGTCACCGGCGTGATCGCCGGACGGGCGCTGTACGAGGGGCGCTTCACCGTCGCGGAGGCGTTGGCGGTATTGGACGTGGCACCGAGCGGCGGCGGGGAGCCCGGATTGGCCGGGAGGACAGGTGCCGGCGCCGGGCGCGGTGGCCGCTCAGACGAGCCGCTAGGGGACGGCTGATGCTGCTCAAACGTATCATCCCGTGCTTGGACGTCGACAAAGGCCGGGTGGTCAAAGGCACCAACTTCGTCGATATCCGCGATGCCGGTGATCCGGTGGAGTTGGCCTCGCGCTACGATCGCGAAGGAGCCGACGAGGTGGTCTTCCTCGACATCACCGCCTCCCACGAGAGCCGCGACACGATCGTGGAACTGGCCCGACACTGTGCGGAGGAGCTGTTCATCCCCTTCACCATCGGGGGTGGCATCCGCAGCGAAGACGACGTGAGGGCGGTCCTAGGGGCCGGAGCGGACAAGGTCTCGCTCAACTCAGCGGCCATCCGTGACCCCGCTCTCATCACCGCGTGCGCGCGCCGGTTCGGGTCCCAATGCGTGGTCATCGCCATCGACGCCAAGCGGGTGGCCCCCGCCCGCTGGGAGGCGTACCTGAACGGCGGACGTATCCCTACCGGGCTGGACGCGGTGGAGTGGGCGGCGCGGGTCGTTTCTTTGGGCGCCGGCGAGATCCTTCTCACTTCCATGGACAGGGACGGCACCAAGGACGGGTACGATCTGGATCTGACACGGGCCGTGGCCGAGACCGTGAACGTACCGGTCATCGCGAGCGGGGGGGCGGGGACGCTCGATCACCTGGTGGAGGTCGTCCGCGACGGCAAAGCCGACGCAGTGCTGGCCGCCTCGATCTTCCACTACGGCGAATTCACCATCCACGGGGCGAAGGAACACATGTCCGCTCAAGGGATCCCGGTCCGGCTGTGACGGGTACAGAGGCGGCCGCGCGGCGCGCCGCCCGGGCTGGTTGGTGGGCCTTTCACTTCATATCTTGATAGAATCAGCACCCGTATGAGCACTTTCCGGACACCGGAAGCGCGCAGGAGGCGGATCGGGAGATGGGTCTCCCCGTCTTTCGTACTCTCCCTGCTGCTCATCTTTCTTGTCGCTCTTCCCCTCTTCTCTCCTGCCTTGGGGTCCACCCTCTCGCAGAAACAGGCGGAGCTGAACGAAGCTTCGGCCCGACTGGGTCGTTTGCAGGATTCCCTCAACGAACTGGCCGCCAAGTACGGCAAGGCCGAGGCCCGACTGGCACAGATCGATGATGCGATCTCCCTGGCGGAGAACGACATCGCTCGTTCGAAGAAGGATCTGGGAATCGCCCAGGCGCAGTTGGCCGAGAGATTGGTCAATCTCTACAAGCAGAACCATTCATCGACTCCACGCTATCTGGAGGTCTTGTTCGTGGAGGATGATTTCACCACTGTTCTACAGCGGTTCTCTCTTCTCGGCAAGCTGGCCGATCGGGATCAGGAGCTTTTCTCCCAGGTTCAGAACCACCTGGAGAAGTCAGAGGCCCTCGAAGCCACACTGAGCGAGAAGAAAGCGGCGCAGGATGCGCAGATGGAGGAGTTGACAGCCCTCCAGGCCGAGATGGACGGGAAGATGAAATCCTCCGCCGTCGAATACCGCCGTCTGAAGAACCAGGTGGCGGCATTGAAGGAAGCCGCGCGCAAAGCCGCCGAAGCCGCCGCAGCCAAGGCGGCTGCCGCCAAGGCCGCCGCAGCCAAGGCGGCCAAGAGCAGCAAGACAGGCGGGACGGTCCAGTCGGGGTCGTTCGTCTTCCCGATCGATGGGCCGCACAGCTACGCGAACACGTGGGGCGCCCCCCGGTCGGGCGGGCGCAGCCACAAGGGCACCGACATCATGGCCTCAAAGGGCACGCCGGCGGTGGCGTGTGTCAGCGGGACCATAGCCCGCGCGAATCCGCGCGACAGCGGACTGGGAGGCATCAGCATCTGGCTCCGGGGCAAGAGCGGCACTAGCTACTACTACGCCCACCTGGATGGCCTGGCCTCCGGCATCCGGGCGGGAGCGTCGGTGTCAGCCGGCCAGGTGATCGGTTGGGTGGGAGATACCGGCAACGCCGCGGGCGGAGCCTACCATCTCCACTTCGAGATCCATCCGGGGGGTGGAGCGGCCGTCAATCCCTACGCCACCCTGAGGGCGGCCGACTAGGCCCAGGGCAGCCGATTGACTCGGCGCACGATCGACCGGCCTCAGAGAGGTCGATCAGCCTCACACACGTCGACGAACTCGCCGGCCCCCTGCTAGACGGTCGCAGCTCCTCTCCCGGCCGTGCCGTCTCGGACGGGCGCTGATGAGCCACCGTGACTGTTCCCAGCCTCGTCGGTGGTCACGCCGGGCTTGAGTATCACCCCGCGCTGCTGCTTGCCGTTGATCTTGACCACAAGGGGCTCGGAGAAGTGGAGATGGCGCACGAACTCCCCTTCGCGCTGGGCCGGTTGGGATCCCAGCCACTCCCAGTCGAGGAAGCCATCGCCCGTTTCCGGGTTGACCGTGAAATAGCCGACTCGGAACGAGGTCAGGTTCTGGAAGAAATGGCTGCCCTGGGACGGAGTGACCTTGATGTCCTTGAGCCCGGACTCCACTATCACCCGGGCTCCGGAGATCTGCTCCCAGGTGACCGGGATCCCCAGCCAGGGGTCGGCTGAGCCCCAGCGACCCAGCCCGATCAAGATGTAGGGAAGGCCCTCGGCCGACAGCTCGGCGTTGAACCGAGCCACCTCCGCTGCTATCTCCCGGCTTTTTGCGCGCTCGAAGCGGGCGTAGTCGACGGCCAGCACGTCGCGGATGTGGGCCAGCTTTCCATTGCCCATCACGCTGCTCGAGCGGCACACTATCTCTTCAGGCCGCGCATCGTCCACTTCCAGCTCCTGCGATTCTCGAGACATGGCCAGCGGGCGCATCTGCAGGAAGCCGAACTCCCGGGGCCCGTCCCCGGAAGCGGAGAGGTCCCCCGCGAATTCGATCTCCACCTCGGTATTCATCCCCCAGCGCCCCAACTCCATGAGTCGCGCCAAGATCTCAGGGAGGGGGAAGGCGTGTTGTTTGAGGATGGGGGCGAAGCTCACCAAGCGGACGCCCGGCCGCGAGGTGCCGTCGTACACGGCGTCGTTCTCAGGGGAGTACGTCGACACCAACAGAGCCAGGGTGCCGTCGGCCTCGGCGACCGCGAGAGGATAGTGGCGCTCGGCGGCTTCATCACTCTCGCCGTCAAGGTCCAAGGCGATGAAGTTCCGCTGGGAGTTGGCGACCATGTCGTCCACGGTGGAGAACTGGACGAGGTGCTGCGGGTACTTGGGGCAGAATGCCAACGACTGTTCCCCGTCGACGACCGTGCGCCCCAGCCCCAATGCCACGGCGACCACCCCGTCCTCAGCGGCCAGCGGGGGCGAGGGATAGAAGTTGTACGAGCGAGCCACTCCTGCGAAATGAGGATAGAAGCGGTTTTCGTGGCGCGCCCCCACCAGCTTCTGGATCATCACCGCCATCTTCTCTTCTTCCAAGCGGTAGGGGGTGACTTTGAAGTAGTTCTTAGCGTAGGTGAGGAAGGTCGAGGCGAAGACCTTCTTGACGGCCGTCACCAGGTGGCGCAGGCGCTCGTCGCGATCGGGGTGATTGTTGGGCAGCATGTAGGTCTCGTACACTCCGGCCAGGGGCTGGTATTGGGAATCCTCGAGCAGGCTGGAAGATCGCACGGCCAGGGGGTGATCGACCAACTCCAGGTATGCGGCCAGCCTCTGTTCTATCTCGGGGGGAAAGACGCCTGCGGCGAAGCGCTCGTGTATCTCGTAGTCGTCATCCGACCGCATCGCGAAGGCGCGCAGGTCGTTGTCCTCGATGAAGCGGTCGAACACGCCTGTGCTCAGCACCAGCGCTGGGGGCACGGTGATCTTAACGCCCGGGAACTCCTCCTCGCCGATGTCGCGTAGCAGGTGACGAACGAACGCCAGCGCTCGAGCTTTCCCCCCCAGGGATCCCTCTCCGATGCGGGAGAAGCTGTCTTGAGTGTCGAAGGTACCGGGATCGAAATCACTCACCGTTTCTCTGGTCTGCTCCCGCCGATACGCATCGATCTCGCCGATAAGGTACTGGCGCCGCTCTTCTGGGACGGTGTAGTCGGCGGCCGTGCGCGGGCGCAGGTGGTGGGCGAGATGGAACTCGGTGCGCGCTTTCAGCCAGCGGGAGAAGTGGTTGCGCTCGGCGTGGTAGGTGATGGACTCGTTCGGGACGGTATGGAGCATCGCCAGTAGGCCCTTCATGTCCGTGGCCCGCCCGAGCGGAGTGCCGTCGGGAAGCCGGAAGACGAAGTCCCCGAACGCGAAGTTGTCCACCATGAACCGGCGTAGGTCGGTGAGAAGCGTGGGGGAACCCTTGAGGAGGAACTCCGCTCCCACCTCTCGGGCCAGCGCCTCACTCTCCGGGCGGCTGGACTGGAGCAAGATGGGGATATCGGGCCAGGCCTGCTTGACAGTGCGGGCGAAGTCCGTTCCCGCTTCGGGGTTCAACCGGCCCTCTTGGGGGAACTCCACGTCCGCGATCACCCCCAGGGTGTCCTCCTGATAGGCGGAGAAGTGCGCCCAAGCCTCTTCATAGCCGGTGCAGAGCAGGATCTTGGGGCGGGCTCGCATGCGCAGGATCTTGTGCGCCGTGTTGATGCCCTCAGCGATGAGGCTTTGGGTGTGGTTGATGATCTCGGTGTAGATCATGGGCAGGAAGGACGAGTAGTAGCGGATGTTGTCCTCGATGAGCAGAATGACTTGGACCCCGGCTACGCCCGTGTCGTAAGCCACGTTGAGCTTGTCTTCCATGTACTTGGTGATGGCCAGCAGGATGCGGGAGTCTCCCTGCCAGAGGAAGATCCGCTCGAGTTCGGAGGTGTCGTGACGAGACATGAACTCCGCGAGCTCGCCGCCGTCGTAGGCCAAGAGGATCACGGGGATGTCGAGGCCCGCCTCTCGCACCGACCGGGCCAGTTCCGCGGCGTCCATGTCGCCGAGGTTCACCGCGGTGACGATGAGATTGAAACGGCTCTCGGCCTTGGCCAAGGCGATGGCCTCGGCGCCGGTGGCCATGTGGGTCAGCCCGGTGGTGTGGTGGAGGTTCAGATCCAGGAACTCACCGAGAAGGAGTTCGCCCAATTGGCCGTCTTCTTGGAGGATGAAAGTATCGTAGGTGCTCGATACCAGGATGATGTTCTCCACCCTCCGGGCCATGAGGTGCTGGAAGTCGCTGGCGCGACTCCATTCCAGTTTGATCGGCTGTGGAGCGTCCGGCATGCTTTGACCCCGCTGTCTACACCAGCCCTTGATCCATCATGGCGTCCGCGACTTTGAGGAAGCTGGCTATGTTGGCTCCATTGACATAGTTGCCGGGAGTGCCGTAAGCGGCCGCGGCCTCCACGCAGGCTTGGTGGATGCTCTGCATGATCTGCTGCAGTCGGCCGTCGACCTCGTCCCGGAGCCAGCAGATGCGCATGGAGTTCTGGCTCATCTCGAGGCCGGAGGTGGCTACCCCGCCCGCATTGGCGGCCTTACCGGGCGCGTAGAGGATGCCGGCGTCCAAGAAGATGTTCACTCCCTCCACCGTGGTCGGCATGTTGGCCCCTTCGGCCACCAACATGACACCATTCTTGATGAGATTCCGCGCGTCCTTCTCGTTGATCTCGTTCTGGGTGGCGCAGGGAAAGGCGCAGTCTGCCTTGACGTCCCATTCGGGCGACTGGTCGGCCGTCGGATCGAAGGGGGTGTAGACGGCGCTCGGGTACCTGTCCGCGTACTCCTTGATGCGACCCCGATGAAGGTTCTTGAGCTCTTTGATGAAGACGAGCTTGTCGGTGTCGATGCCCGCCTCGTCATAGATGAAGCCGTTGGAGTCGGAAACCGTCACCGGTTTTCCACCCAGCTGCAGGATCTTCTCGAGGGCGAACTGGGCCACGTTGCCGCTGCCGGAGACCAAGCAGGTCTTGCCCTCCAGGGTGTCGCCTCTGGTGGCCAGCATCTCGGCGGCGAAGTAGATGCACCCGTAGCCGGTGGCCTCGGGACGGACGAGGGAGCCGCCCCAGTTGACCCCTTTGCCTGTCAGCACGCCCGAGAACTCGTTGGCCAGGCGCTTGTACATACCGAAGAGGTACCCGATCTCCCGGCCGCCCACCCCGATGTCCCCGGCAGGTACGTCGGTATCGTGGCCTATGTGGCGGTAGAGCTCGCACATGAAGCTCTGGCAGAAGCGCATGACCTCGCCCTCGCTCTTGCCCTTGGGATCGAAGTCCGAGCCGCCCTTGCCGCCTCCCATGGGGAGCGTGGTGAGAGCGTTCTTGAACACCTGCTCGAAGGCCAGGAACTTCAGGATGCCCAGGGTGACCGAGGGGTGGAAGCGCAGGCCGCCCTTGTACGGACCGATAGCGGAGTTCATCTGGACGCGAAAGCCCCGGTTGACCTGGATCTCGCCTTGATCGTCCACCCAGGGCACCCGGAACATGATCACCCGCTCCGGCTCCACCATACGCTCCATGATTTTGGCCGCCCGGTATTCTGGATGGCGCTCGATCACCAGGGTGGTGGATTCCACCACCTCAAGGACCGCCTGGTGGAACTCCGGTTCGGCCGGGTTCTTGGCCTTGACGAGCGCGACGATCTCCGCGGCATACTCGTGCATAGCTCCCTCCCGGGGAAGCCCGCGCCTCCTCGGCGCCAAGGGTGTTTAGGGGACGTTGCCCTGCGGTCCATGATAAGTCCGGAAGCCGGGACGCGTCTACCGGTTCACGTCGACGACGCCAACACCGCGATCACCGATCCGAAGGCGACGACCACCTGCACGGGAATACCGAACGCCGGATGCGCTTCGCCGTGGGGGAAGCTCCGCCAGTGGCTGGGAAATAAGCGGCGGCGGGCGGCGCCGGGGAGGACGGCGTCGAAGACGTCGAGGTCGGGCAGAGAGGAAACGACGGCGGCCAGCACCGCTCGCGAGGGCAGGTCGAGGAGGAGGGCAAGCGCCGCCACCGCGGCGATCGAGACGGCCACGTCCAGTGAGGCCCATAGAGTGCGGTGCCGGTGCCGCGTGTAGTCCCAATGCGGTACCAGGTCGAGCAGGAGGTGGAGGGCGAGGGCGCAGATGACGGTCAGGGCCACGCCCAGCGGCGCCAGGGTACCCAATGACAGACCGGACAAGGCATGTACGCATACCCACATGCGTGGGATTCTAGTGCGGTGGGAAAGGGAAAGCTAACCGGCTGGCGCAAGATTCGCACAGTGTCATGATTCGTCAGGGGAGCTGAACATGGAGCTAAAGCAGGTCGATCGTGAAGAGATCGCAAGCCTGCGCGAGGAGCATCGGCGCGGTTCTTCGCTAGGTATCGTGCCCGGATTCTACTCCCGCTTGGTCGAAGAGGCGGAGACTTTCCTGATCCAGGAGCCCGACGGCCCGGGAGAGGCGCCGTACACACTCGGATATGTCCTGTCGCTCGAACGCCCTCATGCCGGACATAGCCATGTGACCGTAATCGAACTGCACCTGGCCCCCGCCTACCAGACCCGCTATGAAGACGTCCTCGACCTGGTCAAGGAAGGACTTGGACCAACGGCGTATCTGGTCCGCACGGACGACTGTCGCCTCAACGCCACGTTTCTGGCCCGGGGGCTTCAGATGGAGGCCACGGCCCTGGTCATGCTACCGGAGAAGGAGGATCGGCTCTCTGGGTCGAGGCGGGGTCGCACTCCGCCCGGGAGCGGGACCGGCGCTGCAGGCCCGGGCGTCGGGGGCGACGCGCCCGGGGGGACGGGTGTCGACCTGGCTGTGCTCACCGGGGAGTATCTGGCTGCTCTCAAGGAGCTGGTCGTGGGCGAAAGCGCGCCGGCCGGCGAGCATGATGTGCACCGTCACGAGGACATGGCCGGTCATGGAGACACGGGCGGTCACGGAGATACAGCCGGCGGCGAAGGTGCGCACAGCCACAGCAACGCCGACCCGGCCGCGGCCTTCGCTGAACTGGAGACCCTGGCCCGGCAAGGGCGCAACTGGGTGGTGCTGCAGCAGGGTCGCCCGGTAGCGGTGATCGCCCGCCTGGACGGGGGAGACGGCAGGCATGAACTACTCGATTTCGCCGTCGCCCGCGCCGGCGAGGCGGACCTGGCCGTGGCGCTGGATCGCGCCGGTGAGGCCGTATGGAGTGCCGGCCGCCGGCCGGCGGCGGTCATCGACGCGAGCGAGGCGGCCCGCCGCCGCATCTTCCGGGAGGCCGGCTACTACAGCGCGGCCGCCTATATGGTGTTCTACGACCCGGAGGCGGGCCGCCCGAGTGTGGGCGCGGTGGGCGTCGATGAGCTGCAGGCCATGATCGACGAGAAGGAGCAGTTCCGCCTGGTCGATGTGCTGGGTGAGGAGCATTGGAGAGAGGGCCACATCCCCGGATCGGAATGGATCGACTTCAAGGGTCTAGCCAGGGAAGCCCGGCGTCGGTTCAAGGCGGAGGAGCCCATCGTGCTCTACTGCAACGGCTTCACCTGAGAGGCCAGCGCTATCGCGGCCGATAAGCTGCGACAACTAGGCTTCACGAACGTGCGCGATTTCGCCGGCGGCTTGGAGGAATGGACGGAGACCGGCCGGGGGCTGGAGGAAGCGTGAAGACATCTTTGATCGACAGAGGCTCGGTGGAGCGGCTGCTGTTGTTGGCCGGCGCTCTTCGCTCCGGTCTCATCGACGCCTTGGCGGTGGGGGGCGCCTTGGCCGCCGGCGAAGCGGCCCAGGCGGCTGGGACGGACCTTCGAGCCAGCCGGATCGTCCTGGAAGCACTGGTGGGGGAGAGTGTCGTCGAACGAGTGGTCGAGCCTCGTCCCCCGGGCAGCGCGCCGGACCGGGGGACGAGGCTCCCGCCGGCCGGCGGCGCGGGTGACGGAGACGACCCCGGGGCAGCCGTCCGTTACCGGCTCACCGCGTTGGGCAGGGAGCACCTGGTGGATGAGGGACCGGAATTGGAGCGCTCGGGTCTGCTCCATCAGGTGAACAAGCTCCGGGGCTGGCTCGAGCTGCCCGAGGTCATCCGCACCGGGCGGCCGCTCCCTCGGGATCCCGCCAAACGCGACATGCGCAGTTTCGTTTCCGCCATGGGAGAGCGGGACGCGGCTGTGCTCGACGAGATCCTGGAGCGGTGCCTTGCCTATGCCGGACCGATCAGGACGATGCTCGATGTGGGCGGGGCCGTCGGCCACATGGCCCGGCATTTCTCCCGTTGCGGGGTGCGGGCCACCTTGCTCGACCGGGAGAACGTCATCCCGGTGGCCCGGGAGTTCCTCGGGGGCGAGGGCGCCGACATCGCGTTGGTCGGAGGTGACTACACCCAGTCCCTGCCGGCCGGGCCCTTCGACCTGGTTTACCTGGGTAACGTCTACCACATCTACGGTCCGGTCACGAACGCGCGCGTCACCCGGGAGGTTTTCTCCATCCTGTCCGCGGGAGGGACCATCGCCATCCAGGACCACGTGTGGGGGCGGAGCCCCCGGGCGGCTCTCTTCGCGGTGAACATGCTACAGGCGACCGAAGAGGGCGGAGTGTGGACCGAGGCTCAGTACCGAGAGTGGTTGACCGGCGCCGGTTTTGGGCAGGTCGAGGCGCTGGATCTACAAACGACCGCATCCCAGCTTATCCTGGGCAGGCGGCCGCGGCCCTAGGCGGGCCCGGAGGTTTATGAAAGCCCCAGAGCGGGCAGGCCACACTATGCCGTGGAGTTCGGATCGGGGAGGCGAGCGTGGGGAAAGTGGCTGACACCCAGGAGAACATGGCCAACTGCATATGCGGAGATTGCCCTTCAAAGCCTCGAGACGACCGAGCTATCTATTGCGCCAAGGGCAAGAGCCCGGAGTCGGTGCGCCAGCGTGGCTGCATATGCGGCGACTGCAAGATCTACGCAGACTTCGGTCTGACCAAAGGGTACTACTGCGACGAAGGCGTGACCGAGTGATCCAACGGCCGATGGCCTGCGGCGCATGACCAAATTCCAGTAGGAGCATGTATGGAGCGGTATCTGCTGAGAGATGACATATGGTGGGTGGGCGCCATCGACTGGGACGTCCGTGACTTTCACGGGTACGAGACCCCGCGGGGCACCACCTACAACGCCTATCTCATCCTGGATGAGAAAGTGGCCCTGATCGATGGCTGCCGGGACGGCTTCGGCCCCGAAGTGTTGGCCCGCGTGCGCGGCTGCTGCGGGACGCGCCCGGTCGACTACCTGGTAATCAATCACGTGGAGCCCGATCATTCGGGAGCGATCCCTTGGTTGGTGGAACAGTTGGCTCCCCAGCGGATCTTCTGTTCCAAGAGGGCCAAAGATGCTCTCGCTCTCTACTACGGGGTAGGAACCGTAGAGAGTTGGGACCTGCAGGTGGTCGCCACCGGAGACGAGCTCTCGCTGGGGCGAAACACACTGCAGTTCATCGAGGCGCCCATGCTGCACTGGCCCGACAGCATGTTCACCTACGTGAAGGAAGCCAAGACCCTCCTTCCCAACGATGGCTTCGGCCAGCACCTGGCCACTTCCAAGCGTTTTGCCGACGAGGTGGACATGGGCGTGGTCATGGAAGAGGCCAGCAAGTACTACGCGAACATCCTCATGCCCTTTGGCGCCCAGATCCAGAAGATGCTTGCCAAGATCGGCGAGCTGGGCCTGGAGATCGAGACCGTCGGCCCCAGCCACGGGGTCGTTTGGCGCCGTCCGGAGGATGTGGCTCGGATCGTGGAGGCCTACGCCCGTTGGAGCGACTTCCAAGCCCCCGAGCGGGTGTCGCTGATCTACGACACCATGTGGCACTCCACTGAGAAGATGACCATGGCCATAGAGGAAGGGGTAGCCCAAGAAGGGGTGGAGTGCATGGTGGCCAGGCTCAGCAGGAGCCCCCGCTCGGAGGCGGCGCGCCTGGTCCTCGAGTCCCGCGCCTTCTTGATCGGGTCGCCCACTCTCAACAACGGCATGTTCCCCACCGTGGGGGGGTTCCTCACCTACATCAAGGGACTGCGGCCGAAGAATCGGATCGCCGGCGCGTACGGTTCCTGCGGATGGGCCGGCGGGGCGGTCAAGCAGATCGACGCCGAGTTGCGAGGCCTGGGTCTGGACATGGTCGAGCCGATCGAGGTGAAATATCGGCCCACCGACGCCGAACTGGAGGCCTGCACGGAGCTGGGTCGCCAGGTAGCTCGCAGAGTCAAGGCCGGCGGGGAGTAGGGCCATGACCGTGACCGTGCTCGGTCTTGCAGGCAGTGGCCGACGCGGCGGGAACACGGAGACCCTGCTCGACTGGTGTCTGGCCGCGGCCCGTGACGAAGGGGCCGAGGTGGTCACCTACCGGCTGTGCGACCTCGATCTGCATGGCTGCCGGGCTTGCGACGCCTGTTGGCAAGAAGGGTCCTGCGTGGTGAAGGACGACATGCAAACGCTCTATCCGCACTTGCGGACGGCCGACTCCATCGTTTTGGCTGCCCCGGTGTACTCCATGGGTATTCCGGCGGTCCCAAAGATGATGATCGATCGCTGTCAGCCTTTTTGGGCTCTCAAGTACGTTCTCAAGCACGCGATCGCCGATCCCGGCCGCCCGGAGAGGCTGGGGGCGTTCCTGAGTTGCTCCGGAACCACGTTCACGCACGTCTTCGACGGCAGCCGCCAGGTGATCCGCAACCCCTGGCACGTGCTGGAGGTCTCACCCGCGGGCGAGTTGCTGTGCCCGGGCGTGGACGCGAGGGCCGAGATACTGGATCATCCCGCGGCTCGAGCGGTGGCGGAGGACATCGGCCACCGGCTGGGTCGGGAACGCTAGGCAGAAAGGAAGGTCAGGTGGGAGACGAAGTCAAGACCTGCATCAACTGCGGCAAGCCCCTCGCCGACCGGGTGGAGGAGGTAGAGCGCACCGGCACCGGGACCAGCCGCTCCACGGGCGAATGCAGCACCTACCGGGTATGGTCCTGCGCGAACAGCGAATGTGTGATGTTCAAGACCGACCTGTACCGGGAGCCGATGGCCGACCGCACCGACCGCTGACCGTCCCGGAGCCGGGAGAACACAAGGCGCGACTAAGGAGGACTCCGATGGAGAAGCGTTTACAGCGCTCCCGGACCGAGAAGATGGTCGGGGGCGTGTGCGGGGGGCTCGCCCAGTATTTCGACGTCGATCCCACCATAGTGCGGATCCTCTGGGTGATCATCACCCTGCTCGGCGGAGCGGGGATAATTCTCTACATCGTGCTCTGGGTGATCATGCCCCTAGAACCCCCGGCTCCGTTTGCGCGCTAGAGAGCGAGGTGGAGCGAACCCGTAGGGAAGCTCGAGGTCGTGGGCGGCCAATAAGTCATCGTCTGAGAGTATGTCCTCTATGGGCCCGTCGGCGACGATCCGGCCCTGCGACAGGATCAGGGCGCGTTCGCACAACTCGTACGCCACCGGCAGGTCGTGGGTGACGATGATCTTGGTCACCGGCAGATCCTGCAGGATGTCGATGAGGTGGCGGCGGGCTTTGGGGTCCAAGTTGGACGACGGCTCGTCGAGCACCAGCACCTCCGGACTCATGGCCAGCACGGTGGCAGTGGCCACCCGCTTCTTCTGGCCGAAGGAGAGGTGATGGGCGGAGCGCTCCTCGAAGCCTTGCATCCCCACGGCCGCAAGCGCCTCTTTGACCCGGGTCTCGATCTCGTCTCGCTCGAGGCCCATGTTGGCCGGGCCGAAGGCCACATCTTGGGCCACGCTGGTCAGGAACAGCTGGTCTTCGGGATCCTGGAAGACCACGCCTACCTTGCGGCGAATCTCCCGTACGTTCTTGTCTTCAAGAGGCAACCCGAGGATCCGCAGGTCGCCTGTGCCCCGGAGGATGCCGTTGAGGTGGAGGAGCAGGGTGCTCTTGCCCGCGCCGTTAGGCCCGATGATGGCCACCGATTCTCCCTGCTGGATGGAGAAGTCGACCCCCTGCAGGACCTCGGTGCCATCCGGGTAGCTGAAGCGGAGCGCCGCTACCTCGACGGCCGGGACGTTCTCGAGAGACGGTACTCCCTCGAGGGCGGGATATGGCCCGGAGGTCATCCGACCCCCCAGACCGAAGACAGCACGCGGATCGCGATGACGGCTGCCAAGATCGCTCCCAGAAAGGCGGCGTCGGTCCCGCCGAACTCGGTCGCGGCGCTCATTCGCACCGTTCCTTCATAACCGCGGCTGAGCATGGCCACGTACACCCGTTCCCCTCGGCTGTAGCTGCGAAGGAAGAGGGCGCTCAGCATATGGCCCAGGGTGGGGACGTTCCAGATCCAGCGGGCGCGGAAGTTACGCGAGGCCATGGCCCGCTGCGTGCGTCGCAGTTCCTCCACGAATACGAAACTATATCTGTACATGAAGCTCACGATGAGGATGAAGATCTTGGGGGCGTGCAACCGCTCGAACCCCGACACCATCTCCGGGAAGGTGGTGGTGGAGCCCAACACGATCATGCTGAGGACCCCGAGCACCGCTTTCGCTCCGGCATTCCAGAGAACGAGCAGACCTTCGCCGGTCACATGTATGCCTCCCAGGCTGTAGCCACCCGCACCCGCCCGGTGGTAGAACGGCAGGAAGATCGCCACCACCAGTACGAAGGGTACGATCACGAGGGCGCGCTTGAGCACGTACCCGAGCGGCAGCCGGGCCAAGCCGATGATGAACGCCAGCACGACGGCGTAGAGCGCGAAAGCCCAAAAGGCCCGCGCCGGCGTGGTCACGACCACCACCGTGAATCCGATGAAACCAAGGATCTTGGCCCGGGCATCCAGCGTGTGCACGAGACCACCGCCCGCGCGGGTCTCGGTGAGAAGTGGGGCAGCCCCGGTAAACGCCATCTAGATCGCGACCATCCTGGTTCGACGGGTCTCTAAGACGTGCCTGAGTGGTCGGATGAGCTCCCAGACGGGAGGGTGGGCCTTACTCCGGCAGTCTGAGGAGCAGCCACGGCCCGGCTGCGGCTGAGCGCCCGGCCCAGCAGCCCTACGAGGGCAAAGAGGAACACAGTGCCGATGAACCCGACGACAGCGGTGGCCACCTTCTCGTTGCCAAGTCCGGGCAGCTGGTAGTCGCCCAGGGGGGAGAAACCCCACACCGGCTGCTGAGCTGCCGCTGTTTCAAAGCCTTCGTTCGCAGCCACTCGCTCAAGGCCATCGGGGGAGCCGGAAGCGAAGGGCGAGACGAATACCGCCAAGGCGACGGCGACGACCAGTGCGCCGGTCACGAACGCCCAAAAGCGCGTTCGCCTCGTCATGCGCAGGCCCGGTTGACCCGCCGTGCGCCTCACGGTCTCCGGAGGTAGGTCGAAGCTCTTGACCAAGTCGGGCCGGGTGACCAGCACTGCTGCGACCACCGCTGTGGCGATCAGGGCCTCGCCGATGCCGATGACCATATGTACGGAGACCATGGCGGGCAACGCTGCACGCAAAGGCACCGTGCCCGAGAAGGCCAACTCCAAAGACGCGGCGGCCGACGCCAGGACGACCGACATCCAGGAGGCCACCGCGAGTGAGACCAGGTAGCCCGTGAGCGTGCGGGGGAGGAGCTTCTTGAGCAGGTAGAAGAGAACAAACCCTACGAACACCGCCACGATGCCCATGTTGAAGACATTGGCGCCCAGCGCCGTGATCCCCCCATCGGCCATGCCCAGAGCTTGAACGATGAGCACTACGGTCAAGACGATCGAGGCGGCCCAGGGTCCCATCAGGGCAACGGCAAGCATCGCCCCCAGAAAATGCCCGCTGGTGCCCCCGGCTACGGGAAAATTGAGCATCTGAGCGGCGAAAATGAAGGCTGCAGTCACACCCAGAAGCGGTATCGTGCGCTCGCCCAGGTTCTTGCTGGTCTTGCGCACGGCGTAGGTCACTACGCCCAGCGAGACCGCGCCCGTGGCCACAGCCGTGGGGATGTCTACGAATCCGTCGGGGATATGCACCGCTCGGCTCCGCTCGGGGAGTAGGGGTCGTCCTGGCAATCGCTGCATCGTCCAAACGCCGTCAGTTCCCGGACGGTGAAGCCGTGCCCCTGCCGGAGCAACGGATCCAACGTCCCCAGATCTTCATCGTGCACGTGGGTCACCTTGCCGCACCGGTCGCACACCAGGTGGTGGTGAGGGACCTCCTCTTCCACCTCGAAGAAACGTCGCGCAGAGCCCAGATGCGTCTCTCTCACGAGCCCGAGGCCGACGAGCAACTCGAGGGTGCGGTAGACGGTGGAAATGTTGATATGGGGGAATTGCTGCTGTAACCGGTTGCAGACATCCTCCGCACTCATGTGAGAATCCTGCTCGCGCAAGACGTCCCACACGAGGGTACGTTGAGGAGTCAGCCTATAGCCCAACTCTTGCAGTGTGCGTGTGGCGTGGTGAGTCATCGCAGTTGCGAGTCTATTGCAATAGCATACTGCTGTCAATGGCCCGCGGCGGCCGGGAAGTGGCTTACCGCCGGGAAGTTGCCGCGGCCGGGAAGTGGCCGGGGGCCCGCGGGTCTGCTAGTGTCTTGGCAGGCGCGAACACCGTGGCGAAAGAATCCCTTCTGACCAGGAAGGAGGTGATGGCTGATGGAGGCGATCCCGAGGCTGACCACCCTCTCGCACGGCTCTGGCTGAGCGTGCAAGCTGAGCCCCAAGGACTTGGGGCAGGTCATGAACATGCTGCCGCGGGTCTATGACCCCGCCTTGCTGGTGGGAACCGACACGCTCGACGACGCCGCCGTCTACCTCCTGAGCGACGAGATCGCTCTGGTGCAGACGGTGGATTTCTTCACCCCTGTGGTCGACGACCCCTACGATTTTGGCCGGATCGCGGCCGCGAACGCCTTCTCCGACGTATATGCCATGGGGGGGCGCCCGCTGACGGCCTTGAACATCGTCTGCTTCCCCGTGGAGGCTCTGCCGCTCGAGTATCTGGGGAGGATCCTTCAGGGCGGCGCGGAGATCGCCCGACTGGCAGGAGCCACCATCGTGGGCGGCCATACGATCGACGACCCAGAGCCGAAGTACGGTCTGGCAGTGACGGGGGTGCTGAAGCCCGGGGACCAATTGACCAATGCCGCCGCCGCACCTGGGGACGTGCTCGTTCTGACCAAGCCGCTTGGGACCGGTGTCGTCGCCACCGCCATCAAGCAAGGTACGGCGTCGGCGATCGCGATCGCTGCCGCCACCGCCTCGATGATCGCCCTCAACCGGGACGGAGCCGAAGTGGCGCGCGCCCACGGCGTGCGGGCCCTCACCGACGTCACCGGGTTCGGCTTGCTCGGTCATCTGAGCGAGCTGTGCCTCGCCAGTGGGGTAGCGGCCGAGGTCTGGTTCGACCGGTTGCCTCTGTTGCCGGAGGCCGCAGCGTTGGCGCGGCAGGGCGCCATCCCCGGAGGGACGAAACGCAACCTGGAATATGTCGAGGGCTGGACCAGTTTCGATCCCGTACTGGAGCCCTGGCAGCGGTTCCTGACCGCGGATGCGCAAACGTCCGGCGGCCTCGTCTTGGCCGTGCCGGCCGAGCGGGTCGAGAAGGTTCTCCAGGAGTTGGCCGAGCGCCATACCCCGGCCGCCGCCGTGGTGGGAAAGGTCCTGAGGCCCGGAGGAGCCCTGCTGAACGTCCGCGCGGCTTCAGACGCCGGCGGCTAGATCATGCGGGTATCGCGGCGCCTCGATCGAGCAGCACCGAGAGGCTGACCGTCGTACCACCGCCGGGAGCACGGGAAAAGCTGACCTCGTCCATGAGCGCCACCATGAGAGGCAGGCCCAGGCCTCTGTTGTGGAAGCTCTCCCGCGGCGGGGGGGGCGGACGGAAAAACCCCGTGTCGGTGACGATGAAGGTGAGGCGCTGAGCGTAGAGCTGCGCGGAGACCTCCAGGGGCGCCGCGCTGCAACCGGAATGTTGCACAGCGTTGGCACAGGCTTCGGAGACGGCCACCTTGAGATCGAAGACCCGCTCCACGTCCAAAGCTGCTTCGAGAGCCACCTCTTCCACGAACCGCCGGATCTCCGACAGCTGGGCCGTCTCTGCCTTGACCCTGATGACGCGATGAAAGCCCTGATCTGTCGAGTCGATCATGTCGTCGCCGGCTCGGCCAGGGCTGCCTGGGCCGCTTCTCTGTCCTCGAAGAGGCGAAAGCTCGGGTCGACCAGCAGCCCCACGATCTCCAGAAGCCGTCTCACGTTGGGGTTTGGGCCGATGACTCCTAGCCAACCGCGCTCCCGTAGTACGCGCACGCCTGAGAGGAGAACGGAGAGCCCGCCGCTGTCGATGTACGTGACTTGGCGCAGATCGAGCAACACAGAGTGGTTGCCGTCGGCGAGCGCCTCACCGAGGGCAACCTCGATCGGGCCACACGTATCGTGATCGATATCTCCGCTGGTCTCGAGAAGCGGCGTCTCCCCGAGCTTGGTCACTGTTAGATCCATGGCCACCGAATCGATCTCGTTTCCGCCAACGTCTCGCTAGTACCCCCCCGGCGGCATGCTAAACACGGTCCGAGCATGGGGATGCCCCAGCGTCGCCTCAGAGGAGTTTCTCCACAGTGGTCAAGGAGTAGCCGTTCGCGAAAAGCCAGTCCACTATGACGGGGATGGCCGCCACCGTCTGTGAGCGGTTCTTACCTCCGTCGTGCATGAGGATGATGGCGCCCGGCTTGGTCTGAGCCTTGACGTAGGACATGATGGAGTCGACGCTGGGGTACTTCCAATCCAGGGTATCGACGGTCCACAGAGCCAACCGGAGTCCCATGGAGCCGGCCTGCGCCGCCACGGCGGCGTCATACGTGCCATAAGGCGGCCGCAGGAATCGGCTGCCCCCGATCACCTCGTTGGTGCGGGAGATCTCGCTGCGGAGTCTTTCAGGGCTCACCTGGGTCAGGATCGGGTGGCTCCAGGTATGGTTCTCCACCTCGTGACCGGCAGCCTTGATCTTCTTGATCATGCCCTGATTCCCCGCGGCGCTGCTGCCGAGCACGAAGAAAGTGGCAGACACATGTTTGCCGGCGAGGGCATCGAGTACCGCTTGCGTATAGGTGCCGGGGCCGTCATCAAAGGTGAGAGCCGCCAGTCTCTGCTCGGACTTGGCCGTCGTGCTCCGTTGCACCACGGCATTCTGGGCGGTCGTCACCGTAAAGACCGCAGCCTGTTTGCCGCTTGATGTCCCCTTGTAGACCACCCGCAGGCCGGGCGTGCCGGCCTGCACCAAGCTGACTATGACGCCGCTGCCCTTGATGGTGGTCTCGAAAGGCACCGCCTCGCTCTTCCTCTTGATCCCCTCGAGCCGGTGTTCGCCTTGGCGGACCAGCACCTGCGAGCCGTCCTCGAGAACCGGGTCGGCGACCAGGGGCGCGCCGTTGAGTTCCCGTCGTGCCGGAGCGCCTTCTCCCAGCGCGACCACGTCACCTGTGAGATCCAGTTTGGATCCGGGCCGGGCAAGAAGAGTCGATGCTGCGGCAAGCGCCGTGACCCGTTTGGCTGGGGGGAGGGAATAGGTGAAGCCATTGACCTGCACGAGACTGCGCGAGTTCAGATGCCCCGTGGGAACCAGGAGAAAGGCCGCCACCGCCAACACGGTAACGATGGCGGCGAGAGCGGCGAAGCTGGGGCGCGACCTGCGGCGGCGCCGGCGGAGGGATGACCTTTCGTCGGCAGCCATCATGGTGATGCGCATTCTCCCATACTTGGGACCCAGCGGAGGACGGGCTCCCGGGTGGCTCTCGCCTCGTCCGGTCTGCGGACCGGCGTGGTGTGCAGAGCGTGGCGGACGATATCCGGCTCCTCGTCGATCTCCCGTTCGATGCGCTCCATCACTTCCACGAAGGCGTCGAGAGTAGCCAGATCTTCGGTCTCGGTCGGTTCCACCATGAGGGCCTCCGAGACGATGAGTGGGAAATAGGTGGTGGGTGGGTGCATATCGGAATCGAGGATCCGTTTAGGGGGTATAGGGAGTGGCGAACTCGCTTCGTGCCGTCAAAGCCCGGACGGCGGCGGGCACGAAGTGACGGTAGCATCCGGCCCCGAGATAGGATGCCGGACCTGGGGGACGGTCCGCGCAAGCGAGGGCCTCCACCCGCGCCCGCGCCTCCGGTTCGGTCAGACCCGGCGGGACACGGAGTCCCGGACCCTGAAGGGGTCCGGGTATGGGGGCGAACAGCTCGTCGACGGTGGAGACGCCTATGGCGTCGAGCATGCGGAGTCGTCCGTCCTCGCTGTGGCTCTGGTACCTCATCGCGGCCCCCATCAACCGTCTTCGTCCACGTATCCTTTGTCCATATTTCGGGATTTGCTCACACTTCCCTCACATCCTTGCTCCAGACTGATGGCAGCAGACCGTGATCGACGATCAAGGAGGCCTTCGAAGTGAAAAGCATGTGGACGCGGATGTGGAGCCGCAAGTGGCTGATAGCCGTGGGGACCATGGTCATATTCTTGTCTATCGGCGCGGTTGCGTGGGCGGCAACGGGAGGCGGCGAGGCCCGGGCTTCGTCCGGGGGTGTGGCGACTCAGCCGGCAGGCGAACCCGCCGTTGTTACCCTGGCGTATGCGGAGGACGAGTCGTCCGCCGCCCTGGAAGGGAAGCCCCCCTTGAACAAGCAGGCCCTGAGGGAGAAGAAGGAGGTCCTGAGGGAGAAAAAGCAGCAGTGGCTCGAGCGGCAGAAAACGTTTATGAACCTGCTACGGGAGAAGATGACCCCTGAAGACCAGGCCGCCTACGATCGACTCGCACAGACGGCCAAGGACCAACTCGCGACGTTGCAGGAGGCTCGCGAGAACCTCGCCGAGACGAAGAAGGCACTGCGCGAACTCACCGACAAGTACATCGACGAGGCGGCGGACGCGAAGCTGGGGGCGGGCACGACCAGCGCTGCTCCGGCTTCGACGACCCTTCAATAGCGCCGCTCGTTCAGGGACACGTTTTGGTGCCCCGCGGCCGGGAGGCCGCGGGGCATCCATCGTTTCTGCGGCCGGCCTGGTCTTGCGCTCGCGTTGCGGAGGGAACCGGAGCTTGGGGGCAAAGTACTACGGGAGTACGGGAAGTGGAGCGCCGCAAGGGGAGCACGGTAGGATCGTACCTGGATCGACCGGCAGGAAGAGAGGCTCGGGGTGACGCCGACACGCGAAGGCAGCGGTGAAGCGATCGCGGTGGTCATCGAGGACGACCCTTCGATTTCTGAGCTACTGGAACTGTACCTGGCCCGCGAGGGCTACAGAGTGCACGCATCGCCTTCGGGGGTCGAAGGCGCGGCGCTGGTGAAGCAGAAGAGCCCTTCTCTGGTCGTTCTGGACCTCATGCTTCCGGACCGCTCCGGTTTCGAGGTGCTCAAGACCATTAGGGAGTGCTCCCAGGTGCCGCTCATCATCCTCACAGCCAGGGACGCGGAACAGGATAAGATCCTGGGATTGGAGCTGGGGGCGGACGACTATATGGTCAAGCCCTTCAGCCCCGGTGAGCTGGTAGCCAGGGCGAGAGCGGTATTGCGGAGGGCCGGGGCTCAGGAAGACGCGGCCTCTCAAGTCCAGGTGCTGGGCGGGGTGGAGCTGCACCCGCTTGAACGCACCGTGCGGGTGGACGGCGACCTGATGGATCTCACCCCGAAGGAATTCGAATTGCTCCACTACCTCCTCGTCAATCGCGGTCTGGCGCTCTCGCGTGAGCGGCTACTCGAGAAGGTGTGGGGCTACACCTTCTACGGCGATGCCCGCACGGTGGATGTCCATGTGGGCCAACTCCGGAAGAAACTCGGTTCATGGGGACGCATGATCCAGACGGTGTGGGGCCTGGGCTACAAGGTCGATCCCGGAGTGACGCCTTGAACGGGTCCCGCTCGATCCGGGCCCGGCTCATCCTTGCCCTGGTGGGCGTGTCGGTCTTCACTTTGGTGGTCGTCGGGGTCGTCTTCTACGTATTTCTGGGCGGCTACGTTCTCGATCGTCAGAAGGAGCGACTGCTCGATCAGGCTGTCCAGGTAGCGGAGCAGGTCGAGGAATTGAGCAGTTCCTTGCCCTCGGCACTGACCGGGAACAAGGCCCTCTCGGTGCTGCTTAAGGCGGACCTGAAAGTCCTGCCTGCTGGAGCGGGCATCCTGGTGTTTAGGGGCAGCGAAGTGCTGGCCAAGGTGGGAACGGTGCCGGTCAAGGAACAGAGTCTGGCCGGTATGCGGATCGAAGGCCAGCGGCTCACGCGGGGCCAGCCTTCCGCCGGCGTGGTCAAATCCGTGGTCGATGCAGCCGGGAGGCGGGTCAACGTTCTCGTGGCCGCCGCTCCCGTTCAGTTCGTCAACGGTCCCCGAGGGCTGGCGGTGGTGACCTTGTCTACCGCGGACGCTTACGCGGCCAGGAGCGGCCTCGTGCGCATGCTTCTGATCTCCGGGGCGATCGCGATAGCACTGGCTGTGATCGTGGGTCTGGGGCTGGGATCGTGGATGACGCGGCCTCTGCGCCGGCTCTCGGTCGCCGCCCGAGGGATGGCCGGGGGCTCGTACGACCAGCCGGTGACCGGCACGTATCCGGGAGAGGTGCAGGAATTGGCCACCAGCTTGGAGACGATGCGAATCGAGGTGCGCCGCAGCGAGGAGTCACTGCGCGGCTTCGTTGCCTCTGCCGCGCATGAGTTGAGGACCCCCCTCACGTCGATACAGGGGTTCTCTCAGGCGCTACTGGACGGCACGGCCGACACCTCAGACCAACGGCAGCGCTCCGCGGCGGCCATCTATCGGGAGTCGGCCCGGCTGCAACGGTTGGTGGATGCCCTGCTCACCCTCTCTCGCTTCGACTCCGGTGAGTTCCACCCCACCCTGACGCCGGTGGCGGTCGGAGCGCTGATACGCGAGGAAGTGGAGCGTCTGGTCCAGGCGGGCCTTGCGGAGACCGGGCGAATAGCAGTGCAGGCCGATCAACAGGCTCGGGCGGTCGCCGACGCCGACATGCTTCGCCAGGTGGTGGCCAATCTTCTCCGCAACGCCGTCCAGTATGGGGGCGTCTATCCGGTGACGGTCACGGCGTGGACAGAGGGAGGGGAGCTTCTGATCCAAGTGGCCAACGGCGGGGAGCCTCTCGATCCGGAAGAGAGAGCGCGCATCTTCGAGCGCTTCTATCGGGGTCGAGGGGGCCGGCGAGGAGAGGGGTTCGGCCTCGGGTTGGCCCTGGTGCGAGAGATCTGCGGCCTGCTCGGGGGCCGGGTGGAACTGGTAGGAGACGGGCCGTCCACCGTGTTCAGGGTGGCTGTTCCTACCGACCCCGGCGGCAACCGTTAGCGGCCGGATCTGAGGCGGGCCCTGTGGAGGCGTGTGCTACCATACTTTTCGCGCGATGAATCAAGTAACTGCGAGGTTGGCGTGCGCATCACCTTCATCGAACCAGCCGCCCCAGGCTTCCATGTATACAGTTTCGTAAAGCAGCTCCGGCTCGGTCTGCCGCTGCTTGGCGCGCTCATGACGGCGCGGGGACACGAGGTCCGCATCTATGCGGAGAGCCTCAGCGAGGTCGATTGGGACGACGTCCTGTCGTCGGACTTGGTGGGCATCTCGACCACCACGTCCACAGCCATCCGGGCCTATCGCTATGCGCAACGGGTGCGCGACGCGGGCATCCCCACAGTCAT
>JAZDLO010000121.1:0-6142 GCA_043801935.1 bacterium
ACTATCTCCGCGGGCAGGCGGAACTCGGGGACTCCGAACCGGAGCATCCCCCCGGCGAAGGGCAGCGCCTCGTAGACGGTGACGCCGTACCCGGCGAGGGCGAGATCCTGGGCGGCGGTCAGGCCGCACGGGCCGGCCCCGATGATCGCCACCCGCTCCTCGTGGATCGGCAAGACCGGCTCCACCGGGCGACGGGGACCGGCGTAGACCTTGTCGGCCACGAAACGCTTGAGGGCTCTGATGTTGATCGGCTCGTCCACCTGGCCGCGGTTGCAGGCGGTTTCACAGCGGTGGTTGCAGATCCGCCCGCAGATGCCCGGGAAGGGATTGTCCATCTTGATGACCCGCATGGCGTCGTCCCAGCGGCCCTCGCGAATCAGGGCGATGTAGCCCTGGGCCCGTTGTCCTGCCGGACAGGCGTCCCGGCACGGGGCGATCCCGAGCTTCTCGATGGCGAAGGCGTTGGGGACCGCCTGCGGGTACAGCTTGTATGCGGCCCGCCGGGGACCGAGGCCCTCGTTGAAGGCATTGGGGATCACCACCGGACAAACCTGGGCGCAGTCCCCGCACCCGATGCACACGCTGGTGTTCACGTAGCGGGGGCGCCGGCGGACCCTGACCCGAAAGTCCCCGACTTCACCAGCGACGTCCAGGACCTCGGTGTCGGTCAGCAGCTCGATGTTGGGATGTCGCCCCGTCTCCACCAGCTTCGGGGAGATGGTGCACATGGCGCAGTCGTTGGTGGGGAAGGTCTTGTCGAGCTGTGCCATCTTCCCGCCGATGGCGGACTCGACCTCGACCAAATACACCTTGAAACCCTGGTCGGCGAGGTCCAACGAGGCCTGCATGCCCGCGATGCCCCCTCCGACGACCATCACCGCCCCGGTTGGGGCAGCCGTCTCGCCGCGGCTCGCGTCGATGCCAGACACCAAGCTGCACTCCCGGCCCGAGTTGGGCGACAGTCTCGCGTCTCGAGACCCACCAACCAGGGGCATTCGGCCCTGGGGTAGGGTAGCCGCCTCCCACCGCGGGCAGTTGCCGGCGCCGATGCTGGAGGCCGTGCTGCCCGTCCGCAGCCGGATCTGCTACCGGCCGGGCTCCGCCGACACCACCAGCCCGGCCCGGAACGTCTTGGGGCTCGCGCCGGTCGGCTTCCGAATCCCCGATGAGAATCGTCGGGGAAGGTGCCGGCCGTGAGGCGCCAACCCCTCGATCCGGCGAGCCGCCGGCCGCTCCGGCTACTTCCCTTTGATGAAGTTGCGCAGCAGTTCATGCCCATGCTGAGTCAGGATGGACTCGGGATGGAACTGCACCCCCTGCACCGGGAAGACCTCGTGCCGTACCCCCATGATCTCATCAGGTGAACCATCTGGATTGCGGGTCCAGGCGGTCACCTCCAGGCAATCCGGCAAGGTCTGCCTCTCGATCACCAGGGAGTGATAGCGGGTAGCCACGAAGGGGTTCGCGAGGCCGGAAAACACCCCGGTCTCCAGGTGATGGACGGCTGAGGTCTTCCCATGCATCACCTCGCGGGCAGGTACCACACGTCCGCCAAATGCCTGGCCTATGGACTGATGGCCTAGACAGACGCCCAGGATGGGGACACGCCCGGCACACTCGGTGATGGCTGCAACGGAAACCCCTGCCTCCGCAGGCGTATGTGGCCCGGGAGAGATCACGATATGGTCCGGCTTCAGGGCGGCTATCTCCTCCACGCTGATCCGGTCGTTACGAAATACCCGCACGTCAACCCCCAACTCGCCGAAGTACTGGACGAGGTTGTAGGTGAAGGAGTCGTAGTTGTCGATCATCAACAACATGATCGGTCTTCCTCACCGCCAGATACGCGATCCAACCCGGTCTCAGACGGCCGCGGCAAGAAGTACAGCCCTCCCCTTGTTCAAGGTCCCCTTTCCACTCCAGTGCGGGCCGGGAATCGGCCAAAGCGCCGGCCCCCGCCTGGGTATGTGATGGCCGTTTCTCGATGACAGCGATACGAATAGCATTTGCCCTTAGGTGCCGCCGGCGACCATAGCGTCGAGGGCCCGATCCGGCGCCCAGGGGAAGGTGTGCCCTCCGTGGGCAGGCGCGGCGCCGCCATCACGCCCGTCCCGCAGCCAGGTAGCCCCGCGCCGTGTGGAAGAGCGCCTTGTCGAAGAAGTGCACGATGCGGCGGCTGAGCTCCATAACCCGGTAGACATCCATCGGGCTCGCCAGCACCTGGTGCTCTCGGGCGAACGTCCAGATCTCCTTGCGGAGCAGCGTGAGAGCGCTGATCACCTCCCACAGACCGAAACCCTGACTGGCCCTACGCCGGCCCACCTCGACGTAGAAGGCCTCGGCCTCCTCATCGCGCCCCTTGTCCAATAGCCAGGCGCAGAACTGGGAGAGCGCCTCCTGGGCCGCCCTCCTGACCTCGATCAGGTCGGACCGATCGTAGGACGGGGTCGTCGGGTTGTGGCGGATCACCTCCAGCCAACGGTCACAGATCTCGTCGGCACGCTCCTCGACGAGCCTCACCAGAGCGTCCGACAGCATGCCCTCGCTGTTGTCGGAATACAGCCGAGTGAAGGAGTCCTGAATCGCCCACGGCTCCCGATAGAGCGCCTCGCAGACTCGGACGGCCTCGGTGTGGGCATCGAAGGCGAGCGGGGGAAGCTTCGAGAGCGAGTGATAGGCGATCGTCTCGGCATCATCGCCGGGCGTCTCGTCGCCTCCGCTCTTCTCCACCTCGAAACAGACGAAGAGCAAATCACCGTAGTAATCGTCCGCTAACGAGCGGGCGGTGAGCAGGCGATGGACCCAGCCCTCGATCCCGGCTTCCTCGCGCAGTTCCCGCAGCACCGCCTCCTCGATGGTCTCGTCAAGTTCCGCAAAGCCGGTCGGCAGGCACCATTGACCCGAATGCGGCTCGTTGCGGCGCCGGACCAGTAGGACCTCCCGGCGATCGTTCAGCACGACCGCCGCCGCCACCGGCAGGGGATTGTGATATGCGACCCTGCCACACTCCCCGCATACACCCCGAGGCCGGCCCTCGAGCTCCATGGTCACCAGCCTCGCTCCACAGCGCTCGCAGTAGGCGTAGCTCACGAGGGGTGGGGCTCCGTGGCGATGAAAACGGCGTCGTCCTTCTCGATCGAGACGCACCCTTCACGGACCAGCAACTCGCGGGCCCATGCCAGCAGGGCCTCCGGTCGTCCCAGCTCGGGGTCGCGTTCCGGAAGCAGGGACGGCAGCTTGAACCGCACAAGCGCCAGGTAATCCTCGAGATCCTCGGCCCGGAAGACCAGGGTGTTGGGGTAAGGCCGACTCTCGACGGCTCCGAAATGCTCGGCAAGCCTGGCCGCCCCGTTCTCCGCCGAGAACCCCAACAGTAATGAATACTGAGCCGACTGCCGGGGAGAGACCCCCATCGCCGCCACCATGCCCTGGAAGTTCGATTCGCTATGGGTCAGGCTCACGAGAACACCATCCGGCTTCAAGACCCGTGCCACCTCCGGGATCAGCCGGGGGAAGAAGTACAGCGAGTATGCGGCGATGACAGCATCGAAGGACTGCGTTGGGAAGTCCAGGCGCGAGTCGAGTTTCCGGCAAATGAACCGGGCCGAACCGGTGATGGCCCTAGCCCTCGCGAGGAAGACGTCCTCGTCGCTGGAGTACATGTCGATGCCGATCACCTCGACGCCGGGTGGGATCTTGCCGGCGAGTGGCTCGACCATGGCGCCGAACCCACACCCGAGGTCCAGCAGTCGGGTGGCGCCGCTCAGATCGATCCCCCTCAGCGCCTCGTGGCGGATGTCTACGGGGTTGGTGGAGTAGCGCCGGATGATTCGCGCGATCGCCTCGTGGCCATCAGCCTCATAGGCACCAACCAGGGGCGCGTCCATGGAGCCTGATTATCGCGCCAGCGGTCAGACGGCGCGCCCTCCCGCCGGACGATTGCCCGCTGAAGGCCCCGAGGGTCGCGGGCCCGGCGGCGGCGCCACCGTCTCCTCAGCGGCGGCTGATGTCAGCGTTCTTCGCGGGCTTCCGCGTCTCAGCACCGAGCGGGTGGGCCTGATGGGTTGGTTTGCGTCTGAGTCCGTGACCGGTTTCGGGCCGGGGGACTCCCACCGGCTTCCTCCACCACCCCGACCATGGACGGCCCCACACCTCCCTCAAAGGCCATGCCCCCTTGGCCACCCCCGTCGACAACCTCCACGGGAACAACAACTGGCGTACCCTTCCGGGTGAACCCGGCAGAACGTAGGAGAAAGGGGGGGTGTCCATGGCAGAGATGAAGGAGGCACTGGAGTCAGCAGAGAAGGCGAAGCTGCCGGACTGGTGGGCTGTGCCCAAGAGCTCGAAGGTCGTGGGATACAGAATCCCCATCGATGCGCACAACGTGGCGAGGGCCTCCTCCGGTAACACGAGCACGATCGTGCTGCCGGAGGAGCTTGTGGGGAAGGTGGTCGCCTGGTCCGCAACGATGTCAATCCGGCGAGGCGTCGACTGGGTCCCAATCGAGACCTTGGGAAGCCATCTCGACACCATTGGCGCTGAGGAGTCTGGAGGCAGATCGCAGGAACTCCGTGTTCTATGGCGCGCAAACCCGGACGTGGCCGATACCGAACCCGAGAAGGACGGGCTGGCCTGCTCGTTGCTGTTGGCCGTCCGATAGGGCAGGGATGGCGATGTGTCGGCGGCCATCATGGTGATGGCCGGGTGCTCGATGTGAGGCCCATCCAAACCGTCCGCAGCCGTCGACGCGAGGGTGACGCCCGGTGGGGAAGATGCGCGTACTGCCAGCCGGGAGGCACCACATGGCCGCCGATGCCGAGGCTCTCTACAGGGAGCCGGTCGCTGAGTTGGCGGCCGGCGACAGGAGCCACGACAATGCCTGGGCCGCAGACCCTTCCCGGCCCATTCTCGAACCAGTTCGCTCCCCAGCGCAGGCGGTTCCCGCGTGACCGACGACGACCGGCCCGACGCCACCGGGTCGCTGCTGGCACGGGTGGCCGAGATCTGGGCGGGGCTGGCCGGAGCAGATCCGGAACGGCTCGCCGCCAACACGCGCTCCTCATACACCCCGGTCGTTGGGGACTCCGGAGAGCTCCGGCTCCCGGTCTGGGGGCGCGAGGCGCTGGTCGCGTTCCCGAGATTCGCCGCGACCTGGGCCGACGACGCGGCGACGGTCGATCCGTTCACCACGGCCCTGCTCGCCTACTACTTCGAGACGTGCGACGGAACACCCGAGGCGGGACGCCGCATCGCCTTCAGCGAGCTGCGAGACGGCAGCTTCTACGCCCAGGCCTTCCAGGGCTACACCGGCAACGAGCTGGCAAAGGCATTCGGCAACGACACCGGCACCTTCACGGACGCTGCCGGGGACCTCGGCGGACTGCCCGAGACGCTGGCAGATCGGGCCTTCTCCTTCCGCGTTCTCCCCCTCGTCTCAGTGGCGGTTGCCTGCTGGCTCGGTGACGAGGACTCCGGCCCTTCCTACCGAGTCCTCTTCGATGCCGCCGTCGGGCATCACCTCCCCACCGGCGTATGCGCCATCGTGGGCGGCGTCCTCACCCGCCGCCTGATCGCCGCTCACGGCCGGAGGCCTGGAGCCGGGTAGGATCGCCGCACCCCGGAGCTGACGACGTACGGTCGTCGCCGGGTGCGGAGGGTGCGGCCCGAGTGAGGAAGCAGCAATCTGAGGGGGCGGCGTGCGGGTGGGGCACACCGGTGCCTCTCGATCGGTCCCCCGGTGGCCCGGACCGGCGTAGTGCCAGGGGTGGGAGGTGGATCGTGCCTGAGTACGCCGAGATCCAGAAGGAGATCCAGAAGTGGACCTATGCAATTGACGTTGGCTGTCTCCACCGGGGCTGTGGTCTTCCGATGTAGCCTCTCATAGGGCGTGAGGCCGCCGGGTCCGCCGTGTGGCCGGTCAAGGCGGGCGCGATCGTGGTCGTCGCTGCGCCCCCTGCCCGGGCGCCACCCCCAGCGCCGACGGGATTAGGCCGAGTCCGCTACATGATCTTGTACTTGGGCCCGCCGCCGCCTTCCGGGACGCGCCATTGGATCACCTGGTGGGGGCACTTGTGCCGGCAGGTTTGGCAGTGGACGCAGTTCGAGGGGTTCAGTACGAGTTCGTCCTCTTCGAACCGGTACA
>JAZDLO010000147.1:0-10935 GCA_043801935.1 bacterium
CTACGGTGGCAACCCGGTATCAGGCCGCCGCCAGGACAAAGAGGAACGCGACGCTTGGGGCGGCGCGTTCTCGGAGGTGGACACATGACCAAGTCGGTAGTCGCTATATCCAAGGGAACCGATGTAGAGAAGATGGTCGCGGAAGTCTTCTCGCTACTCGGGGGTCTCGAGAACCTCATCAGGCCGCATAGCACCGTGGTCCTCAAGCCAAACGCGGGTCATCCGGCGGCCGCGGAGACCAGCGTGAACACCAATCCCGCCGTGGTGGCGGCCGTCATCAACGAGGTCAAGAAGGCCAAGCCCAAGGAGATCATCGTAGCCGAGTCTGCCGCCATCGGCTGTGAGACCATGAACGTGATGGGAGTAAGCGGGATCGGTGCGGCGGCGGAGGATAACGGCGCCCGCATAGTCGACATCAAGAGCGAAAAGGACCTGATCAACCTCCCCATCCGCGATGCCCGCTCCAACCTCAAGAGGATCAAGTTACCCCGCTTCCTCCTGGAAGCCGAGCACATCATCAACCTGCCCATCTTCAAGAGCCACGCCTCGATGGTCTTCACCTGCGCTCTTAAGAACCTCAAGGGCGTGGTCCAGGACGTCACCCATCTCCAGATGCACCAGACCGATCTGGCCGCGGCCATGATGGACGTCTGGTCGGTCATCCGGCCGGATCTGTCTATCGCGGACTTGATCCGTCCCGCGGAGGGCTTCGGTCCGCACACCACCCTCCCTACGGACTTCGGTTGCCTCGTCGGCTCTAAGGACCCGGTGGCTCTCGATGCGACCGCCTGCCGTATGGTGGGCCTCGGGCTTGACAAGGTCGCCTACTTCGGCGCCGCCATGGAGCGGGGGCTGGGCAAGTTCGAGCAGGATGATATCGAGATCCGGGGTCGGAGTATCGAAGAGGTCTTCAAGCAACTCTGGTTCCCCTACCTGGAGGGCTTCGACACGTGGCCTCAGTACGATTTCGACACCAGCGGCGGCTGCTCGAGCTGTGAGGCCCTGGTGGCGTTCACGATGGAGAAGCTCAAGGCTCTGGGCGAGTACGAGAAGAATGCCGGCTGCACCATCCTGGTGGGGGCCAAACGTGACGACGAGATGCCGAAGGACGTGGATCCCAACGACGTCATCCTGGTGGGCGACTGCCTCAAGCGATTCCGCGGCAAAGGTGTCGGCCACTGGGTAGGAAACTGTCCCCCCCTCGAGCCTCATGTCCTGTGGGCCATCATCGACCGGGAGGACAAGTTCGACATGGAGCCCGACATCCGCGAGCGGATGGCGCGAGAAGAAGGACCGTGGCTTGAATACATCGACAAGATCAAGGCGAAAAGACGGGGGGACTGACCAGCCGAGCACCGGTGACGGAGCGACCGTTGAGCGCGACAAGGTCTGGAGGATTGGCGGCGACATGAACAAGGTGATAGTGCTAGGGGCCGGGATCATGGGAGCGGGTGTCGCCCAGGTCGTTTCCGAGGCCGGGTACACGGTGGTGCTCAAAGACGTAAGCGAAGAACTGGTGCGACTCGGCCTTCAGACGATTGACAAGAACCTGAGCAGAGATGTGGAGAAGGGCACGATCTCGCGGGCACGGAAGGCTGAGGTCCTCTCTGCCATCAGGGGCACCGCCGATCAGGACGAACTGGCCCGGGAAGCCAAAGACGCCGACCTCATGATCGAAGCTGTCGGCGAAAGGGTCGACATGAAGACCGAGGTCTACGCTCAGTTGGACGGGATCTGCCCGCCCAAGACCATATTCGCGACCAATACTTCGGCGCTGAGCATAACCGAGCTTGCCGCGTCCACTCAGCGTACGGACCGGTTCATCGGTCTCCACTTCTTCAATCCAGTGACGGTGATGCAGTTGGTCGAAGTCATCACCGGCCAAGACACGAGCGCCGACACCGTTGAGAAGTCGATCGAGTTCGTGAAAAGCATAGGCAAGGTTCCCGTCAACGTGGTCGAGGCGCCGGCTTTCATCGTCCCTCGCCTGCTGGTCCCCATGATAAACGAGGCCGCCTACATGGCCGCTGAGGGAGTAGCCAGCTACGAGGACATCGATACGGCCATGCGGTTGGGAGCGAACCACCCGATCGGGCCGCTGGCCCTGGGCGACATGATCGGTCTCGACGTCTGCCTTTCTGTGATGGAGACCTTGCAGCGGGAAACGGGGGATCCCAAGTATCGGCCGTGCCCCATTCTCAGGAAGCTGGTGCGGGCGGGTGCCTTGGGCCGCAAGACCGGCCAGGGATTCTACAAGTACTAAAGCCGGCGGACGGGCATCGCCGCCGTCGTGGAGCGCACGTGACACCGGTCGGATAATAGGAAGCGATCAGGAAGGCAAGAGAGATGGCTCTGGGGAAATATGCGGTCGATTACGAACAACGGGTGGACTACAACCGCCTGCGGAAAGAAAGACTGGAGAAGACCAAGGCTCAGATGGCCGCCGACGGCGTCGGCGCCATCATCACCTGGGACCCCGACAACATCCGCTACATATCCTCGTACTACGTCACCACACCTATGCGCGCCTCCGAGTACCAGGCTGTTTTCCTCGCCCGAAACGGAGAGCCTCATCTGATCGGTGGGGGAAGCCCGTCGGAAACGGCGAGAAGGATGCCTTGGCTCGGGGGAGTGCAACCCTCATACGGCATGCCCCGGCTGTCCGCCCGCGACTCCAACGATCCTATTCTCGAAGCCTGGGCGGGTGGAGTGGCCAAGTTGATGGCCGACTACGGGGTCGAGAAGGAGACGCTGGCCATCGACGGGTCGACACTCCAGCATCTGTTCTTCGAGGTCTTGGGTCGTAAGGGCATCACCTGCGTGCACGGCAAGCCGACCATGGATTACGCGCGGATGATCAAGACCGCGGATGAGATCGAGCTCATCAAGATCGCCTGCAGCAACTCCGAGCGGGCCTTTGCCGCCATCGTCGACGCCATCCGCCCGGGCGTCCGCGAATGCGATCTGGTGGGCATCGGGATCAGGGAGCTCTACGCGGAAGGGGTGGACCACACGGAGGACCTGGTCTGCATGAGCGGGGAGAACACGAACCCCTACGGCTGGACTTTCACCGACAAGATGATCCGCCCGGGCGATCTGGTGTACATCGACGTGGACGGCGCCTCCTACCAGGGGTACAAGACCTGCATCTACCGGACCTTCTGCTGCGGAAAGGCCACCACCGAGCAAAAAGAGCTCTTTGTCGAGGCCAAGGAGATGCTGTACGCGGGCATGGGCGCCCTGAAGGACGGGGCGACGGACTACGATGTCCTTGCCAAGTGGCCCGATTCACCACAGTACTGGGGCTACGACTCCTGGTCGGAGGTGAACGCGTATGCCTGTGGGCACGGGCTGGGGCTCACCCTGCATGACCGGCCCATGGTCTTCTTCTCCCACCGGGAGCTGGGGTTGCCTCCGCACGAGATCAAAGCCGGCATGGTCATGGCTTTTGAGACCTGGACCGGCAAGAAAGGCGGTAAGCACGGAGTCCGTATCGAAGACATGGTCCTCGTCACCGAGACCGGCTATGAGCTACTCTCCCGGTTCCCGCAGGAGCTGATCGAATGCTGGCTACCTTACTGAGCGCACCCAGAAACTACGGAGGTAAGTTTCGTGCCAGTGCATGTTTCCCGTGAAGACCACATCTGTACCGTCACCCTCGACCGCCCGGAGGCCCGAAACTCCTTCGACTACCGCCTGCTTGCTGATCTGAGCGCCGCCCTCGAGGGCCTGGGCGAGGACGAGGCCGCCCGCGTGATCGTCTTCACAGGGGCGGGAGGCAAGGCCTTCTGCGCAGGCGGCGACATCGCCCAGATGCAGAGGATCACCTCCGAGGAAGGCCATCTGTGGGGGCGCATGGGTCACGAGGTGTTCAAGCGGGTGCGCGAACTGCCGCAGCCGACCATCGCCGCCGTGCGCGGTCTGGCCGTGGGCGCCGGGTGCGAACTGGCGGCCTGCTGTGACCTGCGAGTCGCCTCTTCTGACGCGAAGTTCGGCCACCCGGAGGTATCTTTGGGCATCATGCCCGGGTGGGGCGGGACTCAACTCCTGCCTCGACTCATCGGCGTAGGGAGGGCGAAGGAGCTGATCTTCTCGGGACGGCTCATGGGCGCGGAGGAGGCTCTGGCCTGCGGACTGGTCAACAGGGTCGTTGCCCCGGAGGAGCTCGAGGCGGAGGTGCGTCGCTTGGCGGAGGCGATCATACGCCAGGGGCCGCTTGGCGTCCGCCGGGCCAAGCTGGCCGTGAACAGGGGACTGGACGCGGGTCTTGACGCAGGCTGTGAGCTGGAGGCGTCGTTCTTCGGCCTCTGTTTCGGGCCGGAGCAGCAAGAGGGCATGACCGCCTTTCTCGAGAAGCGCCCGGCGAAGTTCTAGCGCAGCACCCGGGACACGCCTCCATTCGTGTAGGCATGCCGAATCCATCAAAAGGAGTGGAATGAGCCAGCTGCCCCCAAGGATGCAGGATGTGCTTTATCACGACATGATCCTTCCCGGCGAAGCTCTGGAGGTCCGCAAGAAGGTGAGAGCGTTTGCCGAGGCCGAGGTGGCCCCGCTTGCCCACCAGATCGCGAACCGAGAGGAATCCAAGGAGAGCTTCCCCTTTGACCTTTTTCGGAAGCTCGGGGAGGCCGGTCTTTTCCAGATCCCGTTCCCCAAGGAGGTCGGGGGTCGGGGTCTCAAGCATCCCGTGTGCGCAACGGTGACGGCCGTCGAGGAATTAGCCTACGTCAGCGACAGCGTGGCCGCCATCTACGACGTTCATTGCATCCTGGCCGGACACGCGCTGATGTATGGGTCGGACTACATCCAGGAAACGTACGCCAAGCCCATGACAAGTGGGGAAAGGATCGGGTGTTTCGCGACGACCGAACCCTCGGCCAGCACCGACCTCTCTATCCGCTCTCTGCAGACGAAGGCGACCAAACGCGGCGGCACGTACGTGCTCAACGGGCAGAAGCGGTTCATAACGAACGCCCCTGTGGCCGACTTTGCCACCGTTCTTGCGAACGCCGACGGCAAGCTGACGATGCTGGTCGTGGATCTGAAAGCCAAGGGGTGCCGGGTGGGAGAGCCCGACAAGAAGACGGGTAACCGGGGGCAATTGACCTCCGACGTCTACTTTCGCGACGTGGAGGTCCCGGCCGAGAACCTCATAGGGGAAGAAGGTCAGGGACTGCACATCGCCCTGGGGACCCTTACCTATGGGCGCGTCGGCATAGGGGCGAGCGGGGTGGGGATGGCCCAGTCGGCGTTCGACGAGAGCGTCGAGTACTTGAAGGACCGGGAGGCGTTCGGCAAGAAGCTGGCGCAGTTCCAATACTGGCAGTTCCGCTTGGCCGAGCGGGCGATCCAGATCGAGAACGCCAGGAACCTCTACGCCAAAGCGGCCCTACGCATGGACCAGGGGGTCGAGTTCCCTGAACCGGAGGCCGCTGGGGCCAAGTACTACGGCACGGAATGCGCAGCCGACATGGCCCGGGACGCTGTCCAGATCTTCGGGGGGTATGGTTACATGCGGCAGCTGGGAGACGACCAGTCCACCTACAGGGTGGAGGCCATCTATCGGGACAGCAAGGTGGCCGAGATCTACGAGGGGACGAACGAGATCCAGAAGATGATCATTGCGAGAAGCATTTTTGGAAAGGCTCTTGTCGGCTAGCACGGGCGACGAGACGTCCCCCGACGTCTACTCTGTGTACCCCAGTTCGCGCGACACGAGGGTGGCCTCACGCAAGACCGCCGCTCCGTGTTCTCTCATCTGGACGGGCCCGAATCTCTCTGTTGGGGCGACCACAGCCATGCATGCAGCCACCTTACCGCTCGAGTCAAAAATGGGCGCAGCCACGGTACATATCCCGATAACAACGGTCTCGACACCAAAGGCCACGCGCTCGCGCCGAATACGCTCGATCTCTTCCCTAAGCTGAGCGGGGTCGGTGATCGTGTGTGCGGTGATCTGGGGGTGATCCAGGGCGAGCGCTGCCTCGAGGACACTGTCGGGCGCGAACGCCACTGCGATCTGGCCATAGAGCCCGGCTAAGCCCGGGATCGTGGTACCCACCAGATTGGCCGGCTTGAAAGGCCGCGGCGTAAGGATCATGTCGATGATAAGCGACTCCCCATGCTCCCAGACTCCGAGAGCGGTGCTTTCGGTGGTGAACTCGGTGAGGCTCTCTAGGTGCGGACGGGCGACACGGATCAATTCGGAATGAGAACGCGTTACGGATACAGCCCGGTAGATGGCCGAGCCCAGCTCGTAGCTGCGGGTCCGTGCATCATGGCGAAGATACCGCGACTTCTCCAAGGTTCTCGCCAGGCGTAGGGCCGTGGGCATCGGTATGCCCGTGGCCTCAGAGATGCCGGTGAGCGTCCAACTGGAGTGCTCCCTGTCAAAGAGACTGAGGATCATCAGCCCCTTTTCCAGCGTGCGCGCAATCCTGACTGCCGTGCCCGTGGATGAAATGGTCCTCCCCCTTTGGCGTAGATCGGATTCACAGCCGGCTTCTCTCAACAGCGTATGTGCCGCCATTTGCAGCACACTTTGGGCCACTTTCACAATGTAGCATACTTATTCTGAATAGTGCTTCATCGTCCTTGACAGGCCTGGGGTCTCCTGGTAGTGTCGCCATATCGTGTCAGTTCACTGTCACATAGTGAAAATGTGAGCTGAGTGAAGCACATGTTATTCCGCTCGCTCAGGAATCAGTGTGCTGCGCGTACTGCAATGAACTGCGAGAGGAAATGGGGGGTCGACAGATGAGAGGCCGGAGCAGTAAGACGGTACGAATAGGAGCACTGGTGCTTGGCCTGATGCTCATGATGGTCTTGATAGCCGCGTGTGGCGGGGAAGAGGCGACGACGACGTCGGGAGGTGAAACCGCCACGACTGGCGCGGCGGCTCCCGCCAAGCTCAGGGTTCTCATCTCCAGCCCCGCGGTGTACCCGTTTTATGAGGTGTACGTCGCGAACACGCAGGGCTTCTTCGCGAAGAGGAATCTCGAGGTGGAGATCCTGGAGGTAGAGGGCTCTGAGGGTACGACCACGGCCTTCGCTGCGGGTCAGGGAGACATCATGCAGGGTGACGTGAGCACCTTGAATCCATCTGTCCTGGCGCAGTTCCACCCGATCATGTTCTTTAACTTCATGACCAGCATCTTCACTATCGTGGTGCCCGAGGATTCCCCTATTCAGTCGCCTGAGGAGCTCGACGGCACGGTCGTCGGGGTCAATTCAGAGCAAGATCCCGGGATGAGCCTCATCAAGACTGTGGAATTGGAGTACGGGGTCACGATCACGCCCTTAATCACCGTCGAGGCTGCCCAGGCGCTCGCCGGGTTCGACCGTGGGGATATTCAGGCCTACGCCAGCTCATTGACGGGCGCCGCCCGCATCGAAGCCGCGGGCACTCCTATGCGCAGCATCCTCCCGCAGGCAATGGTGGACGCGAGCGGCGGCTTTGGCTACTGGGCGACGCGGGAGACGATGGACGCGATGCCGGAGGCCTTCAAAGCCTACGTAGAGGGTCTCCAAGAAGCTCGCGCCTATATTGGTGGCGATCCGCAGAAGCTGGTGGACTGGGCGAACGCGCAGTCGCCGATACCGGCCGAGGAATTGGCCTTCCGGCAAGCCCTTTCGAAGGCGGTCATCAGCATACGGCCGGCCGTCGAGCCGATGGGATACATCGACCCCGCCATATGGCAGCTGTGGTGGGACACCCTGATTAAGAACAAGACGATCGACCCCTCCGTGGGGGCGTCGACAGACTTCTACACCAACGAATTCTTCGATAAGTAGGAATATGGTGTGAGTGACAGTACGGTTACTTCGTCCCCAAACGCTTCCGGCCCGGTCCTCGGGCCGGAAGCGGCTACGCCGTCGTCGGACGGCGTATCGATCCGCGACCTAGGACACACATTCGAGGGGCGGGGAGGGAAGGACGTCTGCGCTCTTCAAGGCGTCTCCCTGGATATCCCCCGCGGTACCATGGCCGCGATCATCGGGCCGAGCGGGTGCGGCAAGTCGACCCTCCTCTACATCGTCGGCGGACTTCTCCAGCCTACGGAAGGGACGGCCCATGTCGACGGCCAGCCCGCCATGACGCAGGACCGGCGGAAGATCGGCTACATGTTCCAGCAGCCCACGCTGCTGGCCTGGCGGACGACTGTCAACAACGTGCTTCTGCCTTTCGAGATACGGTATGGGAAGAAAGCCGCGGCGGAGAAGCGCGACCAGGCGATGAAACTTCTGGAGAAGACCGGCATCGGCGAATTCCACCATTCCTTCCCCCACCAGCTTTCCGGAGGGATGGCGCAGCGGGCGGCCATCTGTCGCATGCTCATCACCGATCCGACCCTGCTCCTTCTAGACGAGCCGTTCGGGGCGCTCGATGAATTGACGCGTGACGCGATGGATGAGGAACTCGAGCGGGTCGTCGAGGAGAGCGGAGCGACGTCGTTCGTGGTCACGCATTCCATACCCGAGGCGGTGTTCTTGGCGGATGCGATCTACGTGATGACGCCTCGCCCCGGACGGATCGCCAAAGTCATCCCCATCCCGTTCCCCCGACCACGGTCGATCTCGGTAACGACGACGCCGGAGTTTGCCGAACTGACGGGTGCCGTCAGGAACGCGCTCAACGAGGCGGGATCGCGAGCGATCACGTGATGAGCCAGGAGGACAGGGGGACGATCATCGACAGGGGTACCGAAGAGCCGAGCGGCTCAGCCGTACCGGGGCCGGTTTGCCGAGCGCCGGCGGTAAGCCCGCTCCGGCGAGCCTTGAGAGGGCGCTTGGGCACCGGGGCAGGTCTGATCCTATTCGGGGTCGTTTTCATCCTGGTCTGGGAAGGTATCTTCCGACTGGAGGTCCTCTCCAGGTTCATTATCCCGTCGGCCTTCAAGACGTTGAAAGAGATCGTGCGGATCTTCGGGGACGTCTTAACCGGAGGCATCTACCTTCAGGCGACGTGGCTCACGATTCAGGAGATCGCGGTCGGGTTCTTCCTGGCAATGGTCGCCGGGATCTTTCTCGGCCTCGTGATCGGCGAGACCTCGTTTGGGCGGAGGGTCCTGATGCCCTATGTGGTTGGGTTCAACGCCATGCCCAAGGTGGCGTTTGCCCCTCTCTTCGTCGCGGCGCTCGGCTTTGGGCTGGCCCCGAAGATCCTGATGGCGGCCGTCATCGCTTTCTTCCCCATCGTCGTCAACACCGCCACCGGGATCGAGTCGGCCAGCGACAATGAGCTCATGCTCTTCCGGGCCCTGGAGGCGTCGAGGTGGAAGACTCTTTGGAAGCTCAAGTTCCCGACCGCGTTGCCGTTCGTCTTCGCCGGATTGAAGATAGCCGCAGTCCTGGCCGTGATCGGAGCTGTGGTCGCCGATATCCTGAGCGGGGGGGCGGGCGGCCTCGGCAAGTCCATCATAGTCGCGGCCACCGACCTCAGGACCGCCACGGTCTTCGCGCTCATCGTGCTGCTGAGCATAGTCGGACTCATCGTCTACATGATCGTGGTCGTAGCCGAGCACTATATCGTCCACTGGCGTCAGCCAAAGTGGCGTAGGAAGTAGCCATAGAGTAGCAACAGGGTAGCCATAGAGGTCGCGATGCAGTTGGCGCAGGCGACTCTGGGCTTAGCGGGATAGACCGAGTCGCGGCCCGACGCTCCTGCGGCAGACGCAGGGAGGGGCTACGCTGAGGGTTCCAAGCGGTCTCTGCGGCTCTCCGAGCATGTCGGCGGCCGATCCCGAGCAGCTATCTGCCGGAGTTGCCCGACCGGACAGGAAAAAGAGAATCCCGACGCATTCGGTGCGAGAGCGACTGCAATAGAGGAAGGCACATATGGATAACCTGGTCATTTTCGAACAACATCGTGGTGAGGAATGGAGGAAGGTGCTCCAACCTAAGTTCCCCGAGATCGCTATACGTGTGGCCTTGAATGTGGAGCGACTCGCGGAACTTGTCGAGGAGATGGATATCCTCCTGGCCTTCGGCATGCCGGACGAGTTGATGCGCAGAGCATCCAAGCTCCAGTGGGTCCAGGGCCTGGGCACCGGCGTGGACTACATCACCAACCTGCCGTCGCTCCGCAGGGAGGTGATCGTCACTTCCATGCGTGGCATCCACGGGCCCCAGATGTCGGAGATGGCATTCCTTCAAATGCTTGCGCTGGGCCGGAACTTCCCGCAGATGGTGCGCAACCAAGATCTGGGGGTTTGGGAGCCCTGGCCCGCGAAGCTCCTTTGGCAGAAGAAGGTGGGGATCTTGGGCTTGGGGGTCATCGGAGAAGAGCTCGCCGGGAAATGCAAAGCCTTTGGAATGAAGGTCTACGGCATAGATATCGTTCAGAAAGAGATCGACTCCGTGGACCACTTCTTCGGGCCGGAGGAGGTCGTCAAGGTCGCCGCCGAAGTCGACTACCTGATCGTCGTGGCTCCCAACACTCCCCAGACCTACCAGATCATCAATGAGAAGGTGCTCTCGGCGATGAAGCCCACCGCCTTCCTTATCAACATTGCCCGGGGGGAACTCGTCGACGAAGACGCCCTGATCAAGGCTCTGGAAACCAGAGAGATCGCCGGTGCCGCTCTAGATGCCTTTGTTCAGGAACCTCTGCCTCCGGATCATCCCTTCTGGAAGATGAAGAACGTGATCGTCACCTCTCATGTGGGCGGAAGGAGTGACATCTACATAGAACAGACCTTGCCCATCATTGAAGAGAATCTGCGCCGCTGGCTCAAAGGGGAGAGGAAGGATCTCATCAACCTCGTCACTCTCTAGGTGGATCTGGTCCGAGGACACAGATGGCCAAGCTCCTAGAACATCAAGGCAAAGGTTGGCTGCGGGAAGCCGGACTGGCCGTGCCCCGGGGCCGAGCGGCCGGCACCGCGGAAGAGGCCGCTGTGGTCGCTGCCGAACTAGCCTGTCCGGTGGTGGTCA
>JAZDLO010000191.1:0-8234 GCA_043801935.1 bacterium
GAGGACGTCGTCCACCGACGCATAGCCGCCCCCCGAGATCACCACGATCGGGACGCTCAGGCCCTTCTGCTGGATGCGCGTCAGCAGCTCTATGCCGTCCACCGCGTCGGTGTAGACGTCGGTGATGATCAGGTCGAAGGGGACGACGTCCAGGAGCTGTAGCGCCTCGGTGCCGCCGGGCACGTCCCAGCCCTCGTGACCGAGCGGGACGAGCGCGCGCCGGACCGCGTTGCGGATGCCGGCATCATCGTCTACGACGAGCACCTTCGCCATGGTTCCCTCGTGCGGCTGCGCGCAATGGCAAGCCGCCGCTCAAGCGCCGGCGTCGAGCACCTCCCGCACCTTCCGGCCGAGCGAGTCCGGCGTGAACGGCTTGTGCAGGAACGCCGTACCGGGTTCCAGGACGCCGCGATGGACGATGGCCTCGTCGGTGAAACCGGACATGTAGAGCACCTTGAGCGCCGGGTGCGCAGCGGCCACGGCCGTGCTCACGTCGCGGCCGGAACCGCCCGGCATCACGACGTCCGTGAGCAGCAGGTGGACGGGTTGTTCCGTCGCGGCGATCCGCCTGGCTTCGTCGAGCCCGGCCGCTCCGAAGACCCTGTATCCCAGCTTCCCGAGAGCCCGCGTGGCGACCGCGCGGAGCTGGTCGTTGTCTTCGACGAGCAGGATGGTCTCGCCCCGTCCTCTCGAAGAGCCGGCCTCGCTGGGAGGCTGCCAGGGTTGATCGGCTGACTCCACACGTGGCAGGTAGATCTCGAAGGTGGCGCCGCGGCCGGGTTCGCTGTTCACGCTGATGAACCCGCCGCTCTGCTTGACGATGCCGTAGACCGTCGAGAGACCGAGTCCCGTGCCCTTTCCCACTTCCTTCGTCGTGAAGAACGGCTCGAACACCCGTGCCAGGGTCGCCGCGTCCATCCCCACGCCCGTGTCGGTGACGGCGAGTCTCACGACGGGACCGGCGCGGCTGCCGGCGTGCAGGCTCACGAACACCTCGTCCAGCTCCACGTTCGCGGTCGCGATGGTGAGCGTGCCGCCGTTCGGCATCGCGTCCCGAGCGTTGACCGCCAGGTTGACGATCACCTGCTCCAGTTGCCCCGGGTCGGCGAGCACGAGGCCGAGGGCGGGCGCCGGCTCGACGCGGATCGTGATGTCCTCGCCGAGGAGTCGGTTCAGCATCTTCTCCGATTCGCCGACGAGCGTGTTGAGGTCGAGCGGCCGCGGCTCGAGCACCTGCCGCCGGCTGAATGCCAGCAGCTGTTTGGTCAGCCGGGCGGCGCTCTGCGCGGCTTCGCGGATGGTGCGGACATCTTCGAAGAACGGCTCCGACTTCTGGAGTCCTTCCTCGAGGAAGCTGCAGCTGGCGTTGATGACGGTGAGGATGTTGTTGAAGTCGTGTGCCACTCCGCCCGCGAGCCTGCCGACCGCCTCCATCTTCTGGGACTGCCGCATCTCCCCTTCGGCGCGGTCCCGGTCCTCCTCCGCCTGCGTCATCGCTGCGTCCTGCTCGATGCCGCGGAGCGCGTAGGCCACGTCACCGGCCAGTTCAGCGAGGAGCGATTCCTGTTCCGCGACCACGCCGAGCATCCGATCCACCGACACCGACAGGTAGCCGTACATGGTCTCGCCGTGCCGCAGCTGGATGCACGAGGAGTCGGTGCTGGCCGACTTCGCCCAGATCGGGCATGGAGAGCAGACCGCGGCACGGTCCGTCACGTGGTAGACCCCCTCGTGCTGTTGCGCCAGCCGGCAGCAGGGCGGCAGCACCCCTCGGCGCAGGCTCTCGGCCAGCGGCTGGAACGCGTCGCCCATCCCCGCTTCGGCCCAGGCCCGGGGCACACCGGCCGCGTCGGTGAGGACGACAATTGCGCTCCCGTAGCCCTGGCCCTCCACCACGAGCCTGCACACGTCCTCGATGAGCCGGTCGGCGTCCCGCTCCCGGACGATCAGCTGGTTGATGTCCCGGACCGCGCGGAGGACGCGGTTGAGGTGGACGATCCTCTCCTCGGCCTGCTTGCGCTCGGTGAAGTCCGCGAACGTCCCGACGATTCGCACCAACCCGCCCTGTTCGTCCCTCTCCAGATGGGAATTGAACAAGCCGACTACCTTCTCTCCATTGGCTGTCCTAATGTCTACCAGGTAGTTCCTTATGAATCCCTTGGTCATCAACTCGTTCAGATACGCCTGTCTATCATCCGGATTCAGCCAGAAGTCGGGGGTGTGGCGTCCTCTCATGTCCTGGCCGACGTCAATGCCGAGAATCCGATTGAACGCCAGGTTGTGGTCCAGTATCAGCCCATCCGGAGTGACACTGTAGTAGGCCTCATCCAGGTGTCTCAGGGTCTCGCGGAACGCTCGCTCGCTCTCCCGCAGCGCCTCCTCTGCCCGCTTGCGTTCGGTGATGTCCTGGAAGACGCCACCGACCCTCACGACCACTCCGTTCTCCCGGTACGCCTGGCCGATGGCGCGGACCCAGAGCCTGTTCCCCTTGGCCGTAATCAGAGGAAGTTCCAGATCCCACGGCTCGCCATCCTCGATGCCGCGCCGGACAGCCTCAGAAATCACCGGTACCGCTTCGGGAGCGTAGAACTGGATCGCGGTTTCGACGGTGGGTCGAAACTCCGGACCCACTTCGTGTATTTGATAGACCACATCGGTCCAACTCAACTCATTCTTCTTGAGGTCGATCTCCCACCCGCCGACCCGTGCCAGCCTCCCGCTCTCGTCGAGGAGTTCCTTGCTTCGAGCCAATTCGGCCGTGCGCTCCAGCACCCGGCTCTCCAGGCGTTCGTTCGCGTCGCGGAAGGCTTCTTCCGCCCGCTTGCGGTCGGTGTTGTCCTGGATGTTCGTGACGAAGAAGCGCGGCGCACCGGCCTCATCGCGCAACAGGGACGTGTTTACCAGCGTCCACACGATGGAGCCGTTCCGGTGGATGTACCGCTTCTCCATCCTGTAGGTGGACCGCTCGCCGGCAAGGAGGCAGCGGATGCACTCGTGGCTCTCGGGCACGTCGTCTGGGTGCGTGACGGCCGCGAAGTTGACGGTGGACATCTCTTCGACGGTGTAGCCGAGCATCGCCGCGAACGCGGGGTTCACCTCGATCAGCCGCCCGTCGGGGCTGGTCAGCGACTTGCCGATGGACGAGTGCTCGAAGACGGCACGGAACTTGGCCTCGCTCTCCCCCACCGACGCAACCGCCTGCTCGCCATGGCCCAGCCGCCGCCGCGCCTCCCGCAGCTCCTTGATGAGCTGGGCTTTCGTCTTCCGGTCGTCTCTCATGGCGTCCCCGCAATCCGCGTTCGCCCCCTCAGGGCTTCCTCGCCCAGGGCTAGCCGCAGGGCGCGCTCGAGCTGGACCGGCTCGATGGGCTTGGAAAGCAGCAGCAACGGTCCATACCGCATCGCCTCAGCCATCAGCTTGCTGTCCGGGTGCCCGGTCACGATGATGACCGGCAGGTACGGGTGGGACGCGCGAAGCTCCGCGAGGAACCGCGGCCCGTTCATCTTGGGCATCTTGAGATCGAGCAGGATCAGGGCGGGCGCCTTGTGCGCCACAAGCGCCAGCGCCTCGGCTCCGTCAGTTGCGCCGTGCACGATGCAACCCATCCGCTCGGCGACCCGAGCGATCGCCCGGTGCATCTTGGTGTCGCCGTCAACGATGAGCAGGTGAGGCAGTCGGCTCCGCGGGCGTTGCTCCTCGAACCAACGGAGCAAGGACTCCCTGTGAAACCTCCAGTCCTTGCCCAGCTTGAACGAGGGGATATCGCCACGCCGGGCGAGCCTGCGAACCGTCTCGACGTGGGCACCCAGGAAGGTGGCCGCTTCGTGGGCGTCCAGCACTTCCGGTCCAGGCACCATATGGGGTCACTCCGGCTCCCGACCTCAATAGCTCCGACCTGGCCGGATCGAAGCCGAGTCGAGCTGTGTTGTGTTGAGTATCGTAGAGTAGAGTGGAGTTGATTTCCGCTGTTGTCAAGGCACTGGGCAACTTCACCCGGTGTTGACATGACGGAGGGCTGCAGCCGCAGGGGGCCGGCGGGTGGCACTGATGCCAGCAGGTGACCGAAAGGCCCCCAAATCGCCGCCTTATCTACTAACCCCGCAACAGGGGGATGTCATGGCGCACATTGGCATGGTGCTTCCGATGGCGAGCGGGGCCGGGTGTGGGCAATGGAGGCGTGTGAAGCGGGTGGAGCACGGTGACCGCGAGGCCGTACGGGAGACGGCGACTGTGCCCAAACTGTGCCCGAACCACCGACGCGTGCAGGCACGAGTGACACGAGCCCCCCGCGGCAACCGGCTGTCGTTGCGTCAGGATAGGCCAATGGGTACCCATGGTCCGGGGGGCCCCGCTGGTCTTCTAATCCGCAGGTCGTGGGTTCGACGCCCACCCGGGTCATCAGGCGCGGCAACGACTTAGCCCCGGTCAGTCATCGGCCGGGGCTCGTCGATTGTGCCCAAACCGTGTCACTTCTGGGCGAGAGGGGCTACCCCCGCTCGCGTGTCGATGCTCAGCTGGCTCGTGTCGGGGGAACCGTCGCTCGCACCGTCAACCTGGTGATGCTATGCTAGTGAAAGGTGAAGCTTAGGGGAGCAGGAAAGAGAGTCGAGCGCGACCTTCGGAGATTGACATGGGTGAACCTTTCACGATCCGCATTTGTGTGCCGGATGGGGATCCAGAAGGCGTGAAGATCGTTGAACGCCTCAACTGGACGGGAGTGGGGCTTGCGTTCCCTCGTTCGCGTGTCTACGGGTTGGTGGCGATCCGTTGACGGCCGGCGCCAGCCTACACGAATGAGGGTACGATGACGGGCGAGCCATCGCATCTCCTGTTGCTCATCCTCTGCGCCGCAGTCTCCGTAGCTCTGGTGGTCGAGCGGTTCCGTCCGTTGTGGTTCACGGTACCGCCGTACCTCAGGTACCTGTGGATGTTCCTGCTGGCGTTCATCGTGGCGACATGGGTTTCATTCGTGGTGGCTATCTGGCTCCTCGCGCTGTTTTCGTTCCGCACACTGCGTGAGTACTTCTCGCTGGTCGACATCAGGGTGCAGGATCGCTGGGGCATCTGGGGAGCGTACCTCTTCATTCCCTTCATGATCTACCTCATCCAGATCGACTGGTACGGACTCTTCATCATCTCCATCCCCGTCTATGCGTTCCTCGTCGTACCGTTTCTCGTGGTGCTCGGAGGGAGAGACTACCGGGGCACCGTGCTCTCCATCGGAGCCATCGACTTCGGACTCTTCCTCTTCGTCTATTGCCTGGGCCACATTGGGTATCTCCTGCTCTTCTCGCTGTGGTGGGCGACGCTGCTAGTACTCGGCGTGGCTCTCTGCAACGTGATCAGCCAATTGATTGGAAGAGAGGACCACCCGAGCTGGCGACTGTATCTCGCCAAGCTCGCGGCTTGTGCACCTGTGACGGTGGCGCTCTCGCTCGCTCTGTCCCCTCTTACCGAGATCCCGCAGCCCCACGTCACGCTCCTCGGTCTGCTGATCCCGATCCTGGTGCTGGTCGGCAACCACACGGTCATGGTGATCGAATGCGATCTTGGCATCGCACCAGCGCGGCTCGAGCCCGGCAGGGGGCAGATCATCCACGGCACGCGATCGTACCTCTTCGCCGCGCCCATTGTGTTCCACTACATCCGGTACTACTTGATGTGAGGGCCTGCCCGTGACGGCGATTCGCCTGCTGATTCATCTTCTCTTGCTTCGGCCGTTCCTTCGGATCGTGTTCGGCGTGAGCGTGGTTGGCAGGGAGAACCTCACAGGACTGGACCGCTTCATCCTCGTCGCCAACCACAACAGCCACCTCGACGTCTTGCTCCTGTACGCGATACTACCGGTACGGCAGATCGTCAAGACGCATCCCGTGGCAGCCCGGGACTACTTCTCGCGTCACCCGTGGCTCCTCGCGACGCTGGACTACCTCTTCCAGCCGATTTGGGTCGACCGCTCCCATCGGGAGGGTGACCCAATCGGCGAGATTCTCCAATGCCTCGATCGGGGTCACAGCATCATCATCTTCCCCGAAGGAACACGGGGCGAGGCGGGGAAGATGCAGGAGTTCAAGACCGGCGTCTGCAGAGTGGTGGCACGGCGGAACGATGTGCCCGTCGTCCCCGTCTTCCTGTTCGGACCGGAGCGTTCCTTCCCCAGGCAGGCCCGCTTCCCAGTTCCTCTGTGGAATCACGCGACCGTCGGTCCCCCTCGACACCCGACTGGGGAGATCCACGATGCAGCGCGCTCGTTGCAGCAAGAGATTGAAGATCTCGGGCGAGCGGCCTGGGCGACCCGCCACCGACGACGCGCACCACGACCAGCCGCCCACACGATCGCCGTGCTCGGGATAGACGGTTCTGGCAAGAGCACGCTCGCACGTGAGTTGGCTCGTGTGGTCTCCGACTCCAGAGACGTCGCCCTAATCAGCGATGGCCTCGAGCTGTTTCGAGACGGGAGGCCGAAGGAACTCCAACCTCTCATCGTGGAGAAGGTGCGCGAGTGGATCGGTGCGCAGGCAAAGCACGCGAAATCACTCGCGCGCTACAAGATCCCGAAGCTCGCCGAATTGCTACTGCGCGATCGCATCCTCGCCGAGGCCAACCGATGGTATCGGCCAGAGATCATCGTGATGGACGGCTCTCCACTGCTCAACATGACGGCGTGGGCCGTCCTCTACCGCGAGGAATACTTCAGCGAAGAGTTCTGTGCCCGGGCCATCGGCATCATGTCATCACGGAATGGCGAGTTCGGAACGCGCGATCCGCTCCTTCGCCGCTTCCCCGAACTCAAATACCTCCGAAGCCTCGGGCTGAACCGCCTCCGGGTTCCTGATGCCGCCATCTTCCTGGACGTACATCCGGGAGTGGCTCTGAGCCGGATCGAGGCTCGAGGGCAACAGAAACAAGTCCACGAGACAGAAGAGAAGCTCGCAAAGCTGCGCGACGCGTATCGGATGGTCTGTCGAGTCGTCGAACAGCGGCACCGGGTCTTCACCTGCAGCCTGGACGGAGAGCGCGATCTCACTGACGTGGTGGCGGACGCGCGAGCTTTCGTTCGAGGGGCATGGGAGCGGCACGATGCGGGATGAACACATCGACGTCATTGCCACGACCATCTCTGGATCGATTCAGGATTGGGGCAAGGTGAAGCGGATTGTCCCGCTGTTCCACGAGCACGGGATGACCGACATCAGCCTGCACGAAGTGGACACCCATCGCCGGGCACGTGATGAGGCTTGCACGGCGATCCGGCAAGGGGGCAGAACGATCATCTCGGCCGGTGGATCCGGGACCTTCAATAGTGTGCTGGAGGGGTGTTGCGATTCCGGTGTAGCGCTCAGCGAGATCCGCCTGGGATTCCTGCGGAAAGGATCCGCAGACCTCATCGGCAAGGTGCTGGGAATGCCGGATGACATCGAGAGCGCCATCCGCGTCTTCGTCACGGCTATTCGTGAGGACCGCACCGTCGCGTGCGACGTGATCCTGGCATCCAGTAAGGGTGAAGGTGACGCGCCGAGGCACTTCGTCGGCTACGGCGGGGCCGAGATCTTTGGCCGGATTCCCCACTTCACGGAGAACCGGTTCATCAAGTACTACAAGGGAGTACTCAGCCAGGTCTTCGGCGACCTCGGCCCCTTCACGACCGGGATGACACTCGCCCTCCTCGAGAGGTTCCTCAAGGCCGCGTGGACCCGTAAACGAGAATGGTCGATCACAGTTGACGGTGCCCAACTCGCCCAAGAGACGTACCAGGCGCTCATCGTGGTCAACGGCTATCTGGGTCCCGAGCTTCCCTTCTCATCGGCACCACTGGGATCAGGGAGCTTCTACCTCTTCGCCCTGCGAGATCTCGGCATGCGGAAGCACCGGCACAGGCGCGTCACACACGTGACGCCTCGATCCTCCAGGAGCCCGAGCGCTGGGGGATGGAGTCCTATGCCGCAGCGCACTCCATGCTCCTCGAACCCGACACTCAAAGCGCGTTTCCAGTCAACGTTGACGGGTCAACGATGCGCTGCGCCGGTGGACTAGAGCTTCGGATCATCGACGCGATCCGTCTTCTCTCCCAAGACTAACCCCAATCCGAAGACAAGTTCAGGCCGCCAGGCGCTGGCGGACCTGGTCGTAGAGCTCCTGCGTGGCAGGATTCTCAGCCAGGCGCAGCACATTCCGCCCGGCGATCCGCGTCAGGCGACCAGCCCGGGCGATGAGGAGGAAGCGGAGCGTGCGCA
>JAZDLO010000194.1:0-2799 GCA_043801935.1 bacterium
GCTCTGTTCGTGCCCGACCGTCGCATCCTATCCGCGCTGGGTGCCGTCGGAATGGCATGTCTGCTGCTGATAACGTACCAGCTGAAGCGTGACGACTGGGTCGGCGACGCGATCGAGATCAAGTATGGCGCCTTCCTCACCGCGCTCGGGTTGCTTGGCACAGTGGTCGTGCCGTGGCTCTCACAGGGACCAAGCCCACCCCAAGCGGACGTGCCTCCGACCTAGACGATGACTTCGGCGATGGACCCCTTCCTGGCCATCGACACCCTCCGTGCCGATCGTCTGGGCCCCTGCCGTCCCGTGCCCGCGGGTCACCAGACCCGCGCCGTTGGCCGTGGTCGTCCCGGTTCACTGTTCACGGTCCCCGGTCCCCGCCCTTGCCGTCTTGGGAGCGCGCGCGTCTCGCGGGCTGCTATGGCCACGTGGTGAGCCTTGCGCCGTCGTAGCGCGGGCATCCTTGCCCGCGGCCGTCCCCCCCGGCAGGAGCACCCGCCGACGACGCCGAGGGGGGGGAGCAGGCGGATCCTCTGGGTGTCTTGTGGGGGACATACGACTCTGTTCCCGGGGTACAGATCGGTCCCCAAGAGGAGGGGGGGATACCTTGGTTCCGAAGCACTCAAGGCCGGGGGTATACCGAAGGGTCTGGGCTCTCGTAGTGCTAGGGGTGGGGGCACTGACCATTGGAATCCTCCTTCCCCGGTGTGTTCGGGAACCGTGGGCCCTCGAGCTGTACAGCCCCCAGTCCGACGATCGGGGGCGCTACGTCGCCCTACAGGCCGCGCGGCAGGTAGAGGTGATCGGCGTCTGTGCGGGCCCGGGTGCGATCCGCCGCGTTCTCGTCAACGGCACCGCAACACGGCTGACACCGTTGGCGCACGTCCCCCTGCTTGGTGGGCGGGCCGGCGTCGCCTTTCGCGTGCAGCTCGTGTTGGGGCCCGCGAGCACGTTGGCGGTCACGGTCGACAGTCCCGCGGGCGCTCACCGAGTCGTTCTCTCTCCTGACACAGAGGCCACCATCGCTCGGTTGCAGGAGCGGCTCGACAAGACCCCGAACGACCCTCTCTCCTGCCATCGGCTAGGGAATGCTCTGCTGGGAGCAGGGCGGGCGGAGCAGGCCATTGCGCCGTTGCATCGTGCCACGCAGCTTGATCCCCGTCAGTCCTGGGCTTACGTGTCGCTCGGACGGGCGTTCGCCCAGGCGCGCAAGGCCGACGAGGCGGTGAGGGCGTTCCGGTCAGCCGCCGCGCTCGATCCCGACGACCCTTGGGTGCACGCGAACCTGGCATGTATGCTTGTAACTACTCACCTTGTGGCTACGGGGGCTGAGCGAGGGTTAGAAGAGGAGGGCCTGGGGCTAGATGGGAGGCGAGAGCAGATAGCGCATCTTCGCCCTGCTTGGCGGCGGTTTGGATAACGGTCGCCATCGTTGCGAAGGCCCCCGCGCCCCACTGGGAGCGGAACCCGCCACTGACCTTCCGATGAATCACCGACTTGCGCAGCGCCCGCTCGCAGGCGTTGTTGTCGGGCGGCACGTCGGGGCGGTACAGAAAGGTGAACAAGGCCTGGCGATGCTTGCGATAGCGCCTCTGCAACCGGCGGGCGTGGCGGCCGGAGGCCACGCTTGTAAGCAGGGCGTCGCAGGCATCCTCGATCTGTGCGACTTGTTTCCCGAAGACTTCGGGGTCCAGATCGGTGCGACGTTTCGCCAGCCGCTGGGCGCGCAAGAGGAGGTGCGGCATCCGATAGGCGAAGGCGCTGCGCTCCGCGTCCACGGCGTATTGCAGGTCGCGCAGTTGGTGGGCGTGGCAAAGCTGACGAGCCTTGGCGGGCGCCTTCAGTTGGGCGCTGAACAGGTCGCTAAGCCATACTTCCGGCGCCGCCTCGCCCATGACGGCTTCGATCACCTGGGCCGCGCGGCTCGAAGCGATGACATGATAGCTGGCCTGCGGGGTCTCGAAGACCCATTGCCACTGGTTGCGGCCATCCACCCGGGCGCCGGTTTCGTCCGACCCGATGACGGGGCTTGTGCGCACCTGGTCTCGAATTGCCTCGGCTTCCGGTTGCAGCCGCGCGGCGGCCCGGGCGGTGATATTGGCGATGGCGCCCTGGCTCAGGGCCAGTCCGAACAGGCCGCGAAACAGTCCCGCCAGACGCTCATAGGACACGTGCTGGACGTGGTGGAAGTAGCAGACGAGGGCTTCGAGGTGGGGGCCGAACACGCGCTGAGGTTCCAGGCCTGGCGGGTACTCGCCCACGTGGCGGCAGCCACACTGAGGGCAGGTTATCTCGTACCGCCGGGCCTCGATGACCACGGGGCGAACCGGGGGCAGCTCCACGACCTGGCTTGTCCCCAGTAGTCTGCCGCCCGACTGCGGCAGATGGCCGCCGCACCGGTCGCAGGCGGTGGGCCGGCACTCGACGACGGCATCGGGCTCTTGGCGTATGCGGCTTGTGCCCGCGTGCCCGGGCTTCGGGCCGCGCTTCTTCTTCGGCCTGGACTGGCGGCGATCCGACTTGCGGGTCTTAGACGGGGGAACTGAGGAGTTGGAGGCGTCCTTGGGCGGCTGCGTGAGGCGCTTGACCAGCTCTTCGAGTTCGGCCAGGCGGGCCTGAAGCTGGAGGATGATCTCGATCAGTTCGGCCTTCGAGAGCTGCTCAAGCTGTTCACGGGACATGGCTGCTACTCCTGCTGCGATGATGACTACAATGAAATGCTACCCCGATAGCTAAAGCATACAGCAAGGAAACCAGGGAAGGCAAGAAGGGGCTTGCAAAATGTGGCGGGGGGGGGGGTACAAT
>JAZDLO010000196.1:0-11379 GCA_043801935.1 bacterium
GCTCCTCGTAGCGCACCTTGGCCAGGGGCGGGTACATCATGACGATGAGTCCTACGGCGATAGGGATAGACGTGGTCCCGATGGAGGCGCTCTGGATGGCTTTGCCGATCTGCGGCCACACGTAGCCGGCACCCACTCCGACGGCCATTGCCAGGAATATCCACAGGGTCAAGAAGCGATCTAAGAAGGACAAGCGCCTCATGGCAGGTATCATAATCCTGAACGCCAACGTATGCAACCATCCGCTTATACGGTTTTAAGGGGAGGCCGTGGTGGTCGAGCAGATTCCGACCCGGACACTCGCAGACGTCTTCAAGGCGCTTGCCGACGAGACCCGCCTTCAGATGCTGGCCTTGCTCTTCGAGCGGCCCGAGCTCTGTGTGTGCCATTTCGAGCACGCTCTGGAGATAAGCCAGTCCAAGGCGTCCCGGCACTTGCGCTACCTCTTGAACGCCGGACTGCTTCAGGACCGTCGGGAGGGCGTGTGGATGCACTACCGCTTGGCCGGAGACATGAGTCCCGAGCGAAGGCTCATCCTCGAATCCGTGCGCCGGACTCTGGACCGGAACGTGGTCGCCGCTCTGCGGGCCCGTCTCGAGGGCTCGCTGTGCGCCCCCGGGTCCACGGAGATGCAGCCGTGTTGCCCTCCGGTCGCGCCCGACCCTACGGCTTCAGCTGAGGATCAGGCCGAGCCGGGTCAGTCGATCGGCACCACATCCTGAAACTTCTTGAACGCAGCTCGGTACTCGTCCCGCGCCTGCCGGCCTTGATCGAAGTATCGCGTGCCCGCGCTCACCGCGTTCGCGTCCCACATAGCCTCGATGCCTGTGATGGTCGCGTCGATGCGGGCACCCATCGCGGTGGTAGCCTTCGCCAACCAGCCATCGGACTCCTCGAACTCGGGCGGCACGTTCACCTCACCCAGGCTGGTGAAAGCGGCATCGAGCAGACCCATCATGGATTGCAGCTCGTTCCAAACCGAACGGGGAACTTTGGGCGCGGTGTTGTTGATCTGAGTCGCCAATTCCGGGATGCGCGCGTCGGCGTCCAGCAGCACTTGTACGAGTTCGTCGGTGGCCGTCAGGTAGTCCTCCGTCGACTGCCCCGCGGTGGTGGTCGCGGTGGTCGCGGTGGTCAGATCCGGGACCGTCTGGGTCGTGATGTCCCCAAGGAGGGTGGTCGTAGTCCCGCCGGCGGCGGTAGTGGTCTCGGCCCCGGCCGTGCTTGAGGACCCCACCAGCGTGGTCGTAGTGTTGGCGGTGTCGTCCCCGCGGAGCAACAGATAGGCGCCTACCCCAGCTCCCGCAAGCACCACGATGACCGCCGCCACGATGCCGACGATCAGACCGGTGCGGCTTCGCCGCCCCGGCGGACCCTGCGGTGACTGCCAAGCCGCGCCGTATCCGGGCGCCGACGGTGATAAGGGCGGCGGCGGCGGAGGGGGCGGCGGGGGTGGTGTCGCCGGCGGCGCACCTGGTGGTGGAGGTGGCGGTGGCATGGCCTCCGCAGGCGGTGGAGGAGGCGGTGGTGGAGGCACCTCCGGTGCCGATGCTTCGGGGGCTTCATGCGGCCCCGCGGACCCCGTCACTGCGCTCGCCGGCGGTTTGATCTGAGTGTCGGCAAGCTCAGCCGCTCCACCGGCGATCGGCTCCGGGGTCTTCGGGGCCGGGGCGCCGCAATTCTTGCAGAAGGCCTTGCCCTCATCGATGGGCAGACCACACTCAGAACAGAACATCGGTTCCCTCCTCAGGGCGCGACTCGACCGACGCCGGCGAAATGCACACGTGCGTAAGGGTAGAGCAGAGCGCGACTTGAGTCCATACCCCGGCCCTCGATGCTAAGATGGCCGGAACGCGGTCCGAGCGGACCGCAGCACGTTCACCACCTGCGGAGAGGATATGTCAGAAGAGGAGCACTACCCCGTTGCCGAAAACCCGCTCCACAAGAAGCTGGGATTGCGCCCTGGGGCGGCCGGTGTCATCGTCGCTCCCCCCGGGGACGACGCCGTTCCCTTGCTGCCCCTGCCCGATGGCTACACCGTGCTGGTCGAGGCCGACGGAATAGCGTCTCTAGACGGGCAGTTCGATTACATACACTATTTCGCCCATAATCGGGCTGAATTGGCGCGGGTATTCACCCAGTTGCGGGACAAGCTGGCTCCCGGCGGTAGCCTCTGGATCTCGTGGATAAAGCAGTCGTCGGCCCGAGGCGGAGGCGGACTGCCTGGAGACTTGAACGAGAACACCATCCGCCGCGTCGCTCTGACGAGCGGCATGGTGGACGTAAAGGTCGCCGCTCTCGACCACGACTGGTCGGCTCTCAAACTGATGCGACGCAAACACTAGCTCGCGGACGCTCTCCGGTGCGCTGAGGCCGCGACGGCACCGGCAGGCGTGCCGGCTTCGGACGGGTGTTCGGCGGACCACCGGCGCGGCCACCACGGAAACCCGATCTCCGCTAGTCCCCCGGCTTGCTTATGCTGGGCGTACTGAACGCCAGACCGATGTTCTCCCGGAGGAGCCTCCCGAGCGAACGTTCGGTGCCGGCCCTGATGGACACGTAGCACTGGTCGCAGCTTTCGCGCGTGCTCTTGAACCCCTCGACCGCCTCTTTCCGCGAACCGTACTGCAGCTCGGGGAACATCGAACAGGCGTTGATGAGGCCGTCCGGGCGCACCACCAAGAATCGTCGTCCCGCTTGACACCCGTTCATGCCCCCCTCGGCGAAGAAGCGATAGGTCTGGTCCAGGATGTAGTCGGAGTTGAGGATGCTCCCCGACCGGCGCTTGTGCTCTTTGAGATAGTCCATGTGACGCCGCAGCAGGGCAAGGTCGTCCGGCGAATCGATGCACAAGCTCCTGTCCCCGGTGCGCAGAGAGCTGTAGGCACTGAAGGAGATCCTCGTCCCCCACTCTTCGGCCTTCGCCACCAGACCGGGGATCTCGGCGAAGTTGGCGTGGGTGAGCGCCGAGTTGAGCACGATTCTCTCCCGGCCGTACGTGCGCACGAGGTGCGGGATGAGATCGCTCATCTTGGCAAAGAGCCCGGGGATGCGGCGAAAGTCGTCGTGCCTCTCGTCGGGGAAGTCGAGGGAGATCGAGAAGAGAGAGACTCCTGCCTTGTTCAGAGAGACAAAGCGATCCTCAGTCATGAGCCAGGAGTTGCTCACGCATACCACCATGGGCAGCCCGCTGGGGCGCTTGACGGCTCGGATGATGTCCTCGAGGTCGTCGCGCATGAGTGGCTCGCCGCCGGACATCTGGCAGAGGCCGGGTTTGAGCGTCTCCGAGTACCGCTTGTAGTCGGCGATGCTCATAAGGTCGGTCTCCTGCTTGACGCCGCCTTTGTCGCAGTGGACGCAGTCGGCCACGCAGGAGTGCGTCACCTCGAACGACAGGCACACCGGGAAGCCTTTGGCCCGGTTCCACAGGGATCGAGTGCCGATCTTGACGGCTTCGCTTTTCTTCATGCTGAGCGCGCTTCCAGTCTGTCGAGGCCCGGCGGGCCGATGGTCCCCGACAGACTGTACCGCAACATCCAAGCCGGCGCACCCTCGAGGCCCGGCGCCGCAGAGACCAACGACGCTTCTTTCTCGATGATACGATGCTCCTGCAGTCAGCGAACACCAAATGGCACCGCGGTCCGATGGCGAGACGCGGAGGACCCACGAGGTTACAATCTCAGGCGTGCTCGATCGCATAGTCGACTTCCTCAATGCGCTCGGTATCGCGGCGCCCGGCCGGCGGGGTTGGTTGACGGTGATCCTCACCTTCTTCATCACCGCCCTGGCAGCGTGGCGCTTCATGCCGCGCCTCCGTCTCTTCTCGCTGCGGGTAGGTTGGGCCGACGAGCCCAACTCCCGTCGCCTCAACACGGAGCCGCTCCCCAACGCCGGCGGTTTGGCGATCTTTGCCTCGGTGATCGTCGCATTGGTGATAGCCACCCTCCTCCGCCCCATCGTCATCGAGGATGTCCAGGTGCAGGTTCTCGCCATCCTGCTGGGCGGGTCGTTCCTGATCATGGCCGGTTTCATCGACGACCAGTTCGGGTTACCTCCGGTATTCCGTATCTTGGTGCAGTTGTTCGCCGGCCTGCTGTTGGTGAGCACAGGCATCCGCATCGAGGTGCTCTTCGGAGGCGAGTTCGCCAGCACCTTCTCCGTGCTGATCACCCTGGTATGGATCATCGGCATCACCAATGCCGTCAACCTCATAGACGGCGTCGACGGTTTGGCCGGAGGGGTCAGTTTCATCACCGCCATGAGCCTCCTTGCCGTGTCGGCCCAGTTCGAGGCCAGGGCCGCCGCCACCCTGCTGCTCGCTGCTCTGGCCGGAGCCGCTCTGGGCTTCCTCCGGCACAACTTCCCGCCATCTCGGATCATCATGGGCGACAGCGGCGCTTATTTCTTGGGCTACGTCCTCGCCGCCTCCAGTATCTTGGGCGACCTCAAGATCACCACCGTCTTCGCCCTCTTCCCCACGGTCATGTTCCTCCTGGTGCCGTTGATCGATACGCTTCAGGTAGTCCTCCGCCGCCTGGTCCGCCGTCAGAACCCCCTCTCCACCCCGGGCAAGGACCATCTCCATCACGGACTGCTCGCCCGCGGCCTCTCGCAGACCCGGACCACCCTTGTCCTGTGGGGGATAACGCTGGGCACGAATCTGGTGGCGATGGCCGTCCAGGGCATGTCGGCGCTGGTGATAATCAGCACCGCGGTGGGTATCATCGCCTTGCTGGCGTTGATCGTGTGGCGGCGCCGCCGTGCTCTTCGCCGAGCGGTCGCCCGCGGGGTACAGACAGGGTCCCAGAGCCGGCCCGAGGGCGGACCGGCCATCTAAGTCGGGAGGTAAGTACCATGGTGGGACGCAGAAGTTCCTGGGTTAGATCCAGCCCGCTTCTTGGCCTGCTGCTGCTCCTGGTGCTGACCCTGGCCCTCGTGTCTACGGCAGGCTGCGGCTCCGACACACCCGCGGACACCGAGTCGACTTCGTCGACCGAGACCACCGAAGAAAGCACGGTCCCCGAATCCCTCCAGCTCACTCGAGAAGACGACGGGGGAAGCTTCGAGATCCTGGCAGGCGGCACCATCGCCATAGACCTGAAGGCCAATCCCAGCACCGGCTATTTCTGGGAGCTGGATGATCCCGATCCCGAGGCGTCACTCCTCGAACAAGTGGGGGAGCCGGCGTTCGAGTCGGACAACCCCGACGCCATGGGAGCCGGAGGCACTCTCACCTTCACCTTCCGAGCCGTGGACAAGGGTGAGATGATCATCAAGCTCGTCTACCTCGCACCGGAGGTCGACCAGGCTCCCGCCGACACGTTCCAGATCGACCTCACCGTCAGGTGACCCGGCGGCGCCTCCACCTGTAGATGCTCCGGCCGGCGCGGCATGGACATGTCGCGCACCATGACCCCGACCCTCCGAAACCCTGCCCTCCGAAACCGTACACGGAGATGCTGCGTCTCAAGCGCGCGAGGTAGCAACGGACAGGGGGAAGGAGCAATGGACGGGCGCATATGGTACTCAAGAGGGATCGTGGCTACTCTTCTCAGCACGATCGTGACGCTGGTCGCGATCACGTCCGCGGGGTGTGGCTCTTCGGCGAACGCGGCCGGGGGACCGCTCACCCTGAGAGAAACCGACAACAACAAGGCCTACACCGTCAAGGTCGGCGATACCATCGAAGTGACCATCCCCGGCAACCCCACCACCGGCTTCAGCTGGACCGCGGCCCTCACCGAGAAGGATGCTGCCCTTGTCCGGCAAGTCGGGGAGCCGGCCTACGCCCCTGAGAGGTCCGACAGCATGGTCTTGGGCGCAGGCGGGGTTTACACCTTCACCTTCAAGGCTGCAGCCAAGGGGAAGGCGCTCCTCAGACTCGTCTACGCGCGGCCGTGGGAGAGCGTGGAGCCCGAGCAGACCTTCGCGGTCACGCTGGCGATCGAGTAGCGCGACCGCTTGTCGCCGGCCGCGGCTGATCGCGGCGACCTCAAGAAGAGCTGGGGCTGCGGGCGGGCCGGGTACGCCGGCCCACCCGCTGGGTTTTCAACGCGCGACGAGCTTGAGCGAACCAACGCTCATATCGACCGCGATCGTGAGGATCTTGGCCTGTTGATCTCCTCCGACGACCGACGTGCTGTAGGTCTTGCCGCTGGTGGTCCACGAGCCTTCCACCGAGACGTCGGTCAAAGCCCCGTCGACGGTCACGCGAGCAGCAGTCTGCGCCGGCACCACTATGCGCAAACTGCCCACACCGGCCTTGGCGCGCACGCTAGCGTCGGTGCGCAGTTGTCCGGAAAAGTCCAGCGTGAACGATCCGGCTCCGCCTTTGAACTCCATGGTCTTGAAGTTGGCGTTGGCCAGACCGGTCAGGGTCACTTCGGACGCCCCCGTCTCATACTGCAGACGGTCCATCTGGCCCGGATTGGGTGAGTTGAACATGACCTGGGTCTTGGCGGCCCCGTCCTTGACGGTCAGTCCTTGCAGGACCAAACCGCTCAGGTCGTAGGAGCCTTGGTAGGCCCCGGCAGAGACCTTGAGCCGCATAGGGGCGCGGCCGAGCTCCAGCCGCCACTCGTTGACAATGTCGCTTCCGATACCCGACAGGCCCTTCTGGCTACCCTGCTTGATGGTGACGCTGGAATCGGACCGGTCCACGGTCGGCTTCCACGCTGCCACGTTGTAGCGGATCAGGCCCGAGACCAGTCCAATCGAGCCGGGACTCACAGTCAGCTTCCCCGCCCCCATCGTCACTTCCACATCGGTCACGGCAGCCCCGCCCAGCGGTTCGTTGACGACCAACTCCTCAGTGGGACCGGTACTGACCCCGCAGCCGGCAACAAACAAAGCCGCCCCGACCACCAAGAGGGCGACCGGTAACGCCCCGACGGCCGATCTCAGCCGCCTCGCCCCAAGGCGATGGTCTTTTCTCGATCTCCCCGCTGTCATGACACGCCCACCTTCCGGTCTGGTGCGATTCGTCCCGCGAACTCGACCCTCGATCCGATTGTAGAGCAACTGGAAAGGATCGGGGGAGGCGTGCACGATGGTTGCCGCTACGAAGCCGGGGCCTACGCCAGGACGAGCGCCGTGCCCTGGGTGAAGAAACGATCCCCGGCGGCGTTCTTGCCCGTCATGGGCTCCGTGACGCGCACGTGCTGGGTGACCTCCACCCGACCAGTGCCTGTCACAGAGCGGACGACGTAGTCGCGTTCCGCGTCGATGTCAGGATGGATGTGGTGAATGGGTAGAGGGAACAGGCGCCCGATGCCCACTCCTGCGTCGAAGGAGGCCGTGGCCACCCATACCTGCTTGCCATCGCAGGTGAAGTCGGTGAGCCACCAGCGGGCGTGATGACGGCAGCGCGAGGTGCCTGCATCATCGTGTTTTTGAAAAGCCAGATCGTGCAGCTTGCCATCCAGGAACACGGGGAGAACGGGCGCACTCGCGTAGGGTCGGTTCAGCACCCCGCGCGTGAAGGCCCGCACCGCCGTCCGCGGGGTGACCCGATCGGCGACGTGCCATCCTGCGGAGGCGAACGCCTCCAATAGGTCGGCTCCACTCCCCAGGAAGACCAGGCTGACCGGTGCCTGTGAAGCCCCACTCAGCTTGGCCGAGAATCGAGGCAGAAGACCCACGTGGTCATGATGGATGGCAGAACGCTCTGCACCGTGGTGAAGAGGCCAGAGAGCCCGGGGAAGGTGCGCCACCTTGGTGAGGGCGTGCACAGGATCGGCTTGTGCGCCCACGAGGAAGATCCCCACCGCCACGCAGGATGCACCGAAGGTCATGGCCGAGCGTACGATCCGCGTCCGCGGCACTCTGCCGACTTTGGTGATCCCCTCATGGGCCCAGGTAAGGAACAAGACAAGGACGAATGCGACCCCCAGAGCCGACATAAGCAACATCTCTCGGCTCTGCCAGTCGCTGAGCGCCGCGCGCAGGAGGGGGAAAGCCGCCGCGACAGCGGCGGTCAAGGCCAACCTCGCCCACCAGATCGGCCACCGCCGGTCGGCAATGGTTCCAAGTCCCGGTTGCCCGGCGACGAGGGCGGTTTGGTGATCTGAGCATGTGACAGCCCCGGTCCGGGGCTGGAGATGAATCTGTGACACGGTTCTCCTTGTTGCGGAGAGGATACCCCAGATGGGCAGAAACTGCCCACCAGCCGCGTCGACGCCCTACTGTCCTACGGTACGGTCGACGCAAGCAACGGATCGGCCCGTGCGGTTAGGAACACCACAACCGCCGCCATGAGCAGCAGCGCCACCGTCAGCGTCACGCGCGAGCCCCTCCCCTTCCAAGGCCGTGTGTCGCACAGTGGCCGGCCACCGCGCTCCCAGGCCAGGAAGACACCGAGCGAGAGTGCCAGCCACGTCCCGCCGAGACACCAGCCGGCAAGAACGTCGGAGGCCCAGTGGACCCCCAGGTAGGCGCGGGACAATCCTATGAAGCACACGACCGCCGCCGCCAGTATCGAAACGACCGCCATGGGCAACAGACGGCGCGCGCGCCTCGCGGCGTCCGACCGTCCGAGGCCGAGCGCCCGAAACGCCAAGAACACAAGCAACCCTAGAAAGACCAGGGTCAGGAACGCATGTCCCGAAGGCAGACTGAACGAGCCGGGCTGGTCGATGAGGGCGATGGCCTCCGGGGGGCGAGGGCGATGGACCAGAGCCTTGCCCAGATTCGATATGCCCAGCGCCGAGAGCAGAGTGCCGGCCACCAAGATGGCCCGTGCCCGTCGGCCCCAGGCCAGAAGCAGGAGCACGGCCGAGGAGGCGAGCACCACCATGACCGGGGTATTCCCCAGAAGGGTGAAGGACCAGAAGGCGCGGTCCCACCCAAGAGTGCGGGCACCGACCAGAGCGTCGGTGATGCGACCGTCCCAAACGGAGAGGGACGAATCCGCCTCCGCTCCACGAGCGATCCAAACAAAACCGGCGAATAAGACCACGGCAAGCCCCGCGAGAAGCCAGAGATGCCACCGCCCGCGCGCGGTCTTGGTGGCCGGCGCGTCCTTCACTTGGCGGCAATGACCGCGTGCCGGAGCACCGTCTTGAGATTCTCGGGCTTGGCAGTGCGCGGATCGCCAAGATAGATCTCGTGATGGCGCCCGCGAAAGACGTAGCCTCGTGCTGCAGCGAAAGTCGCCATCTTCTCGAGGGTACGTTGCTCGTCCGCATAGGGGCCGATGTGCATGATCTGCAGGCACATCCCCTCGTGGAAGCTCTCCAGGCGCACCCGGTCAAGCGCCGCTGCGCCACCCCGTTCGCCCCGGGCGCCGCCGGCTGCGTTGGGGTCACCGGCGTCCCCTTCGTCCGCGGCGCCCGCCTCGCGCCGCTTGGCTTTGTCGCGCTTCTTCCTCAATTCCACCAGCGCTTCGGCGAACATCTCCTGGCTGATATGCTCGGGCTGCATGATCATCAAGGTCCAAGGCCATTCGCTGGAAGAAGCATGGTCCGCTCCGCCCGCTGGTGTCGTCCAAAGGCCCTCCAAAGCCATGACGGTGTAGTCCACAGGGTCCACCGGTCGCCGCTTGGACATGAACTTGAGGGTATAGGCGAAACCGTAGAGAGCGCCGATCGCCTCAGCGAAGCCCGGTGAGGTGCCTGGGGTCGCGTTCGGCTCGATCTGCCCGTCCACCACGATGAACTTCATCTTCGGCACATCGACGACCGCCACCTCTTTCGCCGAGGGCAGGTAGAGATGCTTGAGCTGCTTCTTGAGGTCCAGTTTTGCCGGAGCACCGTTCTTGGTGGCCATGCTCCCCTCCTACATCCTTTCGTCCCAACCGCGCCTCCCGGCGCACTATACAGCCGAGTCGCCTTTCCGGCAGGATCGGCTGCCCGCAGGCGCTTGTGCACACGGACGTCAGCATATATGCGGATATGTTCAAACGTGAAGAGATCCCGCCCAAACCAGCAGGAGGACGGCACTCATGGCACTCGAGTAGCGCCGTTCATCCGATCCGCTTCAGAGGCGAGGCCGCACCCGATGGCCATCCAGGCGCCAAAGACCGGCCGCCATGGCAGCTTCCACTGCCGCCTCATACTCTGCGACGCTCGGCGGACGCGAGATCTCCGTGTGGCTGGTCGCCTCGTACTCCGGGCGGTACTGGGCCATGACGTTGACGTAGGAGTCGGGCGACAGTTCGCTCGCGATGAAACGGGCGACCGGGGCAGTCCCGGACAGACCGTTGGGCAAGACGAGGTGCCGTACCAGCAACCCCCGACGGGCTACCCCGCGCTCGCCCGCTTCCAGATCGCCTACCTGCCGATGCATCTCTCGCACGGCGGCGCGGTTGCGGCGTACGTAGTCGGGAACGCCGGACAGCCGCAGCCCCACCGTCTCGTCGGCGTACTTCATGTCGGGCATGTAGATATCCACAACACCGTCGAGCAGGCGCAGGGTCGCCAAGGCGTCGTAACCTCCGCTGTTGTACACGAGCGGCAGGCGCAGGCCCTTTTCGGCCGCCAGGACCAGTGCCGACAGTATCTGGGGGACCACGTGGCTGGGAGAGACGAAGTTGACGTTCTCACAGCCCCCATCCTGCAGTTCCAGCATCATCCGGGCGATTCGCGCCGGCTCCTCCTCCCGTCCCCGGCAGAAATGGCTGAGGTCGTAGTTCTGACAGAAGACACAGGCTAGGTTGCATCCGGCGAAGAAGATGGTGCCCGATCCCCCTCGGCCCACCAACGGGGACTCTTCGCCGAAGTGTGGACCGGCACTCGCGATCCGCGCAAGCGCGCCGGTCTGACAGATCCCCAGCTCACCCGCCAGCCGATCGACGGCGCAGCGCCGGGGGCAGAGCGTGCAGCTGCGGAGACGCGCCCACGCTCGCCCCGCCCGGGCGGCCAGCTCGCCCGAGCGCAGCAGCGCGAGGTACGACGGCCAGGTACTGGAAGTCCCGAACGTATCCACGTATTCAGTGTAACCCGCGTGTAAGCGGGACCCGCGTGTGGACAAGACGGTGCCTGGGTACTTTCGCACTGCATCTGATGGAACGAACCCTGCGGATCGACCCGGAAGCCGGCCGATCACTCGAAGGAGGAGCCATGAAAGACGTGCACGGGATCTACACCGAGTTCAGAGCCGAGTTCCCCGAGATCATCGAGAAGAACGAGGCCCTGGGCGAGTTCATACACGAACATGGCGGTCCCCTCGATGACAAGACCCGTTCGTTGATCAAGTTGGGCATATCCGCCGCCAGCCATCACCAGAGCGCTGTGTCCACCCATGTGGTGCGGGCCCGCGAGGCCGGAGCCACCGAGGCCGAGATCCTGCACGCGCTACTCCTGGTGATCCCCACCTGCGGCTTCCCCACCTTCATGGAGTCCTATCGCGAGTACAAGGGGAAGTAGAGTGGGCTCCGACGAG
>JAZDLO010000219.1:0-12848 GCA_043801935.1 bacterium
GAAAGCCGGCAAGACGATCCGGTTCGGGATGATCATGTGCTCGAGATCGATGAAGGCTATGACGATCATCACCGCGATGAACGCCCAGGCAAGTAGCAGGCGCCACGTGAGGCCGAACTGCAGCTGCGCAAGAAGGAATCCCAGACCGTTGAGCGCCATCACCAGCCAACGACGTGAACGGCTCTCGGGAGGGCCCACCTCTTTGTTGAGACGGGGCACCCGGTCGATGGCCACGTTGAGCAGCCAGCCCGCCGCCAGCCCCAGCAGAAACGACCCTATCGACACTCCAGTGACGGCGAGAGCCGAACTCAAAGAACTGCTGACCTCGGCGCGGCCGGTCCCGACCTTCCGTGCCCGGGGACCGTGCCCTCCCTCGGAGCCGGACGTGGGCACACCAGACCGTGGTTTATCGCAAAGGCCGCTGCCTCGGTCCGGTTATGAACTCCCAGCTTCGAGAAGATGCCGGTGACGTGGTACTTCACGGTCTTGGTGGTGATGTAGAGCGCGCGGGCCATGTTGGCATTGCTCTTGCCCTGAGCGACCAAGCCCAGGACCTCCAGTTCTCGCTGGGTAAGGCCGTGCGCTGGAGCCGCCGGCGAGACGGGGGCCGATTCGCTTCGGGCGATCGCGCCAGCCAGTCGAATGCCCCCCATCAGAACGGAGCCGCTTGCGACCTGCCTCACGATGGAAGCCAGATCGGCGGGTCGGACGAATTTTGGCACATAGGCTGCCGCACCGCGCTGCATGACCTCGAGGGCGATCTCCGGATCCTCGTCCACGGTGAGGATGACGACCGGCAGATCGGGCCATCGCTCGGTCACCACGTCGAGACATCCCAGCCCATCAAGGCGCGGCATGTGGATATCCAAGAGAAGTACGTCCACCAACTCCTTCTCCAGCAGATCGATCGCAGCCAGGCCGTCCGCCGCCTCACCGACCACTTGGATCTCATCCGCCAGGCCCAGAGCATTGCGGATGCCCGAGCGGACCAGCGCATGGTCGTCGACCACCGCCACCCGGATAGGGTTCTGGGGCTCAGCGCCCACGTGGTCGTCGGAGAGGGACATTCTTCTCACCTCGATAGCTCGGTACGTGTACGACTACACTGGTGCCCTCACCAGGAGTGCTGCGAATCACCACTCGACCGCCAAGGTAGCCGGCCCGTTCTCTCATCCCCCGCAGCCCAAAGTGACCGTTGCCCTTGCCATTGCCGTTGCCATTGCGGTGGTCTTCGGGCCGAAACCCCTTGCCGTTGTCACGGACGATAAGGTCCACGCCTCCCTTACCGGCCCGCGCCCAGACACGCGCGGCTGTGGCCTCCGAATGGCGCTCGATGTTCGCGAGCGCTTCCTGGGTGGTCCGGTAGATGCAGATGCGCATGGAGTCACTGTGGGCCGCGAAGTCGCCCTCGAGCTCCGCCACGCAAGACACGCCCGACCGTGACTCAAAGCTATCCACAAGCTGGCGGAGGCTGGAGTTGAACTCGGCGGGACCCAGGGCGGGTGGGCGGAGATTGCCGACCATCGAGCGGGCTTCCTCCACCAGGAACCCGATCGGCCGCCTCAATCGCTCGACCTGGGCTTGGATCTCAGGCGTGGTGTCGGCGGTGAGCGACTCCAAGACCTCCGTTTCCATGTAGGCAGCCGCCGCATACTGGGCTATGCCATCGTGTATGTCTTGGCCGGTGCGCCGACGCTCCCGCTCCATAGCCCGTATCGCTCTGGCGCCCAGTCCCTGGGTTAGGCTCAGGCTGCCACCCCTCTCGGAAACCCAGCCGACCAGCCAGGCCATGGCCAGGAGAAAAACCACCCACACGGCGAGTGTAGCTATCTTCTCGCTGGACACAGCCGGATCGGGAACGAGATAGCCCAGACCCCAGGCAGCCGAGGGGGCGACGGCGACGATCGCCGCGAAAGCGGCCAGAAGGACCCCCATCTTCCGCCCCAGAACCACACTGATGGTCGCCACGGGAAGATAGAAGAAGTAGAGAAGATTGGCGCGGTTGCCGCCATACGCGTGCATACCCCAAGCGCCCAGCGCTATTGCAGCCGCCGTGGCCGCGATTAGGCTGCGCGGACCGGCTTGAAACCGTCTTCCTCGCGAGACTCTTGACATCTGTTTCCCTCAAGGGCACGTGTGGGGATCTCTCCGTTCGTATTCTTGTATCGTCCATTTTCCGGTCAAAGATTAGTCACGCGTCGCCGCTCCTACTCCTCGCGTCGCCGTTCCTGCTTCATGCGCCTCCGCGCCCGACGGGTGACTCGGATGAAACTCACGAAGTGCATCCAGGGTTTGATATGGCTGGTCTCGGTCCCGTAGATGGTCTTGATAGGCACCCAGGCCAGCCTGTAGCCCCGGCCCACGCAGATGGCGATCTCCTCTACCTCGAAGGCGAAACCCTCTTCGGGGCTGGCGAGCGCCGCTTGGGCGAGGCGGCGGCTGCTCAGACGATAGCCGCACTGGTTGTCCGGGATCGTCTCGCGCAACGCCCAGGAGAACAGCAGGCGACTCACGCCGTTGGTGAACCGACGGATAGGGGGCATGCTGCGGTAGTCCCGCGCGCCGACGACGAGATCGGCGCCGGTCTGGGCCCACATCTCCAGGAAAGCGGGGACCTCGGCCGGGTCGTGCTGGCCGTCGCCGTCGAGGGTGAGGATGGCCTCCCACCCACCGGCGGGCGCCGACCCCTCGGCCACCGTTCCCGCCGCCGCCTGGCCGCCAACTGCCGGCGGGCCCGGGCCCCGTGATCCCCCTTCGCCCAGCGCCTCCCGGAAGCCGGCCTTGAGCGCCGCACCCTTGCCGCGATTCGGCTCGAGGCGCAGCACGCGCGCGCCGGCCGTCCGAGCCACCTCTCCCGTGCCGTCACCGGAGCCGTCGTCAACGACGAGCACCGGCAGGCCCAGGCGGATCAGCCCCTCGACAACGGCGGCGATCCGAGGGGCTTCGTTGTGAGCCGGTACGACGACAAGCACCTGGGGATCGCCGGCCATCTCGACCTCCACTCGGGCGGGCTTAAGCCCCCTGCTCCTGCCCCTGCGCCTGCGCCGGCGACCGCGCCCGCCGCAGCGCGAGCACCACGGCCGCCAGGGCCTCGTCCCGCTCCACCCCCAACTCCTCCAGTGTCTTGCCGCCCACCTCGGCCTCAAGACCGGAAGCGAGCAGGTCCGCCGTGTCCGGGGGGAAGGTGGTCCAGGTGGCCAGGTCGCGCAGCATCCCCTCTTTGGTGGCCGTCAGATGAGACACGTGCCCCCGGATCCCTGCCTTTCCGCCGCCCAAGTGGTAAATGAGGTGCGGCCCCATCACGGCCCAACGCAGTCCCGGGCCGGAGCAGATGGCCTTGTCGACATCTTCCACCGTGGCCACTCCCGAGCGCACGAGCTCGATCGCCTCTCGCCAGAGCGCAGCCGCCATGCGGTTGGCGATGTAGCCGGGCACGTCCCGGCTAACCAGCACCGGTTCCTTGCCCACCCCCAGGTAGAACTCACGCGCCTTCTCGAGGGTCGAGGAGTCGGTCGACTCACCCGGAGCCAGCTCGACCAGCGGGACGATGTGCGGGGGATTGTAGGGATGGGCGGCCAGCGTGCGCCCCGGCAGCCGCGCATCCCACTGGATCTGGGTGATGGAGAGTCCCGAAGAGCTGGTGGCGATCAGGGCGTCGTCCGGCGCGGCGCGGCTGACCGCGGCAAACACCCGGCGCTTGACAGCCACGTCATCGGTGACACACTCCTGCACCAGCATGACGCCGGCGACCGCCTCCTCCAGGGTTTCGGTCGTGGCCAGGAGGGCGACGCCCCGCTCCGCCGGTCCGGCCTCGGCCAGCCCTTTGGCGACCAGGAACCGGGCGGCCGCTGCTGCGCGCTCCAGCGCCGCGGCCGCGGCCCCCGGCCTCACGTCGTACAACCGCACCGAGTACCCGTGTGCGGCGAACAGACCGGCCCAGCTCGCGCCGGTGTTACCCGCCCCGATGACCGCCAAGGTGTCGGCGACCGCAGTCGTGTCCTTCTTCTCATCCATGAGCTTCTCCCGCCTCCCTCGCCGACGACCCGCCTGCTCTCGCTTATTGACGATGACGTTATTCTAGCTCCTGCGCTCCTCGATCCGCGCCGGAGAGGGACCCGTGCCTTTTGGGGTGGGTCACCAACTTCGAGAATAGTGCGGCCGTGTCCCGCTAATCAGAACATCAATTCTGATATATTCGCGTAACGGCCCCTTAAGAGCGAGGAAAATCTCATGGATAGCTCCAAGACAGATACACCACCTGCCGGCCTGACCCGGCCTCAGGCCTCCGACATCACCGACCTGCGCACGGCGCTCGACTTCCTCGCGGCGATCCCCGGACAGTTGGTGTCGACGAAGGTGGAGGTGGATCCCTATCTGGAGCTGGCCGGTGTGTACCGGCGGGTAGGGTCGGGAACGCCTACGGCGCCGCCCACCCAGATCGGTCCGGCCATGCTGTTCGATAACGTCAAGGGCTACGACATGGCTGTGGTGGCCGGCATCCTGGCCAGCCGGGAGCGCACCGCCCTCCTCCTGGGGAGTTCCAAGGAGCGCCTGGCGTTCGACCTTCTCGCCGCCCTCGAACGGCCGGTGCCGCCGGTGGTCGTCGCCGCCGCCGAGGCCCCCTGCCAGGAAGTGGTCATCAAGGCGCCGCTAGACATGCGAAAGGTCATCCCGGCGATCGTCAACACTAAGAAGGACACCGGGGCCTTCTTCAACATGGCCCTACTCCGCGCCGAAGACCCCGAGACCGGCATCTCCGACGTCACCATCCACCGCATGTGTATCCACGGGCCCGACCGCATGAGCGTGAGCTTCTCGCCGGGCCGGCACATCGACGCCTTCCGCATGAAGGCTGAAGCGATGGGTATGCCCTTGCCCGTTTCCGTCAGCATCGGTTTCGATCCCGCCATCTACGTGGCCACCTCGTTCGAGGCCCCTACCACGCCCCTGGGTCTGGACGAGCTCACGATCGCCGGGGGCCTGCGGAATCGCCCGGTGGAGCTGGTCGACTGCCTGACTCAGCCGACAAAGGCTATCGCCCGGGCGGAAATAATCCTCGAGGGAGAGTTCCGGCCCGGCGACTACGCCGACGAGGACGCTTTGACCGGCACCGGGTGGGCGATGCCCGAGTTTCCCGGCTACGTCGGGGGTGCGCAGCCCCATCTGCCCGTTCTCCACGTGACCGCCATCACCCACCGGGTCGATCCCATCTTCCAAATCCTGGTGGGCCCGGGGGAAGAGCACGTGACTCTGACCGGTCTGCCCACCGAGGCCAGCATCTACCGGCTGATGGAAGATGCCATGCCCGGTTTCCTCCAGAACGTGTACTGTCACCCAGCCGGGGGAGGCAAGTATCTCGCCATCCTGCAGGTGAAGAAGCGCAGGCTCAGCGACGAGGGTCGGCAGCGCCAAGCGGCGCTCGTCGCGTTCACCGCGTTCTCAGAACTGAAGCACGTTATCCTGGTGGACGACGATGTCGACCTCTACGACTCCGGCGACGTGATGTGGGCCATGACCACCCGTTACCAGGGCGATATCAGCACCATCTTCCTACCGGGCGTACGCTGCCACACGCTCGACCCGTCGGCCACTCCCGAGTTCAACCCGATGTTGCGCGACAGCGGCATCTCCTGCAAGACCATCTTCGACTGCACGGTGCCTTTCGTTCTGCAGGAGCGCTTTGAGCGCTCGCAGTTCGTGGATGTAGATCTGGAGAAGTACTTCTAGCAGGACGTGCGCCTCGTGCCTGGCGCCCGGCCCCCAGCCGTAGCAGCCCGAACTCGGGGGCAGGGCTGGACTGCCTCGCTGCCGCTACCCGCCGAGTCGACCCTCCTGGGCGACATCGCCGGTCCGCCTGCGCGCGCGGCCCGGCCGCCGCTCGCGCTTCCGCGGCGCCCAGCCCTGGGGCCACCAGCCGTTGACCTTGTCCAGGTAGCTCACGACGGCGGGTAGAAGCGTCATGCGGATGAAGAGCGTATCGACGATGATGGCGAGGGCTATCCCCAGACCCAGCATCTTCGTGGCCCCGATGTTGGTGAAGGCGAAGGCGCCGGTCACTATCACCACCAGGAGGGCGGCGCTGACGATAACGCGACCGGTCTGGACGAGGCCGGTGGCGACACTTTGACGATTGTCGCCGGTCCTGAGCCAACTTTCCTGAACACGCGTCAGCATGAACACAGCGTAGTCCATGGTGATCCCGAAGAGCACGCACAACATGACCACCGGGATAGTGGCGTCCACCGCGCCGGTCGAAGTGAACCGTAGGATCTTCTCAAAAGTGTGGCCCTGGAAGAGCAGCACCGTCAATCCATAGGCCATAGCGATGGTCAGAGCGTTCACCGCCACCGCTATCACCGGCAGGAGCAGGCTGCGCAGGAGGACGATGAAGACGATGAGGCTCGTGATCATCACCCAGGCGATCACCCAGGGGAACCAGTCGTTCAACTCCTTGAAGAAGTCGTAGTTGTACGCCGATTCCCCGGCCACGTACACTTGATACCCCCCCGGTACGCTCGATCCCATCAGCCGCTCCACCAGATCCTGGGACTGGGCAGAGGCCGGTGGATTCTCCGACACCACCCGATAAAGCACGGCTCCCGGGGCTACAGATGCTCTGATCAACTGCTTGAATTGCTCCAACTGGGCAGCGGTGATCGTCGTCCCCGAATCGACCGTGATCCCCTCAGGGGGCACCGGGAAGCCATCGGGGTCGTTCAGCAGTTGTTGAAACTGGGTCCAGAGCGCCGCCAGGGCAGTGGGATCGCTGAGACCGGTCAGCGTGAAGGGGCTCAGTACGGACGCCACGCCGGGCAGCCCCGACACCTGCTGTCCGTACATGAACAGAGCAGCCGCCCGACTCAGGTCGATGGTCTGGTCACCCTCCCAGGTGAGCAGCACCGAGATGGGGGAAAGAGCTTCGCGATCGAACTCCCGGTCGATTATGTCGAGACCTCGCCGAGACTCGGCAGCGGTCGGGAGGGTGCTGGCCGAGCTCATCTGGGTCTTCATGCCGAAGATGGGAGAAGCGACCAGGGCGATCAGCGCCAGAGCGATGATGATCGAGACCCAGGACCGCTTCAGAACGATACGAGCCCAACCATTCCAGAACCGGCTGGCGTGCACCGCCCGTAGCGGGAGCACGGGTACTGAGTTGACCCGTCGGCCGAGCACCGCCAGAACGGCGGGCATGAACGTGACAGAGGCCGCAACCGAGAAGAACACCACCAAAGCCCCCCCGATACCCAGAGAGCGCAGTCCAGGGGAGGGGAAGAACATCAGGCCTACGACGCCCACCATCACCGCGATGCCACTATAGAAGACCGACCGACCCGCGCGAGCGGTGGTGGTGACGACAGCCTCCTCGACCGACGACCCTCTGTGCAGCTCCTCGCGGAAGCGCGCGACGATGAACAGTGCGTAGTCGATCGCTACCGCCAATCCCAGGAGTGTCGCCGTGTTCATGGCGAAGATGGACATGCTTGTGGCCCGCCCAAGCAAGTACATCCCTCCCAATGTCACCGTCACGGCCACGCCCCCGGTGATGACCGGCAACGCGGCCGACACCAGGCTGCCGAAGACGAAGATCAGCGCGATCAGAGCCACGGGCAGGCCGTACAACTCCACCTTCTGGAGATCCCGGAACGAGTATGTCGTCAGGTCGGCGTTCACGGCCGGCTCCCCGGTCACGTAGGCCTCTAGCTCGGTGCCGTTCAGGGCCCCCCGGATCTGGTCCACCTCTTTCTGGATGGTCTGTAGGGGGGCGGTGAAGTTGAGCACCGCCACCGAGCTCTTGCCATCCCTGGAGATGAGCTGGGTGCTGCCGGTGTTGGCGTAGGTCTGGATGCTCTCTAGGTGAGGGATCCCAGCCGCGGTCAGGCCGTCGAGCGCCTTCTGCTCGGCGACCTGGAACTCCTCCCCTGTCGCCTCGAGCGTGGCACTCTTGAAGAGGATAAGAAGTGTGGTGGGGCCCTGCGCGAACTTGTCCTGGATGAGAGCGCCCGCCTGCTGTGCAGGGGCGTCGGGATTGGAGAAACTCCCCTGGAGCACGTCGGCCAGCAGGGGGGTGGCCACCACGCTCACGCCGAACAGGACTATCCAGACGGCGATCACGACCCATTTGAACCGGTAGGAGAACCTACCTATAGCTTCGAACATGGCGTATACCTTTCGATCCAGCGACCCACGCTCGGGCCGGGAGCGATCTTCAGGCGCCGCGCGGCGCCATCAGCAGACGCACGTAACCTTCCAGTACCTGACGCGGTGCGGCGGAGACCTCGTCGGCGACCGCAGTCAGGTCTATCCCGTTGAGCGAGACCAGACCGTGCACGAGGGCCCAGGTGCCGTATGCCATCTCCGTGGCCGATAGGCCGGAGGTGGACGAAAAGACCCCCAGCTCTACCCCTTCGCGAAAGGTCTCACCCAGCAGCCGGGCTGCCTCGAGGCCGAGAGCCTGGCCGCTCGAAGGAGGGAGATCTTGTGACGTGGCCAGCAGGATGCAGCGAAGATCCATTGGGCTATCACGGGCAAAGTCCATATAGGACAGTCCCAGTTCGATCACGCGCTGCTCGGGAGCCAGACCGGCGGGAACCCGCCGCAGGTAGGCGTCCAAGCGCTCGAACGACTCGGCGAAAAGCGAGGAGACGATCTCATCGCGGCTGGAGAAGTAGGTGTAGAGCGCAGCGGGGCTGAAATCCGCCCTTCGCGCCACCTGCCGCAGGCTCAGCCCTTCAGGGCCCACCTCCAGCAGCAACTCGCGCGCGGCGGTCAGGATCTCGGTCCTGGTCGTGAGACGGCGCCTATCGCGCCGGGATGGTCGGGGCTCGGTCTGCATCACCCATTTTCCGAACACTAACCGTTCAGTAAAACATAGGACGTTCTTGCGAACGTCGTTCGTGATTCAATATACACCTCGGGGCTCTCGGGACGCAAGCCCCCGTTTGCCGGATCTCATCCTGTAGGAGCAGATGAAGTGTCTCCAGCGGGATTATGTACGCGTATCGGCGAACCGGGCTACCATTCGCAGAGCAATGTATAAGAAGCTCTGCAGAGTCCTGAGGGAGCACCCTCTCGCAGTCGACACGTCGATCGCGTTGGCTGTCGCCGCACTTCTGGCGGCCGTCTCCGTGGGAGGCGGCATCCGAGAAAACGACCAGGCCTCGGCCATGGTCCTTCCCACTGTGCTTTCGGCGATCGTCGCCCTGCCGTTGTTCCTACGCCGAAGGCACCCATATCTGGCTCTTGCCGGGACCTTGATCCTGACTATGCTGGCGTTCGGGCTCTCCTCGCCCGTTCCTCCGGTGATGCTCGCCATCGCCGTTGCGCTCTACACGGTGGGGGATCGCGGCTATCGCATAGGGTCCCTCATCGGAGCTGCGGCCGCCGTAACGTGCATCCTGATCATCCGCTTGATCTTCTCGGGAGGTTCCGCCCTCGCCGAGGGACTGGTACGCGACGTCGCGTGGATCGTGGGCTCTTCGGCCCTTGGATACGCCGTCGCCAGCCGACGAGCGTACGTGGAAGAGTTCAAGCAACGGGCACTGCACGCCGAGCGCACCCGGGAAGAAGAGGCTCAGCGCCGAGTCAACGAGGAGCGGCTCCGTATCGCCCGAGACGTCCACGACGGCGTGGCCCACGCCCTGGCCTCCATCTCTTTGCAGGCAAGCGCCGGCGGCGCGGTCCTGGATTCTGACCCTGAGGGGGCGCGGGAGGCCCTCCGCCAGATACGGGGGGCGAGCGTCTCTGCCTTGGCGGAGTTGCGGGCGACACTTGGGGTCCTCCGACAGCCGGTTTCGGCCGGCGCGGCACCCGCTCCCAGCTTGGAGCAGCTGGCAGAGCTGGCCGACGTCCTGCGCGCCGGCGGCATCGAGGTCTCGGTAAGCCGGGAGGGAGGCGACCGGACCGTCCCCACGGAAGTGGGAAACGTGGCCTATCGGATACTCCAGGAGGCGCTGACCAACGTGCTTCGGCACTCCGGGGCCCGCCACGCGGATGTGAAGGTGCGTTACGACCACAGGTCCCTGACCGTCTCGGTAGCCGACGACGGCAACGGGCGGACAGAGGATGATGGACGAGGGGCCGGCTATGGGATCACCGGGATGCGGGAGAGGGCTGAGGCCGTAGGCGGCTCTCTGGAAGCGGGGCCTGAGTCCGACGGAGGTTTCGCTGTACGGGCCGATCTTCCACTCGGAGGTGCCGCATGAGCGCCATCCGCGTGCTTTTGGCGGACGACCAGCCGCTCGTGCGCGCAGGGTTGCGTATGCTTCTGTCGACCGTGCCCGACATCGAAGTGGTGGGTGAGGCGCCCGACGGCGAGTCGGCCGTGAGGCTCGCCAAGGAGCTCACTGCCGACGTGGTGCTCATGGACATCCGCATGCACGGTATCGACGGCCTCGAAGCCACCCGCCGTATCTCCTCGGACGAGGATCTGGCCGGTGTGCGTGTTGTCATCCTGACGACGTTCGACGTCGACGACTACGTGTTCGAGGCGCTGCAGGCCGGGGCCAGCGGCTTTCTCCTCAAAGACGCGGAGCCGGAAGAACTCATCCGAGCCGTGCGCGTGGCCGCGGCCGGCGATGCACTCCTCTCGCCCAGCGTGACTCGCCGCCTGATCGCCGACTACGCCCGTCACCCGCGGCCACGGCGTGTTTCGTCGGCGGGATTACAGGTACTTACCGAGAGGGAGCGCGAAGTGATGGCATTGGTGGCACGAGGACTCTCGAACGAGGAGATCGCGGGCCACCTGGTGTTGAGCCCGCTGACGGCCAAGACTCACGTGAGCCGCATCCTCGCCAAGCTGGGAGCCCGGGACCGAGGCCAGTTGGTCATGCTGGCCTACGAGTTGGGTCTGGTGCAACCGGGAGAGGGTGATGGAGCCGAGTGAGACATACATCTGCGGGAGTACGCCCAGAACCGTCCTGCGAGCGGATGCCGGCGCGGGCCCGGTGGTGTAAGCTCTCGTCGCCGATGAGAGCAGGAAGCTTGATCATAATAGTTAAGGAGTCATCGTGCAGAGACGATCGCTAATAATAATCGCCATCGTGGCGCTTCTCGCAGTGACAGGTGTGACCGTGGGCCTGGTCGCGACCCGCGCCCAAGGCGAACCACAGCTTGCTACCATCACCCCGGCCCAGCTGCTGGCCAACGTGGCGCAGCATGCGGGTGACATCACCGCCGTGAGCGGCGACGTGAGCTGGAAGAACGACGTGCTTGGCCTGTCCATGCTCTCCTTCGGGGGACAAGGCAGCGGCGACCTCACAGCGTTGCTCTCCAGTGGTTCCGGAAGGGTGTGGGTCCAGGACGGCAAAGCCCGGTTCGAGATCCAGGGCGCGATGGGCGACACCACCGTCGTGGGCGACTCCACTAGTGTGTGGGTGTACACGTCCGCAAGCCACACCGCCACGGAGTACACGCTTCCGGCCGGGTCGAAGGCGACCCAGGGAGATGAGCAGAGTAGCGCCACGCCCTCCTCACAGAAGGCCGTCGCCGACCCGGTCGCGGCCATCGACGACTTCATCCAGAAGCTCGCCCCTGATGCCACGCTCGCCGTGAGCGATCAGGTGACTGTGGCGGGACAGAGCTGCTACGTCCTGTCGTTGATCCCCAAGGCGACCAACACCATCTTTGGTTCGGTGCAGGTGGCCATCGACAGCGAGACTTACCTCCCCCTTAAGCTCGACGTCTACGCCAAGGGCACGGTGAAACCCGTCTTCACGGCCGGATTCACAAGCGTCTCCTACTCCGAGTTGTCGGATAGCATCTTCGCCTTCACGCCACCCTCGACCGCCACGGTGGAGCACAAGGCGCTGACCCTCCCGGCGGGGATGGCAAGCAGACTCGGCGCCGGTTCCGCCGTCGAACCCGACAGTGCGACCGACCATTCCTCGTCTAACGATGAGAAAGCCCCGCTGACGCTGGCCGAAGCCGCCGCCAAGGCCGGCTTCACGCCGCCTTCGGCGCAGACCACCGATCCCGCGCTCACCTTCGGCGGCGCGTCCGTGATCCCGGCCCAGGAAGTCGACCTCCAGTCACTACTTGGCCAGCTGCAGTCCGGCGCGCTCGGATCGATCATGCCCGGCTTCGGCGCGCTCGGGTCGGATCCCGACGCCCAGTCCTCTACCTCCTCCACTGTCGACCCATCCCAGTCGCTACCGACGTCCCTGATGTCCGGCCCGGTCACTGTCGGCCCAACGGTCATCCAGCGCTACGGCCAGGGCTTCGGAACGGTGGTGCTTGTGGAGGCCAAGGTCCCAACCGAGCTCACCGCGCAACTCGAGCAGATGCTGTCCTCAGTCCCGCTCCTTAGCCGGACGACCGCGGGTGGTGCGACCATCTACCAGCTCAACACCGCTCTGGGTTCTGTCGCCCTCTGGGACAAAGACGGACTGCTGTTCATGGCAGCGGGCAGCGTCTCCCAGACCGACCTCACGGGGTTTATCGCCAGTGTCCGCTGAACGATTCGATACCGCGCTCGATGAGCGGCTGCCCGTCGGCTGTGACGGCCGTCCCGTAGTCCTCTCCACCCATGGGCTGACCAAGGATTTCAAACGCCTGCGGGCCGTCGATAGTCTCGATCTGTCCGTGTGCAGGGGCGACGTCTTCGGCTTCCTCGGCCCCAACGGATGCGGCAAGACCACCACCATCCGCCTGATCTTCGGCCTGACCTACCCGACCAGCGGCTACGTCCAGGTGCTCGACCACAAGGTACCCGACGATCGTCTCAAAGCGCTCCGTCACCTGGGCGGCTTCGTAGACGATCCCATGTTCTACAACAACATGACTGCGCGCCGCAATCTGCGCCTGCTCGGCCAGATGAACGGTGAGGTCAGCGAAGAGCGGATCTCCGAGGT
>JAZDLO010000003.1:0-3559 GCA_043801935.1 bacterium
TCTCGACGACCGGGACGAGGAGGAATTCGTCAAGGTCATCGACCGGGCCGGGCAACTTCTGCACATGGAATGCCGTGTGAAGCGCGACGTTCAGACCGGCAATGTGCGCCGCCGGGGAACCAAGGACGCCGAGCAGGGCGATCAGCTCGACATCGACTCGGACATCAAGGACCAGAAGGCCCGGATCGAGATCACCGATCTGTGCCGCCAGTTCGTGCGCTGGGAGGCGTGGAAGGACAAGGAGAAAATCCATATCCAGTCCTGCGACAAGTCCCGCGCCCGCTGGCAGAAGATTCTCATCGATACCACCAAGGGCAAAGAGAAGGTCCACATCTGGGGTCTCTGCGGCACGCAGGAAATCCTCATCGATTCCACCGCCGGGACCGAGATGATCCGCCTCACGGACAAAGCCGGCCAGGTCGTCGTGATGAACGCGGCTGCCGGCCGGGAACGCATTCAAGCCACTGATAAATCCGGAAGCGTGATCTTCATGGACGCCGTCATGGGGAACATCGTCATCCGCTCGACGAACAAGGTGTTGATCAACCCATAGAGGAAGAAGCGATGCATCCATCCGTTTCAATAGTTATCCGGGGATACAACCGGGATGGCTACATCGGCAGAGCCATCGAAAGCGTTCTTGCCCAGACCTACCAAGATTTCGATCTGCTCGTTTGGGATGACGGTTCGACCGACAAGACCGCGAAGGTGGCCATCGAGTACGCCAAGAAGGACCGTCGGGTCCGCATCGCAGCTTATGACCACAGAGGAGCCGTCAAGTCCTTGAAATCCGCCTTGGCCGACACATTCGGGCCATATCTGTGCTGGGTAGACAGTGATGACATGCTCGCACCCACGGCTTTGGAGGAGACGGTCGCGGTCTTGGAAGGAAATCCGACCGTCGGAATGGTTTATACGGACTACCAGGTCATCGACGCCTCCGACCGAGTCACGGGTTACGGCAAGCGCTGTCGGATTCCCTATTCAAAGGACCGGATGCTCCTCGACTTTATGACCTTCCATTTTCGTCTCATCCGCCGTTCGGTTTTCGAGCAGGCCGGCGGGATCGATGAGAGCTTCCTCTGCGCCGAAGACTATGATCTCTGCCTGCGCCTTGCGGAGCTGACCGAGGTCCGCCGCATCCCCAAACCGCTCTATTTCTACCGCATCCATGCGGACTCGGTGTCCCAGCGCATGCGCATTGACCAGATCCATTGCGCCAGGGACGCCGTGAGCCACGCACTGGAACGGCGAGGTCTGTCCGACCGGTTCGAGATCGATCTGCAGATACGCGGCCGCTTTTCGCTGCGAAGGAGAAAGCCGAATGGATGAAACCCGACATGACAGCGCCCCTTGCGACTGGAACCAGAGCGAGCGGATGCTGGCCCGGACCTTCGAATCTTGGCGGGCCGAATTCCGGAGCATCCTCGAAGACCACCGCCGGGAAATCCAGGCGCGCCTCGAGAAGATTGAACGCGAGATCGAGAAAAAGTCGGACAAGGAGAACGTGGACCTTCTGGTACGCAGCATCCAGGACGACCTGCGCCGCCATACCGATGACATCAAGAACCTGCAGTCGGGCATGAACGAGAAGATGGGCGTCGAGACGATGTGGAAGGTGGTTGGGCTTGTGCTGACCGTCGGCGGGGTCGTGGGCGGCATTGTCGGCTTCCTGATCCACCTCCTGACGGGGAAATGACCATGGCGCGACCTCAGGCGAGACTCGGCGACATCTCCAGTCACGGCGGCGTGATCGTCACAGGAGCGCTTCGCACCGTGGTCAACGGAAGACCCGCGGCGCGCCTTGGCGACCTGCACGTCTGCCCGATTCCGGGTCACGGCGTGACGCCCATCGTCACGGGAAGTCTCGACACGGCGACCGAAGGGCTGCCGAACGCCCGCATCGGCGACATCACGGCCTGCGGCGCGATCATCGTGACCGGCAGCCTGAACACGAACGACGACTGAGGACCGAAGATGGATTTTGAGGAACCGCAGTTTCACTACTGGGACGTCTTCCCCAAGACGGTGAAGGTGTCGCTCACAGGCTGGCCGGTCACGATCCCGCTCTCCGTGCGCGGCGCTCCCACCGGACAGATCGAGTTCGAATCCGCCGATTCCAACATCGCCTGGGTGGACGAAGACGGGAGGCTAAACCTCGGCTGGCAAGCGGGTGCAACGGTCCTCATGGCTTACGACTCGGAGAATAGGGACAGCGTCCGCTACATCCAGGTGGAAGTCGTCGATTACGGACAAGGCGGGGGCGGAGGATACGACGGGTATGGTTATGAATACCCCGCATAACCTTCCAGCTTCTTTCTGGGAAGTTGCTCCCTCTCTGATCCGGGAACCGTATCGGGAGACGGAACAAGCGGTCCCGGTGGCGGTGATCGGATCTCCGGGCGGTGAGGTGCGGTTCGAGTCGGTTCATCCGGAAATCGCCCGGGTCGAGAACGGCCTGCTCCGGTTCGGCGCGACCCCTGGCGCGACGGTCATCATCGCCGAGGCGTTTCAGGACGAGGCCGTGTCATCCCGCAGATACATTCAGGTCGACGTGGAGAAGCCGAAAGCCGCGGCGGTGCTCGACTGGAGCCCGTCAGGTTATGTGGAGCTTCTGCCGGACGGAACCTGGCATTTCTATTATTTCTCCGGTTGGTACGACGAATCAGGCGGCAATATCCGCGTGACCGGGGAGCTTGTGTCCGCGGTGACGCTGGACCGGGACTATCTCCTGCGGTTCGACGTCTGGGGTGAAATCGAAAGTGTGGACGGGCCCTACTTCGACCGGCTCGAGCTGTACGTGGACGGGTGGTTCATGAGGAGCTTCAATCCCACCTACGACATGGACGGCGAGCCGCTGCAGCCGTATCCCGTCCCGCGACGCACCGAGACCATTGATCTTTCGCAGTTCACGGGCGGCACGGTCATGCTGCGGTTTCTTTGGGACACGAGCGACGGCCTTTACCAGAAGTTCGACGGCTGGTTCGTACAGCACATCGAACTCGTACCTATAGGGAGCTGACGGGACATGGTGGTCGGAAACGGATACGGATACGGAGAGGAAGGCGGCGGGCTGATCGTCGAGCAGACCAGTTCCTCTCCGTCCCACTACGAGATCATGGCGCTGGTCCACCTGCTCGCCGACGGGCTCGGCGTGACGGACGGTGAAGGCGAGGAGCCCTATCTCCGACAGATTCGAGACAGCTTGGCCGAGATCAAAGGCATTCTGCAGCAGAGTTACGACGCCTCCGAAGCCCTGCGGGCGGAAGCCCAAACAGTCCTGGAGGCGCACGCCGAGAGCGCGCAGCAGTACATGCAGGTCGTGAATCAACCGACGCCACCGGACTTCGACCCCTTCGTCGCCATGCCGGCGGGCACTGTCGTGAGGGACCTTCCCGACGGAGGACGCTTTTTCACACTGGCTGATGGCGTCATGGTCCGGTTGGGACCGGACGGAATACTGACGGCCATCGCATCGAGCGGCGAGGCGACCGTTCTCGAACCCGCGCGCGGCGGCGTGGTGACCCTTCCCGATGGGCGGGAGCTAACGCTCAAGCCT
>JAZDLO010000227.1:0-22087 GCA_043801935.1 bacterium
GACCGCATCTGGTGGAAGGCCGACGGCGTTCTGTACTGGGTGTCGAACACGCTCTCCTATCTCCTTAGCAAGGAGGAGATGCTGGCGGTGGCACAGTCGATGCTGTCCATCCCCAGACAATGAGAGTGCTCGTCGGTCCGCGCGTCGACCTGCGCTCCGGCGGGGTCACCGCGGCGCTTGCCGAGCGCTTGGCCGGTCCGGAGGGCCCGGTCGTATCCCTCCGCGAGATGGGCGTGGGCGATCTCTCCAGACGCTTGAGCGCGGCGGAGGTGCATCTGTTGAGAGGGGCCATGCTGGGCGGCGACCCCGAGCGGTACGCTAAGGCGGGGTGGGGCCAGGGGAGAGGCCGGGATGATATCGTGGGCTATGTCTGCCGAGGCGCCGGCCTGGGGAGCGGGGACGCGTTTCCGGGTGCAGTCAGATTGGTGGCGGTGACCGATCACGCCAACCTGACCTGGCGCTCACCCCTCATCGGACCCAACGACGATCGCTTGGGTCCGCGTTTCCCGAGCATGACCGGGGTCTACGCGTCCGAGGTCGTATCGGACCATGCACGGTCGAGCGAGGGTATCATGGTAGTCTCAGGAGTAGTGGCGGGCGTACTCGACGATGCAGAACTGACTGGATTCGAGGTGGAGATGACGAGCGCCCACGGCTACGCAGCGGTGAGTTCGGAATTGGTGCCGGTAGTCATCGTGGCGGCCCATTTGGGTCTGCAGGTGGCGGCGGCCGTGGTGATAGCTGGACGTTGACACAAAGGAGATGCACTGTGGTCGATCATGACGTGAAGGACAAGGGTCAGGCAGCGTCCGGGGTATTGCGGATTGAGTGGGCGGAGAAGGAGATGCCCGTGCTCGCGCTCATACGCGAGCGCTTCGCGAAGGAGAAGCCGCTCGAGGGCGTACGCATAGGTGCCTGCCTGCACGTGACCAGCGAGACCGCCAGCCTCATGCGGACGCTGGCCGCCGGCGGGGCCGAGTTGGCCCTCTGCGCGTCCAACCCACTCTCCACCCAGGATGACGTGGCAGCCGCGCTGGTGGTCGAGCATGGGATCTCGACGTTCGCCATCAAGGGTGAGGACCGCGACACCTACTACAGACACATCCAGAACGTGATCGACTTCCGCCCTCAGATCACCATGGACGACGGGGCAGACGTGGTGGGGCTGTTGCACACGGAGCGGGCCGACGCCGCGACAGGCGTGATCGGGGGGACTGAAGAGACCACCACTGGGGTCATCCGCCTCAAGTCCATGGAGAAGGATGGCGTTCTGCGTTACCCGATCATGGCCGTAAACGAAGCCATGACCAAGCACATGTTCGACAATCGTTACGGCACCGGACAGTCCACCCTGGACGGCATCATCCGGGCTACGAACCGCATGATCGCGGGCAAGGTCGTGGTGTTGGTGGGGTACGGCTGGTGCGGCAGGGGCGTGGCCATGCGCGCCAAGGGCCACGGTGCCGATGTAGTAGTGCTCGAGGTCGATCCTCTGCGGGCTCTTGAAGCCGTGATGGACGGGTTCCGGGTCATGCCCATGGCCGAGGCGGCCCCCATCGGCGACATCTTCGTGACCGCCACCGGCGATATCCACGTCATTCGCTCGGAGCATTTCCAGGTCATGAAGGACGGGGCGATCGTCGCCAATACCGGCCATTTCAACGTGGAGATCGACATCCCCGCTCTGGAGTCCATGTCTGTGGCCCGGCGCCGGGTGCGGGAATACGTGGAAGAGTTCACCCTTCCCAACGGGAGGAACGTGTACGTGTTGGGAGAAGGCCGGCTCATCAACCTGGCGGCGGCAGAGGGGCATCCCTCCAGCGTCATGGACATGAGCTTCGCCAATCAGGCCCTGTCGGCGGAATACATGGTCAAGAATGCCGATAAGCTCGAAAAACGGGTGTACGACGTCCCGACCGACATCGACGTGGAGATCGCCCGGCTCAAACTGGAGTCCCTGGGCGCCGGCATCGACGTGCTCACCCCCGAGCAGGTGGAGTACCTGGCCAGCTGGAACATGGGGACATAGGCGCGATGGCGCCTCTGGGAGCGGGAGAGCGCGCCCCGGGCGACGGCGTCGCCGGGCCGGCGGGGGCCGCGAGTGCCGACAGTATCCGCACGGTGGAGTGGCACGACGGCGTGGTGGTCATGATCGACCAACGTCGGCTGCCTTTGGAAGAGGTGTACGTGCGCTGCGAGACCTGGCAGGAAGTGGCGGAAGCCATCTGCGCCATGACGATCCGGGGCGCCCCTGCCCTCGGTGTAGTTGCGGGTATGGGCATGGCGCTGGCGGCGCGGGCCGCGCTGCGCGCCAGCGCCGGCGAGCCCGCCCGCTTCCGGGCGTTGCTCCAGGATGCATCAAAAGGCCTATTCGAGACTCGGCCCACGGCCTATAACCTTCCCTGGGCGCTCAAGGAGATGGAGCGTATATGGAGCAGGGACGACCTAGCCCCGGCCGAGACAGCAGCCGAGATGGAACGCCGGGCGGTGGAGATCCACGATGACGATCTGGCCCGCTGCCGGGCGATCGGCGAGCATGGGGCCGCATTGATCGAGGGGGAGCAGCCGGTGATCCTGACGCACTGCAACGCGGGAGCCTTGGCGACGGCCGGATACGGGACGGCGCTGGGGGTCATAAGGTCGGTGCACGCCCGCAACTCCCGCCTGCACGTGCTGGCCGGCGAGACCCGCCCGCTCTTGCAGGGCGCGCGCCTGACGGCTTGGGAATTGACCCGCGAAGGCATATCTGTGGAGCTGATCACCGACAGCATGGTGGGTCATTTCATGAACCGGGGGTGCATCACCCATGTGGTGGTGGGGGCCGATCGCATCACCGCCAACGGCGATGTGGCCAACAAGATCGGCACCTACACCGTCTCCGTGCTGGCAAGGGAGCACGGCATCCCCTTCTACGTAGCCGCTCCATTCTCCACCGTCGACCGGGCCCTGGCCGATGGGAGCGCCGTACCTATCGAAGAACGCGATGCTTCCGAAGTCACCGGCTTCGGCGACGTGCGCTGGGCGCCCCCGGGGGTGCGAGTGCGCAACCCGGCCTTCGACGTGACTCCGGCCGAGAAAGTGACCGCCATCATCACCGAGCGCGGAGTGGCCTTCCCTCCGTACGGGAAGAGTCTTAGGAGATTAGAAGCCAATGATTGGCGACGCCCGACCTAGCTCGGCCGGCCTGTGCCTGTCCGAGCGGCGTCGCGGGGAAGGAGGCGACATGAGGGTAATGATCATGGCTGCCGGCAAAGGGACCAGGCTGCGCCCGATCACTGATCTCGTGCCCAAGCCCATGGCCCCCATCGTCAACCGGCCTGCGCTGTATCACATCCTGCGCCTCTTGGGCCGCCACGGCTTCAGCGAGGTGGTCGTCAACCTCCACCACCTTCCGGAGATCATCACGGGCTATTTCGGCGACGGGGCCTGGATGGGCCTGAAGATCACCTATTCCTTCGAGCCCGAGCTTCTTGGCACTGCCGGCGGGGTCAAGAACAACGCCGATTTCCTGGGTGGCGACACATTCTTGGTCATGAGTGGTGATGCGCTCACCGACATCGATCTCACCGGCTTGGTGGCCGCCCATCGGCGGTCAGGGTCCATTGCCACGCTCGCCGTCAAGGAGGTGGCCGACCCCAGCTTGTACGGGGTGGTGGTGGCCGACGACGATGACCGGGTGGTGGGTTTCCAGGAGAAGCCCACCCGGGAGGAAGCCCGCTCGCGCCTATGTAACTGCGGGATGTACGTCTTCGAGCCCGAGATCCTGTCTCATATCCTGCCCGGCCAGTTCGATGACTTCGGCCGCCGGCTCTTTCCCGATCTCCTCCGGGAACGGGTCCGCTTACATGCCGAGACGGTGGCGGGATATTGGAGCGACGTAGGCAATCTCGGTGAGTATGTGCGCGGCAACGCCGACGCGTTGGCGGGTCGAGTCGAGGTGGAGATGCCGGGGACCGAGATCCGCCCCGGGGTGTGGGTAGATGCCGAGGCTCGGGTGCCGCCGTCGGTGCGTATCGTGCCTCCCGTGGTGATCGGCAAGGGATGCGAGCTAGGTGAGGACGTGGTGCTCGAAGGCCCGGCGGTCATCGGTGACCGGAGCGTCTTGGGGGCGGGGTCGCATGTGGCCCGTGGGCTGGTGCTACCCGGATCGCACGTTCCTGCGGGCTCACTGGTCGTGGACGGGGTCATCGGTCAGAGACTGGACGCAGCAGGCCATGACGAGTGACGGGGCTCTCCACCCTCGGAGCTCGGGCGGCGCGGCCCGTGATCTAGCGCAGATGGTGCGCTGGTGGCGCGGGTCGGTTGCCGAGCCGGTGCTCTCGGTGCTCTTTCCCCCGCGCTGCGTGGGCTGCCGCGACTTCGAGACCCATCTCTGTGCCTCCTGTCGGGAGACCCTTACCGAGATGGGCGAGAACGGATGTCCCCGTTGCGGGGAGCCGGGACCGAGGCCGCTTGTGGGCGGTCGCTGCTCGCATTGCATGGGCGCGCACCTGGGTTTTGCCGGCGCGCGGAGCGCGTTCCGGCATCAGGGGGTGGCGCGGCGACTGGTGGCCGAGTTCAAGTCCGGTGGGCAGCCGGTCCTTGGGCGTCTGATGGCGGACCTGGCCAGACCGGCATTTGCCGGCTACGCGTCGTCGATCGGCTCGCGCGAGCAGGTCCTGGTCACGTGGGTCCCGTCACATCGCGCCGTCCAGCGGGAACGAGGGTACAACCAGGCGGAAGTGTTTGCGCGGGCGTTGGCCGGGGATCCCAAGGTCTTGCCCTCGGCAGGCCTCGTCCGAAAGACAGCGGCGACCAAACACCAGAAAGGGTTGGGACGGGTCGGTCGGCAGGGCAACCTGCGCGGGGTGTTCACTTTGGACGAGCGTGCGGTCGCCGGGCTATCCTCCGGCTGCCAGACCTTGTTGCTCGTGGATGACGTGTACACGACCGGGGCTACGGCGCGAGAGGTGTCCTCCGTGCTTGCCGCGGGCACCGGACTGCCGGTGCATGTGTTCACCTTCTCTCGAGTGGTCGCCGGTGCGGCCGAGGGGCACGATTGAAGGAGGTATATGGTATCTTTCATCGCTCTGCAGAGGGAGACGACGCGCCCGGGGACATAGGTCTCCGGTGGCAGGGTCTCATGACGATCAAGGAGCAGGACCGGCGTGAATCTCACGGTCAAAGGAAGAAATATCGCTCTCACAGAAGCCATCGGCGCCTATGCCGAGGACAAGATGGGGCGCTTGGCCAAGTACCTTGCCAATGGATCCCGTTGTGAAGTAGAGCTATGGACCGAGAAGAACCCCAAGATAGCCGACAACCAGGTGGTGGAAGTCACGATCTTCACCAAGGGACCGGTGATCAGGGCTCGCGAAGCGTCGCCGGACATCTATGCCTCTATCGATCTGGTCTTTGCCAAGCTCGAGCGCCAGGTGAAGAAGTATCGGGGTAAGCTCGTGGCTCGTTCACAAGGGACGCACAAAGAGACCCTCGTCTCCCAAGGCTTCATGGCCCCCGAGGAGATAGAAGTGCTCGAGGAGGAAGCTTCGGCTCCCCGCATCGTCAAGATCAAGCAGTTCATGGTCAAGCCCATGGCTCCCGAAGAGGCTGCTCTCCAGCTAGAGCTTGTGGGGCACGACTTCTACGTCTTCACCAATTCTGAGACTCAAGAGACGGCGGTGGTGTATCGCCGCCGAGATGGGGATTACGGGCTCATCGAAGCTCAGAGCTGAGGGTCGGGCCAGGGGGTTACCCCGGCGCTTTCCCGCCACTCCTTCTGCGCCCCTTTTCGCCTGGGGATCGCAGGGGTCTGTGGGCGCGCGTGGCTGGGCTTCTGCCCCCCCGGGAAGTTCGATGTGAGAGGCGCGATCGATGATCAAGGTCGTTGATAAGGTCCTCCGCTTCGGCGAGGGCAAGAAGCTAAGGCTGCTCGAGGAAGCGGTCGTTCGGGTGGCCGCCTGGGAGGAGGACATCGTCCGCCTCTCCGATGAAGCCTTACGGGCGAAGACCCCCGAGTTGAAGCAGCGCCTGGAGCGAGGCGAAACCCTGGACGATCTGCTGCCCGAGGCTTTCGCGGTGGCGCGGGAGGCGGCTCGCCGCGCCACGGGCATGCATCCTTTCGATGTGCAGGTCATGGGCGCGGTAGTCCTACACCAGGGCTCCATCGCCGAGATGAAGACGGGCGAGGGCAAGACCCTGGTGGCCACGCTGCCTGTCTATCTCAACGCCTTGGCTGGGCGGGGCGTGCACGTGGTCACCGTCAACGACTATTTGGCCGGGCGGGACGCCGCCTGGATGGGCCCGGTATACGAATTCTTGGGGCTGTCCGTGGCGGCCCTGCAGAACAACATGGAGGCGACCGAGCGCCGGGAGGCGTACGCCGCCGATGTCACCTACGGCACCAACACCGAGTTCGGCTTCGACTACCTGCGCGACAACATGGTGTTGCGCACCGACCAGCAGGTACAGCGGGGCCACTTCTATTGCATCGTGGACGAGGTCGACTCCATCCTTGTCGACGAGGCCCGTACCCCGCTTATCATCTCCGGTCCCGGCGAACGGGCGGCCAAGACCTATTACGACTTCGCCCGCATCGCCCGGCGGCTCACACCCGGCGAGGGCGAAGAGGGGGACTTCGAGCTCGACGAGAAGAAACGCACCGTTGCCATCACCGAGAAGGGACTCGCTCGGGTGGAGCGCGAGCTGGGCATCGACAACATCTACGAAGATCTCTCCGGCCAGTTGGTCAACCATCTGATGCAGGCCCTGCGGGCGGCGGCGCTGTTTCGGCGCGATGTCGACTATCTGGTGCAGGAGGGCGAGGTCAAGATCATCGACGAGTTCACCGGGCGGATACTGGAGGGACGGCGTTACTCCGAAGGTCTCCACCAGGCCATCGAGGCCCGGGAAGGCGTCAAGATCAAAGAGGAGAACCAGACCCTCGCTACCATCACGCTGCAGAACTACTTCCGCCTCTACGAGAAGATCGCCGGCATGACCGGTACGGCCGCCACCGAGGCCGACGAGTTCCGCGAGATCTACAACATGGAAGTGGTGGTAGTTCCCACCAACGAGCCCATGGTTCGCGCCGACCGCAACGACTTGATCTACAAGACCGAGAAGGCGAAGTTCAAGGCTGCCGCCGATCTCATCGCGGACTGCCACGGACGAGGACAGCCGGTTCTGGTGGGCACCATCTCCGTGGAGAAGTCGGAGCATCTCGCGGATATGCTCAAGCGCCGGGGCATCCCACACGAGGTCTTGAACGCCAAGCATCACGCCAAAGAGGCCACCATTGTCGCGCAGGCCGGGCAACCCGGAGCCATCACGATCGCCACCAACATGGCCGGTCGGGGCACCGACATCAAGCTGGGTGATGGTGTGGTGGGAGCCGGTGGGCTCTTTGTCCTCGGCACAGAGCGGCACGAAGCCCGCCGGGTCGACAACCAGCTCCGCGGTCGGTCCGGCCGCCAGGGCGACCCGGGGGCCAGCCAGTTCATCATCTCGCTCGAGGACGATCTCCTCCGTATCTTCGGCGGCGAGCGTATCCACCGCCTCATGGACCGTCTGGGACTGGAAGAAGACGTCCCGATCGAGCACAGCCTGATCTCCCGCTCGGTCGAGAGCGCCCAGAAGAAGGTGGAAGAGCAGAACTTCCAGATCCGGAAGCGGGTCCTCGAGTACGACGACGTGATGAACAAGCAGCGCGAGGTCATCTACGGGCAACGTCAGCGCATCCTCAGCGGCGACGACCTGCGCGACGACGTCGTGAGTATCATCGAGCACATCCTTCGCGAGCAGGTGGCTCTTTTCACGGTCACTTCGCGCTTCTCCGAGGAGTGGGACCTCGAGGAGATGCTCACCATGTTGCGCACGTTCTTCCCGACCACGCTGACGGTCGAGGGCTTGGGCGAACCTTCCGAACTCGACGCCGAAGTGCTTGCCGACCTGGTGGTCGAAGATGCCCTCAAGGTCTACGAGGCCAGAGAGGAACGCTTCGGGGCGCCGGTCATGCGGGAGATGGAGAGTTGGGTGCTGCTCCGCACAATCGACTCCAAGTGGCGCGACCATCTGTACGAGATGGACTACCTGCGCGAAGGAATAGGACTGCGGGCTCTGGCCCAACGCGATCCCCTGGTGGAGTACAAGAACGAGGGGTTCAAGATGTTCCAGGAGATGATGGATTCCATCCAGGCGGACTTCGTCCGCTACCTCTATCATCTGGAGATCGTCCGTGAGGACCAACCGCAGGAAGCCGCTCCCGCGCGCCAACTGGCCTATTCGGGGGGTGGCGACACCGGCTTGGCCCAGAATTTCGCTGCAGCGGGCGCAGCCTCGGTGGCCCAGCCCGGGATGATGGCTGACAGCTCAGCCGAGGCGTACGACGCCGCCCAACAGGCGACTCGTACCGTGGTGGCTCCGCGTAGCGTGAGCAAGGTGGGCCGCAACGACCCCTGCCCTTGCGGAAGCGGCAAGAAGTACAAGAAGTGCTGCGGCGTTTGACCGTGCCCGGTTCCGCGGCCCGCAGGCCGCCGGGTTATGGGACGAGCCCCCACTGCTGAGCTATACTTCCCTGGATAATGGCTGAAAAGACAGAGAGACAAACGACGTCCCTTGCCGAATACCGAGAGCTCCTGACGGTCTTCCGCGAGAAGCTCCTGTGGGCAAGGGACTATCTTTGACCCCGATACTCTGAAGCGCGAGATCTCCGCTCTTGAGGGGGTGATGCATGCCCCCGACTTCTGGGATGATCAGAGTCATGCTCAGCGGCTCAGCACCCGGTACAGCCGTCTTCGCAGCCGCGTGGAGGAATACGAGCTGCTGGTCTCCCAGGTGGACGATCTGGAGATACTCCTCGACATGGCCGGCGAGGCGACGACCGGCGACGAGGTGCCCGACGAGCTGGAAGAAGAGGTCGGACGGCTGGCGGCCGAGATCGGCCGGACCATCGAGCGCTTGGAGGAGCAGCGCCTGTTCACGGGGGAGTTCGACGGCGGTGACGCCATCGTCAGCATCCACCCCGGGGCGGGCGGGACCGAGAGCCAGGACTGGGCCGAGATGCTCCTGCGCATGTACCTGCGTTGGGCGCAGACGCGCGATTTCGGTGTCGAATTGAACGAGGCCAGCGAAGGCGACGAAGCCGGCATCAAGAGCGCCACCTTCACTGTGCACGGGGAGAACGCGTACGGTCTGCTCTCAGCGGAACGGGGAGTGCACCGTCTGGTGCGCATCTCCCCCTTCGATTCAGCCAGCCGGCGGCACACGTCCTTTGCCTCGTTGGACGTGACGCCGCTGATCGATGGGGAAGTAGAGTTGGACATCGACGACAAAGACCTCCGGGTCGAGACCTATCGCTCTTCGGGGGCCGGCGGGCAGCATGTCAACAAGACGGATTCAGCCGTGAGGATCACGCACGTCCCCACCCGGACTGTGGTCCAATGCCAGAACGAGCGCTCACAGATCCAGAATCGCGAAACAGCCATGCGCATGCTGCGCAGCAAGCTGCTGCTGCTCGAGCACGAGAAGCGGGATCAGGAGATGGCTCGGGAGAAGGGGGAGCAGAAAGAGATCGGGTGGGGCAGTCAGATCCGTTCCTATGTGCTCGCCCCGTACACGTTGGTGAAAGACCACCGCACCAACTTTGAAAAGGGCAACGTAGAAGCCGTCCTTAACGGCGCGATAGACGATTTCATACGGGAGTACGTCTGGCAAAGGTCCACGGGCAAGCTCGGACACCGGTCGGTCTAGCGGGCCAAAGCCGGACCGGGAGGCTTTTGCCGGCCCCTGAAGAATACTAGCCAGATGTCCAAAAACGGAGGTTACGGGTAGCACGTGATCAAGTTCGAAGGCGTAACGAAGATCTATCACCCAAGCACTGTCGGTCTCGAGTCGGTCAGCCTTCACATCGAGAAGGGTGAGTTCGTCTTTCTCGTAGGCCCTTCCGGCTCGGGCAAATCTACGTTCATCCGTCTACTCATACGTGAGCTCGAGCCTGATAGGGGCCGGGTCATGGTCGGGGGCCGCGATCTGGCCACCCTGCGCAAATGGAAGGTGCCCTACCTGCGACGCAACATCGGCTGCGTGTTCCAGGACTTCAAGCTGCTCGCCAATAAGACCGCGTTCGATAACGTCATGTACGCCCTCGTGGTGACGGGCACTGCCACCGGCGCCTCCAAGAAGAAGGCGGCCGAGATCCTATCTCTGGTCGGCCTGGGTCATAAGGCCGGCAGCTATCCCAACGAGCTCTCTGGAGGGGAACAGCAGCGGGTGTCCATAGCCCGCGCGTTCGTGAACCACCCTCCCTTGCTCGTCGCCGACGAGCCCACGGGGAACCTCGATCCCGAGACATCCATGGGCATCATGCAACTGCTCTATCGCATCAATAAGACGGGCACGACGGTGCTCATGGCCACTCACGACCGGGAGATGGTGGACCGTATGCGCCGCCGGGTGGTGGCGCTCGACGCCGGCAAGGTGGTACGCGATCAGAAGCGAGGCGGCTATGGGGAGGATTAGCTTCTTTCTCAAAGAGGCCTTTGGTTCGCTCAAGCGCAACTACTTCATGACCATCGCCGCTTTGGTGACGGTGTTCCTGTCGATCGTGGTTCTGGGCGGAGTTTTGGTGTTCGTCTACACCACCGATGCTCTTTTGAAGGAAGTGGAGCAGAAGGTCGAGATCACGGTCTATTTGAAGACCGACCCCGACCCATCGGCGAGCGACATCGAGGCCATGCAGACCGAGATCATGAGCTGGCCCGAGGTCAAGAGCTCGGTGTTCGTGAGCAAGACGGATGCCCTCGAGCGGCTCAAGGAGGACTTCAAAGACAATCCTGAGATCCTCGACAACCTCACCAGTAACCCGCTGCCGGCCTCCTTTGAGATAGCGCTCGATGATCCCCAGATGGTGGATACCGTAGCAGCACGCTTCGATGGCGATCCCATCGTGGACGAGGTCAACTACGGCAAGGAGATCGCCGACAAGCTGTTCAGCTTCACCTCTCAGGCGCGTAACTTCATGGTCATCTTCATTGTGCTCCTAGGGATCGTGGCCATCCTCCTCATCTCCAACACCATCCGCCTCTCCATCTTCGCTCGCAAACGCGAGGTGGAGATCATGAAGCTGGTGGGGGCCACCAACTGGTTCATCCGCTGGCCTTTCGTCATCGAAGGGGTGACGGTCGGGTTCTTCGGGGCTCTGGCCGCGACGGTAGTGGTGCTGGTCTTGAACAGTTTCCTGGTAGAGAGGATCAGGGAGAGCCTGCCCTTCATGGCCGTGCCGCTCGATGCAGTGCCCTATGTCCTGGTCACCATCGTCCTGCTCGCGGTGGGCGTGGTGATCGGCGCCGCCGGCTCCGGCATCGGTTTGCGACGTTTTCTCAAAGTCTGAGGCAAAGGTCATCCCGGCTGGGGGCTCGTCCCATGGCTGTGCACACGCATCGCGTACATAGTTGGTCCAGGCTGGTGCAGAGGGGGGCGGCGGTCGCGGTCCTTACTGCTGTCCTGGTCGCGCTCCCGTTCTCGCTGTCTCCGACCGGCCTCTCGAAGCACGGACAGGCCTTGGCCGTCTCCAGAAGCGAGCTCAACGAGAAGCTTGAGGACACACGGGTCCAGATCCAGAAGCTACGAACCAAGATGGCCGAGGCGGAGAAGGCCAGGAAGGCCGCTCTCGGCGACATCGTCGCTCTCGACCAGAGCATCGAGGGGCTTGAGAAGGAACTGCGGATCGCCACCGGCGCGCGAGACGCCGCTGCCGAGAAGCTCGCGGCCCTGCGTAATCAGCTGGACCAGGTAAGCGTGGAACTCGCCCGCAAGCGCGCGCAACTCGGACAGACCGAGCGTGACCTGCAGACCCAGCAAGAGGTCTTCAACACCCGGGTGGCCAACGTCTACAAGTCGGGCGGACGCCTGATCTATCTGGAGGCCCTCCTCGAACCGAGCTCACTCTCGCAATTCGTGGGCCGCATCGATCTCCTCTCGGTCGTCGTGGGCCAGGACAACACGATCCTTGGCCAGATCAAGGACCTCAAGACCCAGGTGGTGGCGCAGAGGCAGGCGCTGGAGGAGGAACGGACCCGGGTGGCCGCCCTCGAGCAGGATCAACGTGCGCTGACCAAGGAGCTGCAGGCTCGTGCCGACAAACGGCAGGCCTCGTTGGAGCGGCTCGAGTCGGCTCGGAAGGCGAAGCAACAGGTGGTGAAGAAGACCGAGAAAGACAAGGCCGCGTGGGCTAAGCAGGAAGATGCCCTCGTCGCGGAGTCCGATCGGATAGGCAGCATGCTCCGCTCTCTGAGTGTGGGAAGGTCTACCAAGGCCGGCAGCGGTATCCTCGCTTGGCCGGTCGACGGCAACGTCACGTCTGGATTCGGTTACCGTATCCACCCCATTTTCCACGTGCGCAAGATGCATACCGGTATCGATGTCTCCGCGGGTATGGGCACGTCGATCCGGGCGGCGTCGGGCGGTACCGTCGTCTCCGCGGGCTGGCGAGGTGGATATGGCAAGTGCGTCGTGATCTCGCATGGTGGCGGCTTGGCCACGCTCTACGCTCACCAATCGGAGATCCTCGTGACCGAGGGACAGAGTGTCAAACGGGGAGAGGTCATCGGCAAGGTGGGGAGCACCGGGTACTCCACCGGGCCCCATCTGCATTTCGAAGTGCGGGTGAACGGTTCCCCGGTCGATCCGATGGGTTATCTATGATCGACGGTGCTCGAGAGGAGCAACCGTCACGGGAGAGAGAGACGTATGCGAAATAGCACGAAGACCCCTCTTCTGATCCTCGCCGGACTGGTTGCGGCCATCCTTCTGGTGTGGGGCGGTCTGTTACTGGGGCTCAACCCCGGGGTACGTGGCGCCGTGCGCGGGGCCTTGCCTAGCAGTGTCGTCCGCGCAGCCGGGGGAAACGGCGACCTGGGGCAGGAAATCCTCGACAAGCTGGAATCCACGTATTACATGCAGGTGGACGGCGCTGCCCTTACGGACGACGCGATTCGCGCCATGATCGCTGGGCTGGACGATCCCTACACCGTCTACATGGATCCCGAGGAATACGACAGCTACCGGGAGCACATCACCGGTTCGTACAGCGGGGTGGGCATGACCGTTGAGATGAAGGATGGCCTGGTGACGATCGTCGCGACCTTCAAGGGTAGCCCTGCCCAGCAGGCGGGTATCAGGCCCGGGGATATCATCCTGGCCGTTGACGGTCTCTCCACAGAGGGACAGAACTTGGACGAGGTCGTGGGTAGGATCAAAGGCCTTGAGGAGACCACGGTCTCGCTAACGCTCTACCGGCCGGTCGCTTCCACCACGACGACGATTGCTGGGGGGGCCGGTGGCACCGGCTCGACCGTCACCTCCACCAGCCCTACGACTACCACCAGCACTACTACCACCACCGACACCATCGGCGGTGCTACTGCCGACGCCTCTCAGCTGCCGCCCGGCGGGGAGACCAAAGACTACACGCTCACCCGTAAGACCATCGTATTACCGGTCGTCGAGAGCGAGGTCCTGACTACGGCCGGCAAGAAGGTAGCGCTCATCCGTTTCTTCACCTTCTCCGATGGCTCGGCGGCGGCGCTGCGCGCCGAGGTGCAGCATTCGGTGGAGACCGATGGAGCCGCCGCCATTATCCTCGACCTGCGCAGCAACACGGGTGGACTACTGAACGAGGCGGTGAGCGTGGCGAGCATCTTCATCCCCGATGGAGTGATAGTGACCACCGAAGGTCTCCACTCTCCCAAGGAGATCCGTAGCGCCACCGGCCAAGCATTCACCCAGGTGCCGCTGTACGTGCTCACCGATCAGTACACGGCCAGCGCCTCCGAGATCGTCTCCGGGGCTCTGCAGGACGACAAGCGGGCCACCCTGGTGGGCGAGACCACGTTCGGCAAGGGCTTGGTGCAGACCATCGAGCCGCTCAGCAATGGGGGAGTGATCAAGGTGACCACCGCCGTCTACTACACTCCCAACGGCCGTGACATCAACAAGACGGGCATCGCCCCCGACGTGGTCGCCGCGGACGACCCTAACACTGTAGGCGTGGACGAGGCCGTACAGGCGGCGCTCAAGCTGATAAGCGGCCCGATGGCCGCAAACTGAGCGGGTCTCGCGGTGCGCGACTCGCGGGGGATGGGCCAGGCCGGGAACAGGGGCGGCCGGTCGCCGAGGGGACGACCCGGCTTCTGTCCACGGTTCTTCCTGGAGCGTGAGCCGCAACACTCCGGTGTGCCGGGAGCCGGCGCGGTCCTGGGAAGCGACGTCGTTCTCGGGGCCGAAGATTCGCATCACGCCCTCAAGGTGCTGCGCGTGCGCGAAGGCGACTGCTGTGAGGTCGTAGCGTCGTCAGGCGACGTATACGCGGCGGTCGTCAGTGCCGCGACCGGCCCGGTTCGTGTCAAGCTTTCCGCTCGCCTTGACGGCGCCGCTGCCGGCGCCGTCTACCGGACTCAGGTCGGGGTGGTGCAGGCTCTGGCTCGCCCTTCGGTGATGGACTACGTGATCGAGAAAGGTACCGAGGTGGGAGCCTGCTTCTTCCTGCTCGTCCCGGCCGCGGGCTCTGCACGTTTGAAGGAGGACGCGGCGGCGGAACGGCTGGTGCGCTGGCGGCGCATCGCTCGCGAGGCGGCCAAGCAAAGCAAGCAAACGGCGCTGCCATGGGTGGACATCGCCGAGTCCGTCGGCGATGGGCTGGACCGCATGGCCGGGAAAGGTTCGATGACGGTGATCCTCGAACCGGAGGCGCTCAGCGATCTTCGGTACGTGCTCCGTGCAGCTCTACCCCGACAGGAGGTGTCCGGCGGGCGGACTGTCTCGGGTCTGCCGTCCGGCGTCTCGCTCTGGGTCGGGCCGGAAAGTGGCTGGACCGAAGCCGAGTTGGAACTGTTCCTGGCGGGGGGCGCCACGACGGCAAGACTGGGTCAGGCCGTCCTCCGCGCCGAAACCGCGGGACCAGTGGCAGTGGCTGTTGCCCGGTTTGAGCTGGGGGATTGGTAGTATAATCAAACCCCATGGAAGACTGCATATTCTGTAGGATTGCCAGTGGGGCCGTTCCCAGTGAGATTGTCGCGGAGGATGATGCTTTCGTTGCTTTTCGCGACATCGACCCAAAGGCTGCTCAGCACGTGCTGGTGGTGCCGCGCGAGCACATCGGATCGCTCAACGATCTGGATCGCTGGCAAGCCTGCGAGGGTCATGCGCTTCTCCAGTTCGTAGTCCGCACGGCCGCGCAGCTCGGCATCAGCGAGACCGGCTACCGGGTGCTCACGAACGTTGGCTCTGATGGGGGCCAAGAGGTACAGCACCTCCATGTCCATATTCTCGGTGGGGAAGGCCTGGGTGATTTTTGGTGAGCATGCTGTCTGACCTCCAAGAGTCGGTCAGGGTAGCTCTGAAGGCCGGGGACAAGGAGCGGGTTACGGCACTACGCATGCTGGTATGTGAGTTGCAGAAAGAAGGCAAGCAGGCCCGGCAGGAGCTTGACGAGACCGCCGAGCTTCTGGTTCTGCGCCGCGAACTCAAGCGCCGCGAGGAATCGATCGAGGCTTTTAGGGCCGGTGGTCGTGAGGACCTGGCCTCTCACGAGGAGTATGCGGCCCATATCGTCGAAGATCTGCTGCCCACCCAGATGGACGAGGCGGAGTTGTCCGGCCTCATCGATCGCGTCGTCGCCGAGACCGACGCGTCCTCTGTGAGGGACATGGGCAAGGTCATGGCAGCCGTCATGGGCCAAGGTGGGGTCCGGGTCGACGGCAAGCTGGCGTCGCGCCTGGTCAAGGAGCGTCTATCCGCGTGAAACGAGTTCGAGGGACCTCGGCGGGGGTTGCGGACGGCTATGGGGGGAGGGGCGCCTTGGGCACAGAAGGCTCCACCAAGCAGATCGACCTTGACAATCGTGTGGCCGCCCTGTTCGTCGGTGAGCACGACACTCATCTGCGCGCCCTGGAAGACCTGCTCCAGTGTGATATCAGCCTACGTGGGAACCAGCTCACGTTGGACGGAGCCGCCGCCGAGGTGGAGCGGGGAGAGGCTCTGGTCGAGGAGCTGCTGACCCTGTTGCGCTCGGGCCAAGGCCTGGACCGATCTACTCTCGAGCTGGCCGCCTCGCTCAGCTCGGGCCATCGCGACTGGGCAAAGGACTTGGGGAATATCGTTGGTGACGTCATCCTGGAGCACCGCGGACGGCGCATCCGGCCCAAGACCGTCAACCAGAAGGCCTACGTCGACGCCATCCGGAACAACACCATCACATTTGGCATTGGACCGGCCGGGACCGGCAAGACCTATCTGGCGATGGCTATGGCTACCTCGGCGCTGCTGTCCGGTGCGGTGGCTCGTATCATCCTTACCCGTCCGGCCGTGGAGGCGGGAGAGAAGCTCGGCTTCCTGCCCGGGGGGTTCATGGAAAAGGTCGATCCCTACTTGCGACCTCTGTTCGACGCCCTGTACGACATGATGGACACCGACCGGCTCACCGAGCACCTGCAGCGGGGCACCATCGAGGTTGCTCCGCTCGCCTATATGAGGGGCCGCACGCTCAACGATTCGCTGATCATCCTGGATGAGGCTCAGAACACGAGTCCCGAGCAGATGAAGATGTTCCTTACCCGTCTGGGTTTCGGGGCTAAGATGATCGTCACCGGTGACATCACCCAGATCGATCTTCCTCGGGGCCAGCACTCCGGCTTGGTCAACGTGCGCGCGGTGCTCACCAGCATCCCAGACATCTCGTTCGTGTTCTTCGACAGCCAGGATGTGGCCCGCCACAAGCTTGTGCAAGACATCGTGTCCGCGTACAAGCAATATGGCGAAGAACATCAGCCTGCCCGCAAGGCGACGTCTCACGGGCCAGGAAAGCGGCGTCATAGCGGCCGGGGGAGTGCCGCAGCGGCCGACTCGTAAGCGCCGCCCACAGCTATGAACCGATATCGCTTCTGGCTACGCGAGCGGCTGGCGGATTCCCAAGAATGGATAAACGGCCGGGACCGGCTCCGTTTCGAGTTGGTGTTGCTCGCGTGCCTGGTCATCGGTCTCACCGCGATCATCTTCTCTGTCTACCTGCCGGCGCTGTACGGCTTCGTCCAAGGGAGCCCCGCGCCACGGTCGGTAGTCGCCGAAAGAACCATCACGGTTCTCGACTCTCAGGCCACAGAGAACCTGAAGGCTCAAGTGGGCCAATTGGTTGAGCCGGTATACTTCCCCGACGCGGAGGCCCTGACCAGGGCCACCACCGAAATGGAGGTCTTTCTCCAGGGGGTGGGGAGCCTGCGAAAAGAGCTGGCCGAGACGTCCGATCTTGACCAGGCGCTGGCGAAGCTTCAAAGAGTGGCTCCCCGCACGACGTCGGTGGCCACCCTCGAATACCTTCTGACGGCCGGCTCATACGCCTACGAGCAGATGCAGCGGCAGGCCCTGGTGGCACTCAAGGCGTTGTATGCCAATCGCATAACCGATGGCTCCCTGGAAGCCGCTCGTGAGAAGTTGCGGTCCATCACCGACGCCCTGGCTCTTTCGGCCGCCACCTCCGATGCCCTCTACGAGATGGTCTCGGCCTATGTGAGACCCAATCAACTGGTGGACCAGGAACAGACCCTGGCCCGCCGGGAAGCCGCCATGGCCGAGATAGCGCCCGTAATGGTCACCATCCTCAAAGGCGAGCAGGTGGTGCAGAAAGGCGAGTTGGTCACCGCCTACGATGCCCTGGCCTTGGAGGCGATGGGCTTGGCGCAGACCCGGTCCGGGTGGAAGGTGTGGCTGGGTGTCTTCCTGATAGTCGCCTTGGAGGTCGCCGTATTCTCGCGGCTCCTCCACCGCTTCAACAAGACCGCCGGGTTCGGCAATAACATGCTGCTCGCCCTTGTTGTCTTGATGCTTGGGGCTACGGCGGTGGGCCGGGTACTGGTGCTCCCGCCTCTATCGGCCTACTTGATCCCCGTCGCCGCTCTGGGGATGGTGGTGTCCATCATCCTCAACGCCCGCAGCGCGCTCCTCCTCGTCGTGTTGACCTCGCTCAACATCGGTCTGCTGACCGATTTCGACATGCGCTACTCCCTGGTGGCGGTGATCGTGGGGGCGCTGTCGCTCTACCTCGTCAGTCGGGTGGCCCAGCGGGCGGCGTTGCTGGGAGCCGGTTTCGCGACCATGCTTTTGGCGGCGTTCACGGTCTTCTCGATCGAGGTATTCAAGGAGGCATCTTCGGGCGAGGCGCTGCGCGCGGGTGCGTGGGGCCTGGCCAACGGTCTGCTGGCCGGAGTGTTGACCATCCTGCTCCTTTTGGTCTTGGACACGGTCTTCAACCTGACCACCCCGCTCCGGTTGCTCGAGCTGGCCAACCCGGCCCAGCCCCTGCTCAAGAAGCTCCTTCAGGTGGCGCCGGGAACCTACAACCACAGCATCCTCATGGGCAACTTGGCCGAAGCCGCGGCTGAGACGATCGGGGCCGATCCGTTACTTGCTAGGGTGGGAGCGTACTACCACGACATCGGCAAGACCGTCCGCCCCGATTACTTTTCCGAGAATCAGATCTATGTCTCTAATCCGCACGACCGGCTAAGCCCCAATCTTTCCAAGCTGGCCATCACCGCCCACGTGAGGGACGGGGAGCATCTGGCCAGGCAATACGGGCTGCCGGCGCCGGTCGTGGACATCATCAAGCAGCACCACGGCACCTCGGTGCTGGTCTATCAGTATCATAAGGCGCTCGAGGCCTCGAAAGACCAGGTCGACGAGGAGAGCTACCGCTACGAAGAACAGAAGCCTCAGTCAAAGGAGGCCGCCATAGTGATGCTGGCCGACCGCGTGGAAGCGCAAGTCAAGGCGATGCAGAATCCCACTCGGCGCAAGATCCAAGGGGCTATCCAGGAGATCATCAAGCAGAAGGTCCAGGACGGGCAGTTGGACGAGTCCCCCCTGACCCAGAGCGACCTGCACAAGATCCGGGACTCGTTCGACACGAGCCTGCGCGGGCTCGTCGGCCATCGCATCCGCTACCCGGAACTCAACGGCCAGAACGGCCATCGATCTCGCGGGCCGAGCACCGGGCACCATGGAACGCCGGCGCCAGCCGACACCGCCGAGGGCCCGGTCAGGTCGGCGACGCCACCCAGTGCCGCCGCCTTGAGGGCGAGGAGCGCTCCGCCCACGGAGCCGGCCGATCCGGCGGCCCCCGCCGGGGACGCGAAACCCGGTGACGGTTCCGCTGGTGAGCCGTGAGGACCCAAGTGGAAGTGATCGACAAAGTGGGGCTCGACTGCTCCCAGGACGCGGTGACCGAACTCGTGCAGTCGGTGCTCGATGCCGAGGGTGCGCAAGGAGGGATGGTGGTCGTTTTCGTCGACGAGCCGGAGATCGCGGAGCTGAACGGTCGCTATCGCGGGCTGGATGAGCCCACCGACGTTCTCTCCTTCGGTTCAGCGGACGATGACGCCCAGTGGCCCGACTGGCCGTCCCAGGGACTGCCGGTGGAGAACGGGCTGGTCGACGGCGAGATCGTTCCCGATCTGGGGGAGGTGATCGTCTGCCCGGCTGTGGTACGCCGCTACGCCGCGGAGGACGGTCGCGACGCAGGCCGTCAACTGGGCTGGACCATCATCCATGGGGCCCTTCACCTTCTGGGATATGACCACGAAGGAGACGAAGAGGGGATGCGCCGGCGCGAGCAGGCGCTTCTCAAGGTACTGGACAACGTGGTAAGCGCTTTTTCTCCATCTACGAAGGTCTGACACCGCCGGGCTGCTCGGGAGGGCCGGGTATGACGCCAGAGCGCCGCAAGACGACGCTGCTCAAGAGCTTCGATCACGCCTTTCAGGGCCTCGTTCTCGCGGTCAGGCATCAGCGCAACATGCGCATCCACATCGCCGTCGCTCTTGTCGTGCTGGTGGCCAGTATCTTCCTCGACGTCTCCCGCATAGAGTTGGTCGTGGTGTTCGCCACCGTCGCGTTCGTCCTCATGGCGGAGCTGATCAACTCGGCTATCGAAGCGCTGGTGGACATCATCACCGACGAGTTCGACCCCCGGGCTAAGACGGCGAAAGACCTGGCCGCCGGCGCCGTGCTGGTGGCGGCCATCAACTCCCTTGTGGTGGCATACTTAGTACTGGCCGACAGGCTCGCCCACGTCTCGCTGGAACTGCTGACCGTGATCAGGAGATCCCCAGCTCACTTGACCATCGTCGCCCTTATCGTGGTCGCGCTGGCTGCGATCGCGATCAAAGCCACTCGTCGCAAAGGGACGCTTCTCTCTGGAGGTCTGCCTTCGGGGCACGCGGCTATCGCCTTCGCCGGTTGGACGGCCGTGACCTTTGTGATCGGCGCTTCCCGTCAAGGGCTACTGGTAAGTGCCATCGTCTTCATCATAGCGATCTTGGTCGGGCAGAGCCGGATGGAGACCGGTGTCCATTCCTTTCTCGAGGTAGTCTTGGGGGCGCTGCTGGGGATCGCGGTGACCACGCTGATCTTTCAGCTGTGGTTCTGACGAGGACGAAGGGCCGGATGCACGAAGATCGACTCTCTCCCGAACTGGGACGCCTGATCGACGCGGCGAAGGCCGCCGCAGCTCGGGTGGCTCCCTCTCGTGGTCGTGTGGAGGGGGTGGCGGTGCTCACAGCTACGGGAGCCATGTACGCGGGTCACGCCGTCGACGATGATGCGGCGGCCCCGTCGGGCTCCGCCGCCGAGGCAGCCCTGTCCTCTGCCCGCCGAGCTGGCGACGGCGAGGTGCTGGCGGCGGCCGTCGCCGTTGCGAACGATCCCGCCGAGAGCGTCTTTCCGAGCCCCGACAGCCGCCGTTCGCTGGCTGAGATCGATCCCCACCTGCCGCTGGTCGTCAAACAACTGGGCCGCTGGGTGATGCTCCCGCTCTCTCAGCTATCGCCCCCGGCGTGAGGTCGCATATGCCTGAGTCGCCTGAGTCCAAGGATGAGCTGACGGTCGAGCGTGTACACCGCCCCGACCACGCGTTGCTCCTGACGCTGGAGGCTTATGACCGGCGGGCCTTCGGGCCCGCCGGTCTCCGCACCTATGACCTGGCGGTGATGGCCCAAGCAGGCGCCGTCTTCCTGGCGCGGATCGGGGGCGAGATCGTGGGTAGCTGCCAGTTGTTGCGGGAATTGGACGAGCCCGGTTTCTTCTATGTCGTCGGTTTCTACATCCGCCCCGAGTGGCAAGGCAGGGGCTTGGGACGCGACCTCCTCCTGGCGATCGCAGAGGAATCCCGCAATCTGGACGCTCAAGGCTTGGTGCTCACAGTGGCGCCCGACAACGTGAAGGCGGTGAACCTCTACAGGAGCGCCGGGTTCGTCGACGAGGCTTTCATCCCGCACTTCTACGGCGAAGGGGAGGACCGGCACATCCTGCGCTGGCGCTTCCCGGAGAGGGACTTGCCGGGCGGTGTATGATAGAGGACCTATCTAGGAGATGAGGACGCTGTGAGAGTAGAAGAGCTAGCCAAGACCATCGACAGCACCCTTCTCGAGGCATCCGGCACCAACACCGCCGTCGAGGCGCTGTGCCGGGACGCGATCTCCTACCATTTCGCCTCGGTGAGCGTTCTGCCCTACTGCGTCCCGGTAGCTCGTCAGCTTCTGAAAGGCTACGACGTGAAGGTCGGCACCGTCGTATCCTTCCCTCTGGGGGCCGATTCCCAGCGGACCAAGATCACGGGGGCCGAGCAGGCGGTGGCTCTGGGCGCCGACGAACTCGATGTGGTCATGAATATCCCGGCCATGCTGTCCGGCGATTTCCGGTACGTGCGAGACGAGCTGCGCAGCGTGGTGCGCTCGGTGCGCATGACCAGCGTCAACGCCGGCCGAGGTCTTGTGCTTGTGAAGGCCAACGTGGAGGCCTATTACCTCGACGAGAAACTCAAGCGCCTGGTCTGCAAGATCGTTGAGGACTCGGGAGCAGACTTTATCAAGACCTCCACCGGCAAGGCCCCGGGAGGGGCCACGGCTAAGGACGTGGAGCTCTTCCGCGACCTCCTGCCCGAGAGCGTGGGCGTGGACGCTTCCGGGGGTATCCGCACCGCCGAGGACGCCGAGCTCATGATAAACGCGGGCGCGGCGCGCCTCGGTACCTCGCACGCCGTCGACATCATCAAGGAGTTCTC
>JAZDLO010000031.1:0-17221 GCA_043801935.1 bacterium
GATTGGTCCCTTCTTATGTTCGCCGCGAGTTGCCTCAATTCCGGATGCTCGGCTTCGGTCAGTGCCAACTCGGCCATGGCCACTGCATCCTCATGATGCGGGATCATCTCTTCGATGAAGTGGCGGTCGATGTCGCCCATGAGCCCGGTCTCGTCCGGGCCAGATGCCCAGTAGACCAAGAAGACCACGAACAAGGCCAGGCCGATCACGATGCACGCTGCCCCGGAGATGATGAGCGTTTTCTTCATGTCCCCTCTCTTGGTCGGTGGGCCGCTCCCGATACTAGCTAACCGGCTCATGCTCGTCTCCCTCCAACTCCGCGAGGCTCTTGATCTTGCACAGGGAGTGGTTCCACAGCACGTCGTGCGCGAACTCGGGGAAGATCCGGCGGACGAGAGGCCAGCCGAGTCTGCTGGACGGTCCCTTTCCCCTGACGAAATCGAAGCCCACATAGATCGTAAGCAAGCTGACGCCCGGCTTCAGCCGGTCGATGTCGAACGCGAAGATACCATCCCGGCCGAACCCGTCGAGGATACGGTAGAGCAGGTACCGCCCTGGAACCAGCTTCTCGAGAGCCACATTGAACGACAGCCACGAAGGGGTGACATCGTAATGGATAGTGGTCCCTACCTGGTTCGCCACACCGGCGGTGCGTCGGACCTTGATGAACCGGGGTGTGAAGTATTCCCGGTGTGGGTCGCCAAAGGCGCCGAGCTGTCGGAGGATGGCTTCCTCGCCGGCTCCGATCCGGATGGAGTACATCCGTTCCACGTGCGGAGGCCGGGTGGGCGGCTCCACCCCCAACACGGAGAACAGCTCCCGGCGCTTCTTCTCCACCTCCTCGATGGGTACGCCGGTGGAGTAGCGACCGATGCCCGTCCAGTCAAGCCCGTACAGGCGCTCAGCAACCTGATTCCTGATGGTGGCCAGCAGGCCTCCGCTCAGGATCAGCCATATTGAGACGGGGTGGAGCATGGTGGTCAATATGTGGCGGTAACTATCGTCCCCGCTGGCGATGCGCCAGAGCACCTGAGCCATCCGTCGCCTCTCGTACCGTTTGGTCTTGCGCTCCGTCAGCAGAGCCTGGTAGAGGACTCTGCTCAAAGAAGGGTTCGCGAAGACCCAGCGGCTGAGCGAGAAGATGATGCGGCCATAGAGGTTGTCCCGGTCGAATCGCTTCACTACCGGGAGATAGCGCCGCGCCAGACTAGCCCGGTCGACGCCCTCCTCGAGGATACAGTCGGCCAGCGCCGATGCGGTCGTATAGGCTGAGTAGAGACCGTCCTTGTACAGCCGCGACACCGCCATGTCGCCGACGAGCGCTAACCGGTCGCCGATGGGGTTCTTTGCGGCCCCGACCGTCATGTTGGGGTGACAAGCGCAGCCTGGCCGAAGGACGGTCTTCCGCGGGAATAGGCGCCGGATGTGGGGCAGTTCGACGAACCGCTGCATGATATCCAGGTACTCAGAAGCGTCCGCGCGATCGATGCTCTTGCCCAGGAGTGCGACGGTGATCCACGTCCCCTTGGGGATGAGCGACGACATCTCGATGTGCAGCTCTTTCGAGCCGTACTGGACGAAGTGCACCTCGCCGTCCAGGGGCCGGAGCAGGTCCTCCTCGGCCTGCATCTCCGCGATAACCGCCTTGCGTACCTTGGGTGGTCCCAACCCTGGGACCATAGTCTTGAGTTGCACGAAGAGCGGGTCTGACGCCACCTCCATGCCCGGCGCCCGATTTACCCCCGTGGCGAACACAAGGAAATCGGCCTCGAGAGTCGCGTCGGGGAGGGCGCTGTCGGACTCGACCACCGTGCGGTAGCCGATCGCAGGCTTGCCCTCGGCCGAGTAGCGGACACTCTTCACCTCGGCCGTGATCACCTGCGCGCCCTCGTCGGCCGCCGTGTGGAGCAGGAAGGTATCGAAGTTCTCATAGCGCCCGGTGCGTTGCCGGGGCCGCGAACCGCGGAACACCGAAAGCATCTCCCGGCCCTCGGGCACGGGCAGCTGGATGCTCTTCCAATCCCCATGAACGGTGACCTCGGTAGCCCTGCCTTCGACCACTTCATCCGGCAAGGGGATACCGTCCTTCTTCAGCACGTCCGCCAGCCAGGGGGAGATGCCCCCGGCGCAGTAGTTGCAGCCTTCCCACGAACAGAAGGCGACCGGGCTGTAGAAACAGATCTCGCGCTTCCGCTCAAGAATGACGACGTTCACGGACCTGCCGAGCTCCCCGGCTCTCCTGAGTAAGCGGATGGCGAAGAAGGATCCCGCGGGGCCTCCGCCCACGACGACTACAGTAGCGGCGTCGGGGAGGGCGACGCGGGCACCACGTGCGCCGCCGTACCGAGCGGCGTTCCGAGCGCCGTCGTCGGCTACCCTCGCTTTCGCTTTAGCCGCGACACGATGCGGTCGAGGGGACATCTGGTTTCCTTCATCTGGGCGCTGTTGCTGTTTCAGCTGAGTATTTCCCCGGTTTGCGCGAATCTAGGCCAAGGTCAAGCCAGGGTGTAGCCTATCGTGGGAACCGCTGTCATACTATGAACCAGGCCTGCATCGCGCGGCGAGCAGACGAGGGCATCAATATGTCTTGTCCATATTGCGGGGAGCAGATCACCGAAGGCGCGACGTTCTGCGGAAGTTGCGGCAAGCCGCTGGGCCTACCTGAGGTCGATGCGACCAGGTCACCGACCAAGCGCGTGCCGGCCGGAATGGCCGCCGAACGTCAGCCGGCTGTCACCAGGTTCGCAGCCCCTCCACCCCCGGTCGCGGACTCCCCTCCACCCCCGCCGGCGTCGGGTTCACCCGCTCCGTCGGGCACCACCCGGACCCTGTGGATACTCATCGCCATCCTGGCGGCCGCCGTGGTGATCGTAGCGGCCGTACTCACATATCTGCTGGTCCGCGGCGACGATGGGCAGGTAACCACCACCACAGCTGCGACCACAGCACCCACCTCGACCATCGCATCCACCTCGACCACCGGCGCCTTGCAGTCGACCACCACCTCGCTCTCGACTACGACGATCGTCGGCGGTCCCCCCGGGGACTCTGTCGGCGAGTGGGTCGAGGTAGAGGTCCCGGGGGCGTTCGTCAACGTCTACGGGGCAGCGCTTTCGGAACGAGCTCTGGTCGTCGCCACCAGTGATGACACCGGTTCCAAAATGTACGTGTACGACTTTGGATCCAGGAGTCTCTCCGAACTGCCCATCGATGCCGTCGAGAGCGGCGGACCCGCGATAGACGGCGATCTGGTGGTCTGGTGGGAAGGCACGTTCGACGAGGCATCGGGCGCGTTGTCGGCCTCCCACATCTATTCCTTCCGGCTTCCCGATGGGCCAAAGATCGAGATAGCGGGCACCGATCGGAATCCGGGCTATCCTCAGGTGGCGGGAGGCCTAGTCACGTGGATCCAGTCGAGCCCTCACGAGACAAACCCGGAAGAGTGGCGCGAACCTATCTACGGTGTTCTGGTGGACGAGGCCGGCAGGCCCGTGGGCGAGGTCGAGGAACTCGTTCCTTCCGCCATAGCCTACTATCTCGGCGACTCCACCTGGAGCTACGGACTGTCGTCGAGCCACCTGGCCTGGGAGCAGGCCACGGCTGATGGAGGTTTCGAAACAGGTACCCACGTGCTCGATCTCGCCACCATGCAGTCATCGTCGCTCGGGACCTCGGCGTGGCGGCCGTCTGTAGCGGGCGATGTGGTCACGTTCTGGTCCGACGGACTGAAGGCCTACGACGCGGCCTCAAGCAGCATAAGGACGATCGACGCCGCGGGCGATTTCCCGGCGGCGGGGCCGACCTTCGTCGCCTACTTTCGGCCGGCGCCGGAAGCCCCGTCCTTCTATCAGATCGTAGCCCGCGGATACGAGGGCAAGAAGGAGCAGGTGCTGAGCGACCAAGCCGGCCCCCCCTGGCTTTCCATGCCGATCGCCGTGTCGGCCACGCACATCGCCTTCGTGACGGACTATCACAGCATCCTCCGGCTCTTCGAGTGGAGGAGCGAGTAGGGCTTCTTTGATGTGCACCGGCCGCTTTCGTCCCTACCGGGACGCGTGGCTGCTTTCGAGCTACCGGTGGCTTCGGACGGCCCGGGCTCCTTTTCGCAGCGTCCCCGCCATGAGGAACCCGGCCAGCAACAGGGCCGAGGCGAACATCTCCGCGGGATAGAGTCCCGCCGTGTTTCCCAGTCTGGCGCGCGATCCGATGAAGGCGATGATGATCGCCCCCAGAGCGATAAGCACGTTTGCCCACATGCGGTAGCTGTACTCCCGCCTGCGGGAGAATCGCCAGATAGAAAGAAGCGCTCCTCCGATCAGAAACGCCGAACCCGGGATGTTGAAGAACAGAGACATCATCCGGGGGAAGCTCATACTTGGCCCCAGCGCTTGGCCACCCACTGTTATCCCCGGCACGAGCTTATCTGCAACGAGGGTCGTGGAGAGAGTCCCGGCGAGAAACACTACCAGGCAGACCAGGGTGAACCCCAGGTACACGTGGCCCCAAAGACGTCTGTGTACCAACAGGTACAGCGTTCCCAGGCCGAGAAAGGCCACCAAGGATGCAGCCAGCACTATGTAGATACGGTAGACCGTCGGGTTCCACTCGCCCGAGTACTCCGAAAAGAACTCCATCAGCGCGGCGACGGCGTAGAAGAGCAGACCGATCGTCCAGGCCAGCTGGTGGGGTCTTCGCCGTTGGAGCCACTGCCTGAGCACCAAGCCGGTGAAGAGGAAACCGAGCAGGGAGGTAGCGAGCGGCCAGGCCCAATGTGACCAGAAGCTCTGCAAGGTGATCGGCCTCCTTGTATCTAGGTGTCACCGCGCGTCGCCGAGAGGGGTCCTCTGAGTCCTAGACGATCCTTTCTGCCCCGCTGTAGACTTCCTCCACCTTGAGAGCTGCCGCACCGTGACCGGGATGCTCGGGCGGGTTCCATGACTTCATGTGCACGAAGATCGGTCCGCTCTCGTGGTACTCGACCCTGCCCTTGATCTGGTATGACTTCTTTTCTGGAGTGATGAAGAGCAGCGCGGCCCGGCTCCCCGCGGAGATATTTTTCATGGTCTTGTTGAAGTAGTTGTTGGCCACCACGATCGTCTCTTCATCGAGAATGCCGACGCACGTGGTGTAAATAGCATTTGGGACGCCGTCCTTTCCCACGGTCGCTAGGACCATCGGACCGACATGCTGTTCCCACATTTGGAGCACCGACTCCGGAAGTCTGGCCATTCTCTATGCCGCCTTTCGTATCGTCTCTGGCGTCCGTCTTGATCCCATCGCTAGGCACGACGCCTCTTCTCTCCCACGACCTTGAAGAACGTGTAGCAGAAGACGCCATCAGCCTCAGCCGTTCTGTAGAGAGCTCGGATGCCCTCGTCGAAGACCTCGGGCTCTATGATACCGGCCTCGATAGCTGCCTCGCGAACGCCCTCGATCATCGCGGTGAACGTCTTTCTGGTGAAACCGTCAACGAGATGGGGTCTGCTCCAGTCCACGTAGACCATGCGTGGGGAAACGTGGACAGCGTCGAAGCCTGCTTCGGTGAGCAGCGGGTAGAGCTGCCGCCCGATCAACGCGTTGCCACCGGCCGCTCGCTGCAACTCGACCTGGCACTGGATCGCCCTGTGGGCCGCGTCGCTGGCGGGATGGAAGTAGGCCGACCCGTGGTCTCCTTCGATGGCGGTAATGGTGCCGCCCGGCTTGAGCAATCCGTTGAGGATGGCTAGGGCCTCGACCGGCCGCGAGAGGTGCTCTAGGGTGAAGCAGACGAAGACATGGTCGAAAGATCCCGGGTCGAAGGGCAACGCGAAGATGTCCGCTTGCCGAAACTGCACGTTGGCGAGGCCGGCCGCTTTCACCTTGGCCTCGGCTTCTGCGACTGATTCTGCGGATATGTCGACCGAGACGATTCGCGCACCCGGGCTGTTGCGCGCCAGGGCGACCGTTTGGGCCCCGATGCCGCACCCTGCCTCGAGGACGAGGCTGCCCCTGGGGTATGAGGTATCCGAGTGGAGGAGATCCACCAAGGTTCCGGCCTGATCCAGCAAGCGCGCACCCTCCCGTGGGTCGTAACCGTGGACGTAGGTGTCGTTCATCGTCCTTCTCCCGTTCCCCGCCGAGCGGTTCATTGCGGAGTCATCGAGTGCGCATCTATACTACTTAGCCCCGCCAGAATACGTTCTTTGTCGCAGTCCAGTCCAGTTGAGGCCTTGCTGGGCATGTCGTGGAGTGGGCAACCGAAGTTGCATGGCGCGGCATGATTTAGTACGTTCGGGGGAACCCAGGAGTGGCGGCGTTCGCAAGCGCTCCGCCGGCGTTGCGATCTCAACCTCGAGAAGCGTGGGGACGTGGCAGATGGAGTCGACCCATCGCATCAAGTGTCGAGCGTGCCGGGGTCTGAACGACCCCGATAGCCAGTTTTGCTGGCATTGCGGAGCTTCGCTCCGCAAACATGGCTACAGGGACACTGGTGGCCAAAAGGTCGGGCGGGCGATGGCCCTGAGTTTCAAGTGGCTACTTTCCGCCGTCGTGCTGCTCGCGGTCCTCGGCGGTGCCTACTACGCGGTGGACAGGTTCCTGCTGCCGGCTCTCGCGCGCAGCCCGACCGAGGCTGAGACCAGCACCACCGTGACCACAAGCTCGACCACCACCACCACGACGACGCCCCGCACCGATCGTGTCGTGGCGGGAGCCGACCGGTACGGAACGGCGATCGCCATCTCCAAGCTCGGCTTTCCCGCGGGCGCTCCCGCTCTGGTGCTCGCCGCTGGGGACGACTATGCAGAAGCGGTCTGTGCCGCTCCTCTCGCCGTGGCCTACGGAGCCCCCGTGCTCCTTGTGCCGCCCGAGGGCATCGGGACTGATCTGAGCACCGAGATAGAGCGGCTCGATCCCTCGGAGATCTTCCTGGTAGGTGTTTCGCGGCCATCGAGGGTCACGAGTCAACTGCGAGACATCTTGAAGGAACCTACGGTGACCAGGTTGACCGGCGATGACCGCTATGAGACGGCAGCTCTTGTTGCCAAACAGGTCAAGGTCAAGCGGGGGACGGTGGCAAAGGTGGTCATAGTCCCCTCGGACAGCTTCGCGGAGGCCATCGCGGTGGCTCCCCTCGCGGCCGTCAAAGGCTGGCCCATCCTCCTCAGCCCTCAAAACGGTGACCCTCCGGCCACGACCACGGACGCAATAACGGAGCTCGGGGCGACTTCGGCGCTTGTCGTGGGCACTGACTCCACGCTGACGCTGACCGACGTGGAAAGAAAAGTGGGAGGCGACAGTTACGAGACCGCCGTACTCATCGCGGAGTACGCTGTGACTCAGGGCTTGAGTTTCGCTCACACGGCCATCGCCAGTGGAGAGGACTCCCCGGACGGTCTGGCCGCGGGACCTTATCTGGCGCTCGACAAGGGCATCCTTCTATTATCGAAGGACGGACGACTTACGTCGGCGACCCTGTCATTGCTCACCGCCAACCTGGCGACTATCCGCACTCTCGACTTCATCGCTTTGCCGGACCTTGCGAAGGACATGGCAAGCCCGAGCACCGGGACTACCCAGACCGGGGCAAGCGGAACCGGGACCAGCACGACCCGGACCACCTAGCGAGGCAGCCCGTCGGGCTGACGGCTGCGAACGCGCAATCAGGCTCGATCAAGGTGTCCGCCCGGTACCGGTGGACTTGGATCGACTCGCCGTGCTGCTCGGGAATTTGGCAACGAAGCCCACGTACAAGCTGTGGATGATGCGTACAAGCAAGTGAAAGCGTAGGATGAAGCTAGGAGTTTCCAGTGCGGGAGGAAGTGTTCTAAGGACGTCGAAAGCCTCGTGGCCTCTGGCCCGCCACGCTAGGCGCAGCAGCTGCCCGCAAGAAGGATCGCCAGGGGGGGCAAGTGATGCGAGAAGACACGCGCCCGGAAGACGACGACGAGGTCGGCCTCCCTCAAGGCGGAGTTGTAAGCCGCCGTGAGTTCCTCAAGATCGCCAGCATCGTCGGCGCCACCGTGGGGGTGGGAGGCGCTTTGAGTGGAGCGCTGTCCGCTTGTGGCGAGGGGGCCACGGCCACCACGGCGAGCACCTCGGCGCCATCCACGGTCCCCAGCAGCCCCATGACGACTGCCGGCAGCACCACCACGGTGAGCGCTGCCGCTGCCACCGACCGCGAGGTGAAGATCGGCTTCGTGACCCCTCTCACCGGTGACCTCGCCTCGTACGGAATCGCCGACCAGTACTGCGTGCGCCGGGCCATGGAAGCTATCGGCGCGGGCTTGGCCTGCGGGGACGGTCAGACCCACCCGGTCAACATCATCATGGGAGACAGCCAGTCCGACCCTCTGCGCGCCGCTGAGGTGGCCGGAGAGCTGATCATGAACAGCAAGGTGGACATGGTAGTCTGCGCCTCCACTCCGGAGACGGTCGTACCGGTGGCCGATCAGTGCGAAACCCTGCAAGTACCCTGCCTGAGCACGGAATGCCCGTGGGAGGCCTATCTTGCGGCTCGCTCCTATGGCAGGGTGGATGTTGTCTTTGAGTGGACGTACAACGTCTTCTCTGGCGCTGAGGACCAGGTCGCCGATTTCACCGACCTGTGGACCCAGGTGCCGACCAACAAGGTCGTTGGTGCCATGTTTCCCAACGACGATGACGGCAACTTCTTGATGAACCTCTGGAAGCAGTACTGGGCACCCGCCGGTCTGACCGTGGTCGAGGAGAGCGGTTTCGAGGCCGGCACCCAAGATTTCACCCCTCAGATCCAGAAGTTCAAAAAGGCCGGTTGCGAGATCGGCTACGGCGTTCTCACCACGGCGGACTTCACGAACTTCTGGAGGCAGGCGGTGCAGCAAGGCTGGATGCCGAAACTGCCGACCTACCCCAAGTCCTTGGTTCTTCCGCAGACACTTGAGGCGTTGGGCGCATCGGCCAACAACTTGTGCGTCGAGGTTTGGTGGAGTCCCGCCTTCCCCTACAGGTCCCCGCTTCTCGATCAGAGCTGCCAGGATTTCGCGGCCGCTTTCGAGGCCGCAGAGAATCATCAGTGGACACAGTCACTCGTGCACTTTCTCCTGTTCGACTGGGCCGTCGACGTCCTGAAGCGCGCGAAGAGCGTGGACGACAAGATTGCGATCATGGACGCGGTCAAAACCACCAAGGTCGAGACTATCGGCGGTCCGATCGATTTCACTGCTCCGGTCGAGCCGCCTGATGAGACGCTCCCCCCATTCGGGGGTCGGGCGTCGTTCAAGGTCGGTCCGTGCCACATCGTGGAGAACGTCTACAAATCCCCGGTGGCCATCGGTCAATGGAGGACGGGCAAAAAGTACCCCTTCGAGCTGACCATCGTCGGGAACAAGGCATGTCCGGAGGTTCCCGTTCAGGACAAGGTCCGTCCCTACACCGGATTGTAGACCCGGGAGGCCGCGTCGATCACGACCGCCGGAGGCCTTGTCGACCACCCGCCTGTCGGAGGGCGAGTTGCGCGACCGCCCGAAGGGGGCTTTTCGATCTCGTGTCTGCAAACCCCTAGTAATACTCCGTTAGCTCTGATCACGGGGGCACGTGCAGATAGACAGTTGAGGAGGGAAGACTTCGTCCGCAGGTCGGGCAAGCGCCGGTCCAACACGCGAAGAGTCGCTGCAGCTCGCGCAGAGCAGCGAAGAGGCTCAGGCCGGCGCATCCGCTTTTGGGTCGAGGCGTTGCAATGTCAGGAACCCGTGCGCCAGACTGACCAGCGTAACGTGGTGGTGCCAGCCGCGAAACGAGCGCCCCTCGAAATGATCGAGCCCCAGCGCGTCCTTGAGCTCGCGATAATCCTGCTCGATGCGCCAGCGCAGCTTGGCCAGGCGCACCAGGTCGATGAGCTTCGTCTCCTCGGGTAGGTTGCTAAGCCAGTACTTGCTCGGCTCATCCTCATCTTCTGACCACTGGCAGAGCAGCCAGGCAAGCGGCAGCGCCGCCCCATGGGCGCGGCGCAAGCCGATATTAGCCGGCCGGCAGCGCAGCGCGGAAAAGCGCGCGCTCATCAGACCGCGCGAGCCCTCGCGCCAGACGATCTTGCTGCTTGTCCGAAAGACGGCCGCGCGTGCCAAGGCGCGCAGCGAGCTGGGCGCTTGGCGGTAGCGGGCCGCCGGTCGCCGGCCCGAGCCGCGCCACGCCGATCGCTCGGCAACTACCTCCGGCCGATAGGCGCTGGTCGTGGGCTTGACCTCTACCACGTAGGCAAGCTCGCGCTCTTCCAGAGCCGCACGGAAGGCGCTGATCTCACCGTAGCCGGCATCGGCCACGATCGGCGGTGCATGCAAGCCCCAGTCGCGCAGCTCATCGAGCATCTCGGTGGCCTGTTCCCACTTTGGCCGATGATGCTCCTCGGGCGGCAGGTGTGCCTTGGCGCGGCGCTCAGCATCGTCGTCCCAGGCGGTCGGCAGGAAGAGGCGCCACGTAAGCGGACAGCTGGCCAGCTCGGAGGCGGTTGAGATCGAGACGCCGACCTGACAGTTGCCGATCTTGCCCAGCGTTCCGGAGTACTGACGTGCCACGCCGACCGAGTAGCGACCGGCCTTGGGAAAGCCGGTATCGTCAACTATCCAGGCGAGTGGGGTGATCTTGTCGTTCATGCGCGCCGCCAGTCGCTTTCGTACCGGCTCCCAGGCCCAGGGGCTCTGATTGAGAAACTGCTGCAGACACTGCTCGTCGCCGTCGGCAAGACGCGCAGCCATCGGCTCAATCGACTTGCGACGGCCGTCGAGCATCAGGCCACGCAGGTAGACCTCGCCCCAGCGGCGCTGATCGCTTCGTGCGAGCGACCCAAACGTCTCGGTCGCGAAGGCCACGAGCTGGCCGCGTGCCTTGGCAAGCTCCGCCGGCCTCATCTGCCCAGCACTCCGTACATGGTCTCCTCCCGCGTCGATGAGCATACTCGACGGGAGGGTTCGTCATACGAGGATAGCCACCTGCATAAGCTAACGGAGTATTACTAGGGAACTGACACTGACGGACACTAAGGAGGCTTCGGCTCGGTACGAGGTGGAATTTGGACCTCTAGTACAGATGTCGGGCTCTTGTTGTTCCATGCTGCCGGGTCGCAGGGCCTTGTCTCACTTCATCGCCCCCCGGGCTCGGAACCCTGGAGGGTCCCGGTAGGCCAAGGTACCTGGCATCCAACTCCTCGCTCCCGCTTCGCCACGTCACCACCGACAGATCCTGCTCCCAAACGTGTCTAATGCGATGCAGGTGCGAGGCGCGGGCCACCGCCTGCCGGAAGGTGAGTGCCACCCGGCACTCAGATCCAATCAGAAAGAGGTGTGTGATATCTGGGCCGGGAGGGCATGGAGAGCCTGGTCGACGCGCTCGTGCCGCGTGCGAAGCAATAACGTCCCTGCCTGTCATCGCCGGCCTCGCGCCCTACTGCCGCCGTCGACAAACCTGATCCCCTGGCGTGTCTAACGTGACGTAGGCACGAGTCGCGGTTCGCCGTCTGACGAAAGGCGAGGTCTACGCGGCGAGCGGGTGCCGAGAGTATGCTTGGGGAGCACGGTGGTTGCCAAAGGTGTATCGACCGTCACGGGGTGGGGGACCCCGGCCGGCATGGTCGCAACAGACACCGGTCCGTCCGCCTCTTGTCTCGGAGACCACAGTCCAGAGGCGCTTCTCGCTGCCGCCAGAAGCGGCGATGGCAAGGCCTTCATGGTCATCCTCGACAGCCATGACCGTATGCTGCGGTCCCTCGCGTTCCGTATCCTCGGTGACCGCGACCAGATGGACGATGTCCTTCAGGAGGTCGCGCTCAAGGCATTCGCGGCCCTGCCCAAGTTCCGCGGCGACGCCTCGCTCGCCACCTGGCTCTACCGCATCACATACACCACGTGTCTCAACCGGCTGCGCGGAGCGGGCCGGACCGTGTCTCTACCCGATCCCGACGACAACGGGGCGTATCGGCTCTCGCCTCGCCTATCTTTGGGGGACAACGCGGACGGGGTGATCCGCCATATCGAGCTGGCCGCCGCGCTCGCCTCACTGACCCCCCAGCAGCGTGCCGTCGTGGCGCTGGTGCTCGAGGGGGGTCTGGACCATCGTGCCGCCGCTGAGGTATTGCACATTCCAATGGGTACGCTAGCCTCGCGCCTTGCTTCCGCCCGCGCTTCCTTGCGCCGCTCGTTGGGCGAACCCCCGTCGACTGGAGAAGACTGATGGACGACCATCGCGACCTAGATCGACGACTCGGCGAGCTTCTTGAACACGAGCTTCCCGTTCCCGAACATCGGGAAGGATATCGGGAGCGCCTGGCCGCTCAGATATCGGCCGAGGCATTGGCGCGAGCGGGCGCGAAGAGGCTGATACCCCGTTTCCTGCCCAATCTGGGGCGGGTCCCCGCAAGCGGGACGGAGGAACGCGTCGATGGCCGCCGCCGTCCGTCTGTTCCCAGCCGGCCCCGCACCGGTGCTCTTCGTACCGTTGCGATAGCGTTCACCGTGGTCGTTTTTCTCGCTGGCGCGGGTACCGGGATCTACGAGGCGTTGACCCATCTTGGGAAAGACGGGCCCGTTCTCGTCATCACCGACGAACCGATGCCGAGCGCGGCGATCTCGGGGCCTGAGATCGGCCGGTGGAAAGCGGATGCGGCCGCCTTCGGCGACCGGTACTATGGGGCGTGGCCTGATGCCGACGCCGTGAGCGCGGTCATTAGTGCCGAGTTCGCCGACGATGCCGTCTACTACGACCCGAGCAACGGTGAGTTCGGGATCGAGGGCAAGGAGGCCATCATCTCGGCGTGCCGGCAGTTCTTCGCCGCCTACCCCGACCTTCGCCCGCAGGTGACGGGGATGTACCTGTCGGCCGACGCGGCCGCTTACCGTCTCTCTGAGGACGGGGCGCTCGAGTTGTACCCGTTCAAGGACGGCCGGGTAGCCCGTGCGGACCATTGGTGGTCGACAACTGGTCTGGAGGCGTGGGGCGATGGGCTCTTTGCTCCGGGCTTAGACGGCGCGCCGCGGCTCCGGAAGATCGCCGAGCGATATCTTGCCGCCTGGTCCTCCGGAGACGGTGCCCGCATTGCTGCTCTCTACAGCCGCGACGCCACGTTCTCCGACAGCCTCCTGGGTATCCGGGCCCAAGGATCGGACGCCATCGCTGAGCTAGGCCCCAGGCGGTTCGGATCGGGCAGCACAGTCACGTTCGAGATCATTGACCTCTACGCCCAGACCAATGGGCCCGACCCACCTACCGAGCAACTGCCCGAACACGGGGCCATCATCGGGGTGGGGATCCACTACCGGGTCACCCTGGTCTCGGGCAGCAGATCGGCGACCATCGAGGGCCTGACTACGTTCGAACTGGGCACCAGGATAGGACAAGCCTTCGCCGTCGATCCGGACGGCCTGATCACCCGCGAGGAAGTGTTCTACGACGCCGACAGCCTGGTGACAGCAGGCCTTGTCCCCTGAGCCCGGGCGCCGCTCGCCGTTACGACAAGCCGCGGCCTGTCCAAGTCGCGACCGCCGGGACCGACTGTGACGTCGCCGCAGCCCTCAGCCGAGTCGGGAGCGATCCCGACTCGCCACTAGGCCATCTTCTCCACCTCCCGCAGACAGACGTAGCTTCCGCCCTGGGGTCTTAAGAGCCCACGACGGCCGAGCTTTGTGGATAACGGTGGGGCGTTGTCGACAAAGCGACCCCCCTCGCGTGTCTAACGTGATGCGAGATCCGAATCGTTCCGAGAAGTCAGAAAGGAGCGCGTCGTGAAGGCCAGATTCCTGTCAAATGTTCGAGTCAACCGGTGGCTGGCGATCACGGTCGGGGTACTGGCGGCGGCCTTGCTGATCCTAAGCGCCTGCGGCGGAGGGAGCAGCGATCGAGCTTTCATCGACAGATTCATGGCGATGTGGGACTCCAACGATGCCGCTGCGGCCCAGCAACTCTTCACGGCCGATGCCGTTATCTATTGGCCGGAAGGTGCCGCACCCGCCAAGAGCACCGGCATCGAGGAGATCGGCTCCATGATAAAAACCTATCCGGTCGACCCCCTGCCGCTTGGGGACTCCTCATTCACGTTCGTCCCTTCCGATAAGGACATGAAGCTCCTGGTCGCGGGGTACAAGGGCGCGCACTACATAGCCTGCCCGGTGACGGTAGGGCGCGAAATCTACATGATGGTGCTGGAGGTCCGTGACGGGAAAGTGGCCAACCAGTGGGTTTCTTACATGTCCCGGTACTAGACCATCTCGCCCATCTCCGACATGAGGGGTAGGAGAAAAGGGAGGTGCGTATGGGTCGAAGATGCACTCGCCTCTGATGAGTACTTCGGGGACTGCTCGATTGGAAGGAGTAGAGATGCGTAGGATTATGTTGATACTGATGGTTTGCGCCCTCGTCCTCTTGTGCTTCAGCGCGACGGCGTATGCCAAGTCCGCCAAGCCGGCGGACGTACCGTTCACGGCCACCATGAGCGGAGTCGTTACGTTCACCGACGGTGGCGGGTACGGTCTGCCTCCGAATCCGAATCCTCCCTACCTCTGGACGGTCTCGAACGTAGACGGGTCGATCGGGACGGACCCGATCCATATGTTCGGCTGGCATCCCACTCCGATGGGAAAGGACTACGGCCCTGGAGACATGATCCTGACCTGGGCCGGTGACGACCTCTATGTCAGGTACTGGGGTTATGTGGACATCCAAGTTCCCGGCCCAGCGGGCCTGTACGAGGGTCCGGGCTCTTTCATGATCATCGGGGGCACCGGCCGCTTCGAAAACGCGTACGGGGGCGGGGAGTTCGACCTGAGAATCTGCTACCCGGGTGGGTACCCCTCGACCATGGAGGCTGAATGGACATGGACCGGCACGGTCAAGTACTCCTCCTGCAATCAGCCGGCGAGTTGGGCGAGTATTGCCTTCAACTCAAACAGGAATCTGCTGCCATATTTCCATGGGGGTATCACAGGGAAGGTGCAGCGGTCGGCGGATGACACCCTTAGTGGTCAAGTACTACTAAAGGGACTTCGTGAGTTTGATGAGTATGGGGTGCGGTTCCACCTGATGACGAAGATCAGAACCTTCACTTCTGACTCCTGGTCTTTTGACCAGGCAGACTTCTATCATGGGGTGGGACGCTATGACGGAGCGGACATAGCGGAATTCGTGGCGTACCTCCCGAACTCAGACTACGATTCAGATGACCCGGCATCGGGACCGCCGACTCTGGCCTTCAAGTTTCTGTGGATCGACTATGGTGAGCCTGGGAGAGCCGATCGGGAGCAGTGGTATGTGTTCATGCCCACCGAGGAGAATCCCATGCCCCACTGGGAGCCGCAAGACATCGATCCGGCCTATCAGTTGATCGATCCAGAGTACCAGCTTGGCGACCCGCTTCCTCTTCTCAACGGCAACATCCAGGTTCACGTCGGCTACTGATAGCGCTTCTCGCCCAGAGCGAACGAACGGGGGCCCCCAGGGGCCCCCGTTCTCTATGGTGCGCCCGGCAGGGCGCGATCACTTGGGGGTGAAAGTCCCCCGCAGGCCCGACAGGGGGAACTGCTAGCCGGACGGCAAGGGTGTCCATCGTGAGGTGGAATCTGAAGGAAGCCGCAGGCAAAACGCTGGCCCGACGAACAGAAACCGCATAGGAGGCGGCCGTGCCGGATGAGAAGGCCATTATCTTCAAAGTCCCATACCTGTACGGAAGGCACGGACGTAGATGCGGCGGGCATAAGCGGGAAGGTGGCCGCGCATTACCCGGGGAGGTCTGTCGGTAGGCCCGCAAGGCCAGCGCCGTCGAAAGGCGACGCCAAGGACCGGCAGAAGTCAGCAGAGGGCATAGTAGGTCCTTCGATCAGACCGAAGGCCCGAACGTGAAGTGCAAGGTAGGAGCTGAGGTTTCGATGACGCTCAAGGACGCAGCAAGCCGGGCTGCAATGCCCGGCCCCCAGCCGCAGGGTAGCGGACGGAATCCGCAAGAACACGGCTGTGGGGTGTCCAGCGCGACGACAACCGAAGAGCCCTCCCACCAGGAAACCGGGCCGCTCATGGAGGAGGTGGTCGAGCGGAAGAACATGCAGGCCGCTCTGCGGCGGGTCACGGCCAACAAGGGAGCCCCGGGCGTGGACGCCATGTCCGTGGAGCAGCTTAAGGCCTACCTGCGCGCCCAGTGGCCGCGCATCAAAGAAGAGCTTCTCTGCGGCCAGTATCACCCCAGCCCGGTTAGGCGAGTGTATGTGTCCAAGCCCAGCGGCGGCCTGCGTCCCCTGGGCATACCCATCGTGCTTGACCGCCTCATCCAGCAGGCACTCCTCCAGGTTCTTTCCCCCCTCTTTGACCCTCACTTCTCCGAGCGAAGCTACGGTTTTCGGCCGGGAAGAAGTGCCCACCAGGCGGTGCTTTACGCCCGAGACCAGGTGGCTGAGGGTCGGCGCTGGGTGGTGGATCTCGACCTGGAGAAGTGCTTTGACCGCATGAACCATGACCTCCTCATGGCCCGCGTGGCCCGTCGGGTCAAGGACAAGAGGATGCTCCGCCTGGTTCGACGCTACCTTAAGGCCGGGGTCATGGAGAGCGGGCTGGTGTCCCCGCGCCCGGAGGGTACCCCTCAAGGCGGACCCCTCTCCCCGCTCCTCTCCAACATCCTTTTGGATGATCTGGATCGGGAGTTGGAGAAACGGGGTCACGTCTTCTGCCGTTACGCCGACGACTGCAACATCTATGTTCGGTCGCGGCGGGCAGGCGAGCGGGTACTCCAGAGCATCACGGAGTTCCTCGCGCGCAGGCTCAAGCTAACGGTCAACCAGGACAAGAGCACCGTCGATCGGCCCTGGAAGCGTACGTTCCTCGGCTACAGCATGACTGCTGAGCACCGACCTCGCCTCAGAGTTGCACCGGCGAGCCTCCGGCGGCTCAAAGGCAAGCTGCGGCAGCTCTTTCGCTCCGGGCGTGGTCGAAGTCTCACCTGGATGATCGCCTCCTTGACTCCTTTACTTCGCGGTTGGGCGGCCTACTTCCGCCTCGCCGAGGTTCGAGGGGTCTTTGCGGAAGTCGATGCCTGGCTGCGCCGGCGGTTGCGCCTGGTGCTCTGGCGACAGTGGAAGCGCCCCTTCGCCCGAGCCACCAAGCTCATGCGAAGGGGCCTCCCCGAGGACCGGGCCTGGCGTTCAGCCACCAATGGCCGCGGTCCCTGGTGGAACTCCGGCGCCTCCCACATGAACGCCGCCTATCCCAAGCGCTTCTTTGATCGCCTCGGTCTTCC
>JAZDLO010000034.1:0-6886 GCA_043801935.1 bacterium
CCGAACTCGCCTCGAAGACGCAAAAACCCGGCCTCAGGGACCGGGCTCTGACGTGCCGTTCTTGGCTATCCTAAGCGGAGAGGGGGGGATTCGAACCCCCGGTACCGCTTGCGCGGCACAACGGTTTTCGAGACCGCCGCATTAAACCAGCTCTGCCACCTCTCCGCGGAACGTGCGCTGCCCGGCCTCCATGAGTCGGTCGCGTGGCGCAAGGCGGATTGTAGCCGATTGTCCGCAGGTCCGGCAAAAAGGTCCGATGCCGGCAGGGGTGAAGAACGGGGCTCCCCGGTGCGTTCGGGATAGCCCGTGAGGAGATCGTGTGACCGTGGATCTCCGCCGGTTAGTTGGGCACGAACTTCAGCGAGGCGGAGTTCATGCAGTAGCGCAGCCCCGTAGGCGGGGGGCCGTCGGTGAAGACGTGTCCCAGGTGGCCGTCGCAGCGGCTGCAGGTGACTTCGGTCCGGGTCATTCCGAAGGAACCGTCGGTATGCTCCTCGACGGCATCAGGCGTTATCGGCTGCCAGAAGCTCGGCCATCCGGATCCCGAATGAAACTTCGTGTCAGAACCGAACAGAGGGAGATCGCACGCGTAGCAGACGTAAGTGCCGCGCTCCCAGTGGTCGTCGTACTCGTTATGAAAGGCGGGCTCGGTCCCTTTCTTACGAAGCACTTTGTAGCGATCGGGCGGCAGAACGCGCCGCCATTCTGCTTCGCTGCGGATCAGTTTGTCTATCATGCCGACCTCCACCGTCCTGCGCTTCCCAAAGCATCTGCATGGTAGTCCACTTGGAACACTAGATTGCCCTCTTGCCCGGACCAGTCAAACATCCGCGGCTGTCTATAGTGCAGCGGCCGGGTCCGGCGATGGCCGCGGGTGCTCAGTGCTGGTGACCCAGATGCCGGCTGTTGTTGCTCAGGCTTTCGGGCGGCAGGTCGCAGCTGCCTCCGGCGCATTCGCCTCCCACGGTCTCCAGTTCGAGGGTCACGTGGCCCACGCCGAATTCGCGAGCGAGCATATCCTTGACCTTCGTGAGGAGCGCCCCGGTCTCCGAGAGTGCCGTGTCCTCAGCCTCGACGTGTGCCGACATGGCCAGGTCGCTCGACGAGATCGACCAGATGTGGAGGTCGTGGACCCCCCGTACCCCGGGTACCGCGAGCACGGCTCTCTCCACCTCGGCGAAGTCGACTCCCTCGGGGGTCCCCTCCATCAGAACGTTCACGGTGCTCCTCACGATGGCGAACGCCTCCCGACCGATCCAGAGCGACACGACGATGGAGACGATCGCGTCGGCGTAGTTCCACTCAAAGAGGTAGACGATTAGACCGCTCAGCATCACTCCCAGGCTGGTGAGAGCGTCCCCTACCAGGTGCAGGAACGCGCTGCGCAGATTGAGATCGTGATGGTGTGAGCGGAGCAGGAAGGCGGCAAAGGCGTTGATCACAAGACCGCCGGCCGCGAAGCCGACGACCCACAGGCCTTCGACCGGTTGGGGATCGAGCAGGCGGCGGACGGCCTCGATGATGATGTACACCGAGATAGCGATGAGCACAGCCGAATTGAACATGGCCACCAGGATCTCCGCCCGCTTGTAGGCGAACGTACGACGGGGGGTGGCGGGCCGCCGGCCGAGGCGGACCGCCCAGAGACTCATGCCCAGTGCGACCACGTCGCTGAGGTTGTGAGCGGCGTCGGAGAGCAGACCCAGGCTGTTGGCGATGATCCCGCCGGCGACTTGTAGCAGCGTGATGACCAGGTTCAGAGCCAGGCTGATTATCAGGCGCTTGTCGGGCGCCGCGCCCAGGGTGGCGCCGTGCATCGTCCGGTGCCGTGCACCCGCGCCCGCGGCTGAGTCCGCGGCTACACCCGCGTCCGCGCCCTGCGCCTCGTCGTGCTCGGAGTTGTGCGTGGGATCATCCATGGGAGTGCGATTGTAGCTCTGCGCCCAGCGTCCGGTCGGCCTCAGGCCGCCCGATGGGCTCAAGCCACGATGATCTCTTCCCCTACCTTGACCGTTCGGCACCGATCGCCCAGCGTGTCCCCGAAGACGCCCAGGGTCCAATCACAACTGTCGTGGGCCGAAAGGGCGACCAGCTCGAGGTCGAGGCCGGCGAGGCGGGCCGCGGCCTCCCGCGCCTCGCGCCGTGTGATCCGTTGCCAAGGCAGCTTGCCGTTGCCCAGGATGTTCTGACCACCTTTTCCGACCCGCGAGCCGGTCACCGGGAAGTGCAGACCCCCGATCACTCCGAACAAGGGCACATCGGTGATCGCTTGGGCTCGGTCGATAAGCCAGGCGAGCGACGGGTGTCCGCAGCCCACGATTATCACCAGTCCCCTGCCCTCGACGTTCACGAGCAGGGACTGCTCGGGGGCTGGGCCCATCAACCAGATGGCGCGCGTCAACGGACCGCTGCTGGCCACTCCTTCGGCCAGCTTGCGCGGCTCGGTGATCACCTCCACCCGCGCCGAAGGGTGGGTCATGGGCGCCGGTACGTACGCGGGGATGCCGCCCAAATCGACCGGCTGGGCGGAAAGGGTGAAGGTGCGCCGCCGCATCGAGTCGACACCGCCCACATGGTCGAGGTGGATATGGGAGATGAAGATCGCATCCAGGTCGGCGGCTGAGATCCCGAGCGCGTCCATGTTACGGAGCAGGGGGGAGGGGTGTTGTTCCCGTACGTTGCGCCCCACGTCGAAGAGGATCTTCTTCCCGTCGACGGTGACCAGGTACGACACCCCCGGTTCCCCGACCAGCTTCTTGTCGCCCGAGTAGTACTCGATCAACGGCAGGATAGACAGGTGCTCCACCGAGCCCAGATTGGCCAGCTTCTGCGGGTGCGTTTGTTCCCACTCGCGGTCGGCCTGCCGCCTCTCCCGAAGGAACGCGGCGGTGGTGAACGGCCGGGCCACTCCCGAAAGCGCATAGTAGACCGCATACCTTTTCTCATCGAGGGACATGTCGCTCCTCCCGTTGTTATTGACGATCGCCCCATCGGGGCCGCGTTGGCCGGTTCGTGCGCTACCGCCGGGTCTCGAAGAACTCCCGCAGGAGCGTGGAGGCTTCGGTCGCCATGACCCCGGCCCGTACCTCGGGACGGTGGTTGAGGGCCGGGTGGTCCACCACATTGAACACCGAGCCGGCCGCCCCCGCCTTGGGGTCGTCGGCCCCGTAGACGAGTCTCCTGATGCGCGCCAGGACCATCGCGCCCGCGCACATGGCGCAGGGCTCGAGGGTGACGTAGAGGGTGGCCTCCTGCAGTCGCCAACCCTCGGCGATAGCGGCCGCGTCCCGCAGCACGAGCATCTCGGCGTGAGCGGTAGGGTCGTGGCGCCGCTCCCGCTCGTTGCCTCGCGAGGCCAGCACCTCACCCCCCGCGACGAGGACGGCGCCCACCGGCACCTCACCGTGGGCGGCAGCCCGGCGGGCCTCCTCTATGGCCATCGCCATGAAGCGGTGGTCGTCCGTTCTCCCGGGAGCGGTCAAACCGCGGAAGGCTCCGACTCGGTTCCGTCGGATGTCGATGCGTGGCAAGGCGTGCGGCAGGGCCCGCACTTCCGGCCGACAGTGAAGTAGGCCAGGGGCCCGATCCAGTTGATGAAGACAAGGCCGGCCCACACGCGCCGATCTCCCCGTACCTCGTCCGCAGTGCGGTGGGCCAGGTCCCACAGGGCCGTCGCGAGCAGGCTCACCTGCAACGTTGCACCGACGACTACCACCATTTTTTGACCGGCCGAAAGCTCGGCCCAACGTTTCTTGGCCATGGTGCCTCCCTCCTGCGGTCACGCCGTCCGTTTTTCTGCGGTCGCCCTCATGATACAGCGGCCGGCACGCGGGGTTTACCCCTCGCCTCAGTCTGGAATACGCATGAGCAGGTGCTCCGACGCATGCAGGTGCCCGAAAAATGACAGAGGTGGACTGATGCAGTTCCCCCGATTGACCGCGCGGGACCTCGAGGGTCGAACGGTCGAGATACCCGACGACTTGTCCGGCGCCGTCAACCTGGTCGTGCTGGCTTTCCAGCGCGACCACCAACACCCCGTCGAGACGTGGCTGCCTCATTTCACGCGGCTGCAAGAGGAGTATCCCGGTCTGCAGGTGTGGGAGGTGCCCGCTCTCTCCCGCGGCTACCGCATCTGGCGGGGCGCCATCGACGGCGGGATGCGCGCGGGCATTCCCGATCCGGACGTCCGCCGACACACGCTGACCTCGTATCTCAACTTGCGCGACCTGCAGCGGACTCTCGACTTACCCGACCTAGGCGACATCCACCTTTACCTGCTCGATGGGACGGGACTCATCCGCTGGCAGGGCCGGGGTGGCTACAGCGAGGCGACCCTCGCCGCATTGAACGCGGCGCTCGAAGCAGTGACGGCTCCATCGTAGCGGGCTCTTCCGGCCGCTGGCTGTGCGGCCGGCAACTGCCGGGCCGGCGGCCGCCCCAATGGCGGCCGGTTCCAGGGCGGCGCCTTCCAGGGCGCCGCCTTCCAGGCACCATCTAGGCGGCTCGCAGCTGTCGCACCTCGCTGACCGTCCCGTCTGCGAAGAGGATGTGCATGCTCCGCACCGTGTCCTCCTGGATGTCCAGGTAGATGGCCGCCACGCCGTTCTGCGGCGCTCCGAACTCTATCTCCTGCCGGGTGACGGAGAACTTGCGGAACACGACATAGGCAATGAGCGCCATCAGTATCACTGCGGCGACGATAGCTGGTATGAGCATCGGACCCCCTCCGGTTTCCGCTGGGCACAGTACAACCCAGCATAACGAGTGGGTCGGACAGGAAATCGACCCCTCGGGAAGCGCTTCCGAATTGTATTAACCTTGACTAATAGTTTGCTAAAATACATACGAATTACCTATGTAATAAGCTTTCTTGCCCGATCCGGGAGTAGCGGATGACGAATGACGCCCACCCCAGTGAGCTCGTGGAGCGATGTAACGCGGCCCTGCGCAGGCTGGCGGTCCTATCCCGGCCCGACGATTCGGACTGGCTGGCTCTCGACTTGGGCATGGGCCAGTTCAAAGCCATGGTGGTGCTGACGGAGCAGGGGCGGCAGAGCGTGGGTGGCCTGGCCCGAGCTCTGAACATATCCGAACCCTCGGCGAGCCTGCTGGTCGACAAGCTTGTGACCCTGGGGTTGGTGGAGCGCGACACCGACCCCGACGATCGTCGCCGGACGCTTGTGGCCCCCACGGAGGAGGGCGACCAGCTCATCGGGCGGCTGCGTCGCACCCGAGAAGATCGATTCGCCGGCTGGTTCAGCCTGCTCGAGAAAGCGGATCTGCAGGCGCTGCTCCAAGGTCTTGATGCGCTCGCTGATGCCATCGAACGTGAGAGGAGCCGCGCGTGAGCCCCGACTCCGGTACCGGGGGCGCGGGCGCCGAAGCCGCGGGCGCCGTCGCGCCCCGGGGCGCGACGGCGGGCGGATACCAAGGCTCCGCCGCCCCTTGGGGCGATACTCTGAGCCGCCGCCGCATCGTCTTCGTGGTGATCAGCGTCATGTTGGGCATGCTTCTGTCGGCCCTCGACCAGACGGTGGTCGGCACCGCCATGCCGCGGGTGATCGCCGACCTGAACGGCCTGCAACACTATGCCTGGGTCGCCACGGGCTATCTGTTGGTCTCGGCGGCCTCGATGCCTATCTGGGGCAAGCTCTCCGATGCCTTTGGGCGACGGCGCTTCTTCATGGTGGGCATGGTCCTCTTCGTGGTGGGCTCGGCTCTGTGCGGGCAAAGCCGTTCGATGGTCGAGTTGATCGGTTTCCGAGCTCTCCAGGGGCTGGGGGCCGGGGCCATGATGCCCATCACTCAGGCCATCATCGGGGACATCTTCCCGCCTGCCCAGCGGGCGCGCTGGACTGGGGTGCTCATGAGCGTCTTCGGGTTCGCGACCATCGTGGGTCCCTTGCTCGGGGGATGGATCACCGACACCATCGGCTGGCGCTGGACCTTCTACGTCAACCTTCCCGTGGGGATCATCGCCCTAGGGTTCGCCTTCTTCGCACTGCCGGCTCATGTGCAGTTGCGAAAGCACTCCGTCGACTACCGGGGGACTGCGCTCCTGGTGCTGGCGGCGGTGCCACTCCTCCTGGGGTTCAGTTGGGCAGGCAGTCAGTATCCCTGGTCGTCTCCTCTCATCATCGGCCTGTTCGTGTTCTCGGTGGCCATGTGGGCGGTCTTCTACCTATGGGAGATGCGGGCGGCCGAGCCTGTTCTCAATCCCAGGCTGTTCCGGAACCGCATCTTCTCGGTGTCCGCCGTGGCCAGCGCGATCCAGTCGGCCGGGATGTTCGGGGCGATCATGTTCCTTCCGCTGTTCGTGCAGGGGGTGATGGGTAGGACGGCCACGAACTCCGGCACGATTCTCATGCCCATGATGTTGGCGGCCATCGTCACGAGCATCGGGGCCGGGCAGATTCTTGCCAAGACCGGTCGCTACAAGGCCGTGGTGGTGTTCGGCTTCGCCGCGGTCACCGCCGGGGCTTACCTACTTTCCCGAATGACCGTGACCACCACATCGGCCACCCTTGTCGGTTTCATGATCGTCATGGGCTTGGGCATCGGCATTGCCATGAGCACGTTCACGGTGATCGTCCAGAACCAGTATCCGACGCGCCGCCTGGGCGAAGTCAGCGCCGGGCTGCAGTTCTTCCGTTCCATCGGGGCCACTGTGGGATTGGCGGTGTTCGGCACCATCCTCAACAGTCGGTTCGCCTCGTCGCTGGCCGCCTCGCTTCCGGCTGAGCTGAAAGGCTTGGCTACCGATCCGGCTACGGCCGATCAGCTCAACAATCCCCAAGTGCTTCTGTCGGCCCAAGCCAAGGTGCAGCTCACGGAACTGTTCGGCCAATTCGGGAGTCGGGGACAGAGCCTGCTCGACTCCTTCATG
>JAZDLO010000080.1:0-2895 GCA_043801935.1 bacterium
ATGTGTCGGTAAAACGGCTTGCCCGTCCCTGCTGCAGTTCATCTGGCCTTCGCTTTGGATAGCAAGGGTTGATTATCGGAAATTATTCAGGGCCGGGGAGATGGCCGAGGCCGAGTCAATTAGGACCCATACTAATGTTCGGTAGTGATGGCCAGGCGGGAGACCTTCGCCATGGGTGAAGCTAGGAAGTTCGAACTCTGACACTGGGTGCAAGCCGCCGAGCACTAACGTTACATCGTGATGCCCTTTTGGGCTCCGGCACAGCCCGCCAGGCGACAGCGCCCCGCGAGGCCTGAGGGCGCCATTTCAGACGGGCGAGTCGCCCTCACTTCTGCGTATGTATGGCAGGGACGAGAGGATGCCTCTACCGCTATTCGTACCCCACTCGCATGGGCGGCAGCGCCTTCCATTCCGGCGTGGCTTCGATCATCTGCTGTAGCTTCTTGAACCAGTCGCGGAGGGCTGCGGCCTTCGGATCGGTGCTGAGAGCAGAGTCCTTCCAGGTGATGGGCAGTGAGACGAAGCCTCCGGCCCGCCATTGCAGATAGTAGGTGTCATGGGGGTGGACGTACACTGTGGTGCCCGTACCGGAAGGGTCGGGATCGAGGGCGAAGGGAGTGGTGAACATCCGCCAGTGGTTCTGCATCGCGCGGAGGTCCTGGTAGAGGGTCCCCAGGTCCTTTAGGGTCAGTCGTAGCTCGGTGGTAACCGGGTCCTCGCTCGGGCCAAGATCCTTGATGAAGGTGCCGGCGAAAGTGAGGAGGACATTCTTTGCCTCTACGCCGTACGCGGCCACGAAGCCGAAGTCGGCGGGCATCTCGTCGGGGAGGGCGGGCATGGGAAAGGTGGTTGGCACGTTGTCTGAGACAGGCGCAGCGGTCAGGGCGGTGCTCATTATCCCGACAGTGTCGGATGAGGTCGTGGTGGGCTGAATCGAGGAGGCAGCCGCGCGCTGTGAGGTCGTGGTACTGGTCCCGCAACTCGACAAGCCCACCACAGCTAACAGAAGGAGCGCCAAGCAGAGGGTCAATACCGATACGCGTGATCTAAAGCCCACTGGCCACCCCCACGGCTCTTGGCCTGCCTTTCCCCTCGTTTGGCACGGCCACCGCGCCGAACGCTCCTGCCTCCATCCTACGTCCTCACTTCACCCTATGTCCGGGCCGGACGGAAGGGTGCCTTGTCTATGCTGTCCTTACGGATGCAGGTACTCGGCCTGGACCACGAGCCACTTCGCCAACTCGATCAGCTGCTCGGGAGTAATCAGAGAGGTCTCGGCTGGGGAAAGGCGAGGTAGCTGATTCTGTCCTATGCTGTCAACATTGGCAGTTACCCCATTGGGGAGCTGCAGGATGGCCTGGTAACCGACGTCGTGGGCGAGAATGATGCCTTCGACCTCTTGACCGCCGTCAAACCAGCCGAATGGTCTCATCGCATGCTCTCCCAGGAGTTTGGTAAAGGGACGAAGCTGGTCTTGAGCAGACCAGGAGACGCTGTAGCCCACCCGGCCCGCCGTTCCGGCCACTTCCAGTTGCCCTATATGTTGGCGCACCCGTACCTCATGGTTCTCATAGATCCACTGCATCTCCAAGGCGTCCTTCATCCCAAACTCGAGCCCGGTGATGCTCCTTAGGTAGGCGGCGGCATCACTGGCCAGCTGCTCGGCTTGGCTCGATGGGACTTGTTCGAATTGCGGGTAAAGACTGATCCCTTCTGAATCGGAGGTGCTGGTGGTTGACCCGCCATTTTCCGCTTCCAAGATGGCGGCCTTGTTCTCGGCGGTTACTCGGGCGTTGCCTTCCAGAATCATGGTAAGAGCAGCGGCAGCGGCATAAGCTTGGTCGGGATCGACGTTTGCTCCCGTCTCTGTCCCTTGTCCAAGATCCACCCAGCTGCAATTCCAATGGGCCTCTACCTCGACGAAGGGCTTATAGCGCACCAGAACCGGGGTGGCGGTGAACACCGGCGAGAGTTCCCCCATCTGCTCGAAGCGGGCGAGAAGGTCGTCGGCAGGGATGGAAAGGGCGTCTTCCGCGGCGGTGGTGGGCAAAAACACAAAGACCGGTTGATCTTCGGCTGCAGCATCGACCGCCTGCGCTACCTCTTCGGGAGTAAGGTCGTTGGCGAATATCCACAGCGGGGTGGGCATCACTAGTTCAGCCGGACTCACGGGTCGCACAAAGAACTCGGAAGAAAGTGAGACGGGGTGCTCGGGGACGGTCTTGACGTTTCCCGCCCAGAGCCCCTGAAAGTCAAACCGCTCTTCGGCAATCGTGGTCGGGGTCGAGGCGGTGGTGGACGTCGGCACCGACTGGGTAGTTGCAGGGTCGGTGATCAGAATCACCGGCTGCTCGGACTGGAGCGCCCCATAGAGGAAGTAGGCCCCATACCCCACTGCCGCTACCACTGCGGCCACGACAAGAGCACCAGCTATCCTCCTTAGCCGGCGTGCGCGAGGGACCCGCTTGCTGGCGTCTGGCCGTGATCTGGTCGTTTCCGAAGCCGACCAAGAGTCCCCTGCGCCTTCTGCTCGCCGATTCCCCGCGGGTTCCGCCCCTGCTTTTAGGCAATGGCGAAGAACGGCGCCGAGCACAGCCTGGCCCTCCCTGCTCTTTCCCCAGTCTCGGTAGGCATCTGAGCCGACCGGGTTGATACTCGATATGGTGGGTAGTGGTCGTCGGCCCATGGCTAGCCCGCCTCCTTTGTCTTCCTGGTGGCCATTGCCGCTCTTGTTGGCCGGTGGCCTCCATCTCCCAGAGCAACGCCGAGTCGCCGGCGGGCCCGATGCAGTCGAACGCCGAAGGTGGCCGGTGTCACCCCCAGAACCAGGGCCGCCTTGCGGTTGGAAAAACCCTCCCAGTCAACCAGGGTCAGGATCTCTTGATCGTTTTCGCT
>JAZDLO010000078.1:0-28885 GCA_043801935.1 bacterium
GTCTCCCGGTCTGAGACGTTGAGGGATACCCCGCAATATGGACAGTAGTCTGCGCCCTCAGGCAGGGGCGACCCACACTTCAAACAGAACTTCCACTCCGCTGGTGGCGACGCCCCGCATTCTGGACAGGTCCCCATCCTAAACCCCTTTTCCTGCCCCATTAGTCACTGAAGATCTCCCTCACACGCCGCCCTTTCGATCTTCTACCAGAAGAAGACGGTCTAAGTCTAATCCCCGGCCCCGCAAAGGAGAAGAAACCCCCTACGGTCTCGTCCCCTCACGATTCGGGAGGCGCCTCCATAGGCCGTCCGCCCTGCATCCACAAGCGAACACTTCGAGCACGTCGTGCTTAGTGGGCAAGCATCCTCGCGGGGTTGTCGACCGTCGGCCTCCTCAATGGCCAGGTCCACATCGGTAAGCAGGCAGTTGTCACGGTTGAAAAGAGGGTCGCGGCGGAGGAGACCAAGAATGCCCATTTCCACCGGCCGTTCCAGGAACTCGCGGCGGTTCTCGCTTTCAGGCGGCGGGCAGAGACACGTGATATCGCAGAACACATGCTCATGGGGCAAGGTGACGCCGAGTTGGTCGGCCCCTAGCGGACCAAGTATGGTCATCACCTGCATTTGGTTGCCCAACCCGGGGTTGCCTCCTGATCGATTCAAGAGTTCAAGCCAACATCTCGTAGCCGCTGCGCATTCAGCCCCTCAGGATACAAGCTAGAAGCCCGCGCAGCTCGACGAGCTCCATCTGCAGTCGCGCTTCGTCCCGCGCGAACTCGTCCCGCATGCGCGCGGCTTCCTGGCCCCCGATGTGGAGCCCGGTGCCACCGAGCGTCAGTGAACGCTCGAGCGCCACGTCCTCCAACTCCTCCTCGACCGCGGCGATGCGCCTCTCGAGATCATCGCGGCTTAGATGATTGATTCCACGACCCCACGCGCAGTGGTCGACCCCCACCGCCGAGCTGACGATGCGGACCTCACCTCGACACGACTCCGACCACGTCTATCTCCACAAGGAACCCCGGCTTGGCCAGATCTACTCGCACAAAGGTGCTGGCAGGAGGGTCTTCCACGAGGAGCGGAGCGTACTTCTGATAGTACTCGAGCTCTGTCTTGCGCATGCGGGGATAGTCCTCCAAATGCTTGATGAGCATGAGCGTCTTGATGACGTTGTTCATGGAACTGCCCACCTCTTCCATGGCGTTCCTGACCTTGTCGAGGGCGATTATCATCTGCTCTTCGAAGACGTCCGTTTCAAGCGTCACGGTCTGGTCGTTCTGGCCTTGACAGCCGGAAACGAAGATCAGGTTGCCGGCCACGACCGACCGGGCGAACTTGGGTGCTTCCGCCGGGAAGTTGGGATAGGAGAGTTTCTTTCCTCCCCAGTATTCAGGATAGAACTTCACTTGATCGCCCATGTCATCCCTCCCTCGATTCGTTGAACTTGCCTCAGCCGACCCAGTCTAGCACCGCTTCCAGGGGTGAAAGCATCCCACGAGGTCAGGCAGCTGTCCTGCATTAGGAACTTCCAGCGCGGATCTCCGCCCGGTCGAGTATCGCCAGCAGCGCCTGTTCGTCCGGTCCAAGCGGGTCATCTCCCGAACGGGCGCCGGCACGTAGGGCCGCGGCCGCCCAGATGGCGGTCAGGCTCCCTTCTATGAACGAGGTAATGATGCCGGGATGCACGTAGGAGCGGCGGGCGATCGCCCGCGTGTTGCCCAAGTGACTGGCCGCCGAATCGAGGGCGTCGTTCAGGCGCGCGGTGACGAGCCTCTTCCCGCGCGGCGTTGGACCTTTCGTGGCCAGCTCCCGAGCCGCGCTGAGCGTGCCGCCCCAGGTCCTGAAGTCTTTGGCGCTGAACTCCCCGCCGGCGATACTCCGGAGGTACTCGTTCACGTCCCCGGAGGTGATGGGTATTGGATTCCCTTCTTCGTCCAGATACTGGAAGAGTATCTCGCCGGGCAATTCCTGAGAGCGCTTGACGACTCGGGCCAGCCGGCCGTTGCGAACGCCGACCGTCCGGGCCTTGCCGCCTTTGCCCTGAAAGACGAGACGCAGCTCCTTGCCATGAACGGACGCATGACGGTCGCGCAGGGTGGTGAGGCCATACGCCTCATTCTGGCGCGCATACTCCTCGTTACCAACGCGGAGCAAGGTCTCGTCCAGGAGGAGGACCACTAGGCCGAGGACCTTCTGTTTGCGCAGACCCGGGCGTGATAGATCGGCTTCCGCTCGTCTGCGGATTTCGGGCAGCGCGTGCCCGAAGGAGGCGAGTCGCTCGAACTTGTCCGCGTCCCGCAGTTCGCGCCATGCCTGATGATACAGGTACTGCTTACGACCCTTGGCGTCGCGGCCGGTGGCCTGCAGGTGGCCATTAGGGTCTCGACAGATCCACACATCTTCCCAGGCCGGGGGTATGGCGAGCCGGCGGATCCGCTCGAGAATCCGTTGGTCCTTGACTCTGCGTCTGCTGGGAAAGCGGTAGACGAAGCCATCCGCGGTACGCTCCCTCGTGATGCCGTCTCCCTGCGCACAGACATAGAAGAGAGGGCCGGTGCGGGGGTGACCCCCGGGACCGCAGCGGCCACCGCCGGGATCCGCCCCCGTCCGCTCCTCCCTAGAAACAACGCTCGCAGACCCCTCTCTCATGACGGTCATATGCCCGTAGGCGGCGGTCCTCACTCCTCGGGTAATGGCACGGCGCCTAGCTCCGCACGCACAGCCTCCAGCAGAGTCCCCGCAGGGCCTGAGTTCATACCACAGCGGCTCCGACATCACCTCCGGCGCGTGTTTCGCCCCGCCGTACGCACCGCAGAAAGGAAACAACATGATCCCCGAGGCGCTTTCGCCACCTGCCCCCAGCAGCCTTGATACAATCAGCGCCGGTCGTTCGGTAGGAGAAACCCGTGATTACGGGAGGTCACGCGGTTGGTGCGCATCGAAATACTCGCCGCCGTCATACTTATGACCCTGCCGTTCGGCTTCTACCGCGCCTACACCCGAAAGCTGTCCCTGCGCTGGTTTCTCGCGATCCACATGCCGGTGCCTTTGGTCTTCTTGGTCCGGCTGGAATCGCACCTTTCTTACACTTTCATCCCCTTTACGTTTCTGGCTTTTACCGCAGCCCAGATCCTCGGTAGCAGACTCGGCCGCTGGTGGATCAAACGACGCCAGAGCGCACCCGCCGCTGTCGGAGGCGGCACTCCGCCCGGGCGCGAGTCGAACTAGCCTCTAAGCGCGCGGAAGTCGGCTGAGGAGCGGGGCGATGCTTCCCCACCATGATGCACGCCCTCCCCGCCCAGGCTGCGTGCCGGCGCGCTTTTGTTTCAAGGCTGAATTGGGTACACCACCATCACTGGCTGATGCGGAAACCGGCTGACTCAAAGGAGGTCTATCGATGGGTAGGTTCGAGTGCGGTCTGTGCGGTTGTGTCTATGTCGAAGAGCAAGGCGACGAGAGTCAGGGGATCGCGCCGGACACTCCGTTCGACGATCTCCCTAACGAATGGCTGTGCCCGGAGTGCGGCTCCACCCAGGACGTGTTCGAAGCGACCGACGAGTAAGGGGGACCGGGTGTGGGCCGGGGGATGACTCCATCGCGAGCTGTCGAGTATCTGACCCCTCGTCAGTGGATGTGAACCATGGTCCCGTCGGGGATCATCGGAATAGACCCGTCCATCGCCCTCAAGTCGTCCATGTCCCATTTCGGCAGACGCACGCAACCGTCACTCGCGGGATAGGTCGGCACTGAGGGATAGCCGTGGATGGCGAGCACGTTCCCCGGATTCAGATAGAGGGCCCTGTAACGCGGCCCATCAGCGATCGGCTTCCTTTGCACGGTGTAGGGCAACGAACGGTAGCTGTAACTTCTGCCCGTCGATGTAGGCAGCGTCCTCGTCACCGTACCGCTCTCCACATAAAGGAAGACCTGTTTCGCCAAGCTCACCTCGATCCACACTCCTGAGCCACTCAGATCGGCTGTCGGTCTGCTGGCCGCCATCACTCGCATCCACATTTCGGACCCCACCACCCCATCCCGGCTCATACCTTCCCACTTCTGAAAGGCGATGACGGCCTGGTGGGTGCGGTGGTCGAACACGCCGTCCACGGGACCAGGCCTGTACGTCAGATCGGCGAGCCGCTGCTCCAACCACAGCACCTGCGGGCCTTGGCTGCCGACCTTTGCGGCCGGATAGGCGAGGACGGCCGATACCGGGGTGGGCGGTTCTGCCAAAAGTGAGGGCGTCTTGAAGAGGGCCGCATAAAGCATTCCCACGCTCTGAGCGCGGGTCACGTCTGCTAGCGGGTAGAAAAGGCCGTCAGAGTGGCCCGATACGACCTGCAGGCGATAAGCGCTCGCCACCGCGGCCTGGTGCGCGCCCGCGATGAACCCCCGGTCGGGAAACCCCTGGAGCCATGACTCCACCTGTGAGGACGTGAGCGTTAGATCGAGCCCTTCAACCGGTTGGAGGCTCAGCCGATAGGCCAGTGCCCGGACCACGAAGCTCACCGTCTGCTGCCGCGAAACCCTTCCATAGGGATCGAACTCGGTCGGCGAAACCCCGTCCGTGAGGCCGGCCTCAAAGAGTGCCGCGACCTCTGGCTCGAACCAAGAGCCGGATGGGAAGTCAGTGAAGGGATGAGTGACCCCGGGTGGAAGGTCGAGAGCGCGGCTGAGCAAGACGGCGAACTCCGCGCGGGTGATCGAGGCATAGGGACGGAAGCTTCCGTCGGCCTTTCCCCGCACTATCCCCTGGTCGGTCAAGACCTGCACCGCTTCCGCAAACCACTCGTCCTCGCCCACATCTGGAAAAGAGGCTGCGCGGACAGACGCGGGGGCAGCTAGTAGGAGGACGACGGTAAGAAGACTAAGAACTGCCGCGGCCGCCGGCCCCCCGATGATCCCTCTCCTCCTCGATCGCACCCTACAACCCCCCTTGTTCGATGTACATGGGCGTCCGCTCAACGCCTGACCGCACGCTTGAAGGACATTTGGCTCCCAGTACCCAGCTTCGCAGGATGGCATGCATGGGATGTGAGGCGCGCGGTCAGCAACGTTCAACGTCATTGGAGACCTCCCCGACCCCCCTGGCCTTGCGCTCGGCCATGATCTGCCGCACGGCCAGGACGCAGAGGGCTAAGACGATGAGAACCATGCCTGCGGCTTCATAGAGATCTGGACGCTCTCCCAGCTGTATCCAGGCAAAAACGACCCCCAGCACTGGGGTGCCGAGAGTTGCAAGGCCGGCGGTCCCAGCGGGCAGGATTCTGAGAGCATAGAACCACAAGAGCAACCCCAACCCGGTGACAGGCACGACGTTGAACAGCAGGGCGGCGATGAACGTACCCGACCACACGGGAGAGGAGCGGGAGACCAAGAGCGCCACGATGACCAGGGGTATCGATCCGAGCAGCATCTGCCAGGCAGTGAGCGAAAGGACATCCACTCGTTGGCGCTTGCCGAGGATCTTGGCTGCGACCGTGGCGGCCGCCCACAAGATCCCGGAGGTCAGCGCCAGGAGGCTGCTGAGAACAGTGCCGTGCAATCCCCACGGTGCCAAGACGAGGCACAGACCGGCCAGGGCAAGTCCCACGGAGAACCATTGCAGTCTTCGCAGTCTCTCCCCCAAGACGATCCAGGACATCGGAAGAAGCCATAGCGGCATGGTAAAGACGAGCACCGCAGTCTTGCCCGCAACTCCGCTGGCGAGAGCCCAGGTCATCAATCCCATAGAACCCGCCGTCTGAAACAGACCGACGAAGAGAGTGAGACGCAGATTGTTCGGCCGTAGTCGTCTGCGGAGAATGACAAGAAGAAGAAAGAGAAACGCCGCTCCGAGAAACATGCGCAAGGCCACAAAGACTGAAGGTTCCGCATAGCGCAGGGCCACTTTCATGACCACCCAGTTGTAGCCCCAGAATAGAGCCATGAGCGCCAAGGCCCCGATGGCCAGATAAGATGATCTTGCTGCGGATGATCGGGAGACTGCCAGCAGGTCGGCGTCGTCTGCTTTGGCCTTCCTCTCCATGAAGCCAGTGTAGCAAGCGGCAAGGCCTCCCTCACGCGCCAGGCACGGCTCCTGGATCTCTCTCGTTCCAGCATCTACTACGAGCCGGTCGGAACCAGGAAGAGCGATCTGGCTCTGATGGCCGCCATCGATGAGATCCATATGAACCTCCCCTTCTACGGGGCCCGAAGGATGCGGGACGAACTCAGCGACCGCGGCTTTGCCGTGGGACGCGGGCACACGTCCACCTCATGCGCAGGATGGGGATGGCGGCGCTCTATCCCAGGCGCCGGCTCTCCAAGCCACATCCCGGTCACAAGATCTACCCGTACCTTCTGCGCGGCAAAGACATCACCCGGGCCAGTCAGGTGTGGGCGGCGGACGTGACCTAGCTGCCCATGGCCAGAGGCTTCTGCTACCTCACGGCAGTCATGCACTGGGCGGGCAGACGGGTGCTCTCCTTCCGAGTCTCGAACACTCTGGATGCCTCGTTTTGTATCGAGGCGCTCGAAGAGGCCCTAGAGCGCTACGATGCCCCGGAGATCTTCAACACCGACCAGGGCGCCCCGTTCACCTCGGAGGGCTTCACCAGTCTTCTTGCCTCCCATGGAGTGGCCATCAGTATGGACGGTCGGGGCAGCTGGATGGGCAACATCTTCATCGAGCGGCTCTGGAGGAGCGCGAAATACGAGGAGGTGTACCTGAAGGGATACGAGAGCATTCCTGAGGCCCGTAGCGAGCTGGCCGCCTACTTCGACTTCTACAACAAAAGGCGCCGGCACCAAGGACTCGAAGACCGGACCTCTGATGAGGTCTTCTGGTCTACATTGCAGACGGAACGTACAGCGGCGTGACGAGCGGTTCATCACCTAAGAACCCGGTGTGGCTGTCCAATCGAACCCGGCCAGCTCCAAATGCACCCCTCAGGCACACCAGGGCCCCACTGAAGAGTAAGGCAGGTCGCCTCACACCTAAACTAAAGCCCTGGCGGCCGACGATCAGGAGCTCATGCGCCATTTGGTGCGGGAAGCCATGCACGAGATCCTAGAAGCAGAGATGACCGACGCTGTCGGAGCAGAACCGGGTGAGCGCACGGAGGCTCGTTTGCGTTACCGGGCCGGCCACCACCCGCGCACCCTCATCACCTGGGTGGGCAAGCTCGAGCTTCGGGTCCCCGGGATCGGGACGAGCGCTTCTCCACCGAGCTCTTCGAGCGCTACGGGCGCTCGGAGAAGGCCCCGGTGTCAGCGCTGGCGGAGATCTACGTGCAGGGGTCTCCATCCGCAAGGTAAAAGCCATAACCGAGGAGCTGTGTGGCCACAGTCACTCCGACCGCCGGCGCCGGAGACGATCGCTTGGCCGGGGTTCTCACTCGAAGACCACGCGCCCCTGGCGCTCACGCGAGAACCGGTTCTCGCACTATCATAGGAACTGGACCAACGTGTGGGGTCAAGTCAGATCCACTCATCGTCGGCCAACTCATCCTTCTCGGTCTCCTCCGCGTCCTGCCACCCAGCCTCGATCCCTTCCTTTGCCCGAGTCCGGATACCAGGCATCGCCGGCCCGACCGTATTGACTTCGGACGTAGCCAGCCCGAGATACGCCCTCCTGACGTGTTCGTTGTCCTGTAACCCCTTGGCGTCACCATGCAGAGCGATCGTCCCGGTCTCCATGACATACCCCTGACTGGCGATCTTAAGAGCCAGGCTTGCATTCTGCTCTATGAGGAGCATGGAAACGCCCTCGGTAGCAATGCGCGCGATGATCTCGGCGACTTCTTGGGTGACAATCGGGGACAGCCCGAGAGAAGGTTCGTCAAGCAGGAGGAGTTTCGGGTTCGACATCAATCCCCTGCCGATAGCCAGCATCTGTTGTTCCCCTCCGCTCAGGGAAGATGCTGACCGGGCGCCTGCTTTATTGAGCACCGGGAAATACTCGTAGATCCTTTCCAGATCCCTCGCTATGCCGTCTTTGTCCCTCCTCAAGAACGCACCGGTGATGAGGTTGTCGCGGACGCTCATTTCCAGGAAGAGTCTCTTCCCCTCTGGAACGTGGCCGACACCCAGCCCCACCACTTTGTCCGGTTTCATCCCATCGATTCTCTTATCCTGGAACCAGATCGCTCCCGACGTCAGTGGCACCAAGCCCGAAATCGCCCGCAGGCAGGTGCTTTTCCCCGCCCCGTTGGCTCCGATAAGGGTGGTGATACTCCCGGCCTCAACGTCCAAGGAGATCCCCTTTAGTGCCCTGACCCCGCCGTAGCAAACCTCTACGTTCTTCAAACTAAGCATACCCTAGCTCCTACCCAGGTAAGCTTCTATTACTTCTTCGTGCGAGCAGACACCTTCAGGGTCACCCTCGCTGATCTTCTTGCCGAAGTTCACCACCGTGATCTTCTCACAGGTACTCATGACCGCCTTCATGTCATGCTCTACCAACAAGATGGTGATGCCCTGATCACGAAGCGACCTTATGCGCTCCATCATGTCTTTTGTTTCCGTTGGGTTCATACCGGTGACCGGTTCATCAAGCAGCAGTATCTTCGGCACGGTGGCCAACGCTATGGCCACGCCCAGAGCCTCTTGGTACCCATGGGGTAGATCGCCGGCGATCTCATCTTTCACATCGACTATGCCCATAGTCTCCAGTATGCCCGCACTCTTCTTCTCGATCTCCCTGTCCCTCTGCTTTGTGCGTTTGGTCATAAGGAACTGGCCGAATAGCCCTACCCCCGTGTGGAGATGACAGGCCATGACCACATTTTGCAGGGCCGTCATGTCCCTGAAGAGGTTGGTGAGCTGAAAGGTGTGGGCCAGTCCTTTGCCGGCTACTTCGTGCGGCGGCTTGCCCGTTATGTCCTCCCCCTGCCAGATGACCTTTCCCCCAGTAGGGCGGAGAAAACCGGTGATGCAGTTGAAGATGGTGGTCTTGCCCGAGCCGTTGGGCCCGATCAAACCCCGTATCTCGCCTTCTTCGACACTCATGTCGACATCGTCGACGGCCACCAGCTCCCCGAACTGCTTCCTTAGACCCTGTAGCTCAAGTATGGCCATCAGTCGTGCCCCTCTATCGTCAGATCCTCAGGCAGCTCGTTCCCAGTCCGCGCTCTCCTCAGCAAGGATAGTACTCGTTGGGGTATACCTTCGAGGCCCTCCGGGAAGAACAGGAGGGTCAGTATCAGGATGCAGCCGTATATCATCGGTACCCACTCCGCCAAGGGGAGGAGGAGCTCGCTCAGCAGTGTGAGCACGGAGACCCCTAAGATGGGGCCGACGAAGGTGCGCGTGCCTCCGAACACCACCCAGACAAGGACGTAGAGAGTAGGCACAAAACCGAACTGGTTAGGTTCGATGGCCCACATACGATGAACCAGGAGAACCCCCGCAACCCCGGCGAAGAAGGCAGCCACCACGAAGACCAGGATCTTGTAGCGGGTGATGTTTATCCCGATGCTCTTGGCGAGGCTCTCCTGCGAATGGACGGCATGGAAGGTCGCGCCTATGCGGGAGCGGCCCAGGCGATACATGAGCCACAAGCAGACCGCCGTTACGATCAGCGCCAGGAAGTAGTACGGGACGGGACGGCTGAAATCGATCGCTCCGATGTTCCCGGGAGGCGGGATATTCGTCAACCCCGTGTGGCCACCGAAGGGGACCCTGAACCTCGTCCAGCATAGTCTCATGGCTTCCCCGGCGGCATACGAGGCGATGAAGAAGGCAAAACCTTTGGTCCTAGCAAGGGGATAGCTCATGATCAGACCGATGACCAGAGCAGCTATGGCCGACAAAGGCAGGCTAAGCCAGAACGGCCAGCCCAGGGTTCCCGTTATCAGGGCGCTGGCATAGGCGCCCGCGCCCATCAGAGGCACGTGGGCCAGCGACCAGCCGCCGGTGGTGGTGACAAGACGAAAGCTCGTCACCAAGATGATGTCGATCAAGAGCATCGTCAGCACATCGATGTAGTAGTGCCTCAACAAGAACGGCAGCACAACGCCCGCGATCGCGACGACGGGCAATACTATGAGTGGCGCTAGTGTTCTGCTATTCCGCATGGCCCAACAATCCTTGAGGTCTGATTGCCAGGAATATGAGCATGAACACCGCGATGGCCAGTTGGGCGATGGTCGAATCAAGAAGCGTGGTGATGATGGTATTAAGGAAGCCGAACATGACGGCGGCGTAGATGGCCCCCTTGATCTTGCCTTGTCCACCTACGATCACGATCACGAAGGCCATCCAGATGACCAACCCCCCCATGTAAGGGTAGACCGACATGATGGGCGCCATCAGGGTGCCGGCCGCGCCTGCCATGGCAGATCCGATGAGCATAGCGATGGCGGAGGTCCGGCCGACGCTTATGCCCTGGAGCGCGGCTGCCTCGCTGTCCTGCGAAGACGCGCGGAGCGCCCGGCCCATTCTCGAGCGACTCAGGAACAGCAGAAGCAGGGCAACAAGAACGAGAGCTCCCCCGAAGGCTATGATCCTCTGAACGTCGACACTGACACCGCCGACAGAGACGACCGCGCCAGGATACGGAGCCGGCACGGGTTTCATCTTCCCGACACCCCAGATTCGCCCCACGGCGACCTGTAGGATGAAAACGAGCCCTACCGAGGCGATGAAACCGCTGAGCAGATTCCCGCGCAACGGTCTGAAGATGACCCGCTCGGAGACCGCGCCCAGGAGACCGGCCACGACGATGCCCACCACGACTGCCGCGAAATACGGCCACTTGTTCACGGCGAAAAGGACCCAGACTGCGTAGGCTCCGAGCATGTAGAACTCGCCGTGGGCGAAGTTCACAATCTTCATAACCCCAAACACGAGAGTCAGTCCCACGGCTACGAGAGCATAGAAGGAGCTTGTTATGAGTGCATTGAGTATCGTCTGACCTATGAACTCCATGATCTTTCTCTGTCTTCGTACGTGTTGGCAAGAATCAGGCTTCAGCTCACCTTTCTCTCACAAATAGGCACCGTGCTCTCGGGAACGTCATGCCGTCGCTACTACAGTGACAGATTCCACTTGTCCAGGTATTTGTCGAGAACCGCCTTGTTGTCGCCCGTTGCGAGCCAATCGCGGACGCTCATCCAGTCCACGATCACCGGCTCCCCGTTCTGGATCTCCGTGATGGGCAACGTAGGCGCGAGGAGGTGGTCGATACCGAAGAAGTCTTTCCCTAGCCATTTGCCCATGCCACCCAGGGTGTGAGGAACCTCGGTGGAGGACTCCAAAGTCTGAGCGACCGTCTCCGGGACGATGGTACCCGCCTTCTGCGCGGCCCACAACCAGACGTCAACGGCTGCCATGTACTCCCAGACGATCTCCGAGTACCCATGGTCGGGCCACCGTGTCTTCCACTCGTTCCAGAACTCGAGGTGCGTGTGGCCGCCAACGATAGGAGCGATAGTCGCCTTTCCTTCAAGTCCCGGATCGTTGAAGTACGGGAAGTTGGACACGGCGCCTTCCATGAACTCCTTGGGCACCTTGGCCAAGATGGCGCCGAAGTCCCAGCAGGCCGAGGTTATGATGCCTTCCCACCCCTGCAGGTATGCCTGCTCACAGATGAGCGCTTGATACTCCGGGTAGCAGGCTCCCAGGTTGATGATGTCGGGGTCATTGGCCAGCGCTGATGTAACGATGGGAGCGAAGTCGGTGGTCTCCAGCCCGAACGGCTTGTCGTACACGACTTCGAATCCCTCCGTTTCAGTCGCAGCCTCGGACCAACAAGCAGCGGCAATACCGATCTCGTCATCCTGGGAGAGGATGGCCATCGTCTTCAGGTCGGGATGCGCCTTGTGGATGTACTGAACGTTCGTTATGTGGTAGGTGGGGAAGTTGTCGGTCACGTCAAAGAGGTACGGCCGGTCCGCTTTGAGGTCCTGGGCGATGAGCGTGAAGGAGATCATCTTCTGCTCGGTCAGGAAGGGCACCATAGAGGCGCTGGTGGCCCCCCCCAGGTCCAGGATAAGCGAAACCTTGTCCTCCAGGACCAGCTTCCTGGCGCCGAGCAGAGCCTTGCTCCCGATACCTTCGTTGTCATACTTGACGATCTCGAACTTGTACGTCTTGTCTCCGATCTTGGCCCCACCTGCTTCGTTGATCCAGTCGACCCAGATCTCCAGACCCTCCATCCCGGGCAGCCCCCACGCCGCGGCCCCTCCGGACAGGGGTGCGTTCATGCCGATCTTGATCGTCTCGGTCGCCGCAGCAGGGGCGGTAGTCGTGGTCTCTTCTGCTGTGCCACAGGCGGCCAGCAACACACCAAGCAGTAGTATCAGGCCAAAAGCTAACGCGATAGTTTTGTAGCTTTTCATCCTGTTCATCTTCCCTCCCTTGTGAGCCACTCCCGTATCGACTGAACACCTACCTGCCAGTCTGCGCGTCCCGGTGGTCACCCCCTTCTCTTGGACTCGAAGTCCCATGTATTCCGTGACCGGTCGACCCGGGCGACCCGACAGAGCCCACGGACGTGCATCGCCGCCTCAGGGAGCAGTGTGTGTCGAACTGGAGTGCGCTGACCTTGATGGGGATCGCCCTGCCCCCGGTTGCGGCAATCTCGGGGGCCGGGCGGTGCGTAGAGCGTCGGTGTTCAACGCCGCCACAGTGGCTTCTTCCGAAGCGTAGCGGAAACCAGGCCGCGACCGATGTTGCTGATGCCTGCAATCCAACGACAATGACCACTTGCCCCCCCTGACATTGCCCGCCCTCAGCCTTCGGCTCTCTCATCGTCCTACTAGACAGGCATTTTGTCCATACCTGGAGCGAAGATTCTTTTCAGCGGCTTCTGTGGGAGGACCCCAGAGATGAGAGGCCAGTAGGACCTACTGGCAGTTGGCGCGGTATCAGCCACCGGGCGGCAACTTCCAGGCGTCGAACGAAGCCAGGAGGCTCCCGTCGTTCGATCTCAGCTCGAGCGTCTCCCCCGTGATCTTGAACGTGGCGGCATCTCGCAACGCCTTCAGATAGGCCTCCTCCTGCTCCAAGATACCCGGCGGCTGTGCGCAGAATAGCTGGGTGGAACCCACGGAGCCGAGCGAGAGCTGGTCACCGTCGGTGGTGTAGATGCCCCAGTACGAGTTGCAGCCCGCCAATCCGGCGAGATTCCCGTCCTCGCCGAAGGTGACGCTGATATCGGTGTCCGCCAGCACCGGGACCGCGCCGCCGGTGCCGTTGTTGTAGGAGGCCAGCCTCCAGGAGCTCCCAGTGAATCCGCCTTCCACCGGTCCGCCCTCCCCCTTGCTCGATGCGCAACCGGGAACAATGGCACCCGCCAGCCCGAGTCCCAGCACGACCGCCACGCCGCAAATCGTCAGAAGCCGGCTGCTCTTCATGTGATCCTCCGCTCTTGCCGGTGCCACCAGCCCGCATCATGGTAGCAAAAGCCGACAGAATGCTCGTCAGGAAAGGCTACATCTTTGAAGGAGTACGGGCTAGTGAACGGACCAGATTTTGTCGTCACGAACCCCACTTGCACTCCAGCCGAGGCGGTCGTCCCTCCGATGAAGCGCATCCTCCCTGATGTGAGCATGGCACCCGTTAGCTCAAACACGTTGGCGTTAAGGATGAACATGCTCACGGTCGTTCCCTTGGTCTTCACCTGGGGATGTTTCCGGGCGGTGCCCTTGTCGATGGCGCTGATCCCCCTGCCGCAAGAGCTCATCGAGCAGGGCGCAGGTTCGCCCTGCTCGCCGGCGACAGGAAACCGTAGTCAGGTTAGATCCCCAAGAGCCCGTCCAAGACACCAGCACTGGCCGCGTTGCGGGCGAACGGACAGTGCACCGCCTCTGAGCTCGGTCGAGGCGTCCAGGCCGGCACCATCGGCCACATAGGCCTCGTGGAGACTGGGGCTATGCCCACTGCCTCGGGCTGCCGCTCGAACACCTTCGGCAGACCAAACGGGCACTGGTATCGGAGCGAGCCGGGGGCGCCCAGTTCGCAGGAGTAGCTTGCAGTCAGGTCTATGGTTTCAGGCAGCAGGTGGTCGGCTTTGACGGGACCCGAAGGCCCCTCCACTTTGAGATGACGGCCTTCGTCGGACCCGACGCCGATGAGCGGGCGCAGTTAGGCGACCACACGCGCATCAACGGGACCCATCCGTTGACGTGCGGATCAAGAAGGAGATCGCCCAGCGCGGCGGCCGGGGACGGCTGCAGCTGCCGTAAACGCCATTCCGAAGGCGCTCCAGTCGGAACCAGGCCTGCCACATCCGCATTGCTCCCTCAGACGAACCTCCTCACCATCTGGCAGGCGCCGAACCGCTGTGGCGGCCGGTGCCCTGACCAGAAACGGTCTCTCGCGTCTGACCCTGGTTCAGGAGCGTGAAAGCCCTTCCACCAACAAGCGCCTCGCCTGTTCACGCAGGTCCGGACGCTCAAGGTGGTCCGTCGGCCCGGAGACCTCGGTGGCCACCAGGGAGCCCGCGAGCTCCATTCCCACCCATTTGAACGACCGGGCCAGAGTCTTGGCGATCGCCTCACCATCCGCGCGGTCGGGTTCTTCTTGGGTGGTGATAACGAAGAGCCTCTTGCCCGATGATATCCGCGGTAAGTAGTCTCCGTCCAGAACAGCGTATGTCCTGTCGACGATTGCCTTGAGCCAGGCAGACGCCGCATAGTAATAGACGGGAGTGGCCAGAACCAGGGCGTCCGCTCCAGGCAACTTGTCGTAGATCAAGTCCATATCGTCGCGCACTGCGCAAAGATTGCCGGTCTTGCATTTCCCGCACGCCCGGCACGGCCGGACCTTCAGCTTGCTCGCGTAGAGCAACTCGGCGTGGTGCCCGTTCGCCTCGGCTGCCTCCAGCGCGATCCGGAGCAGGCTATTGCTGTTACCGTGCAAACGGGGGCTACTCCCGATCGCCAGTATCTCCACACGAACCTCCTCAATAGCCGAGTTCTCTCTCCACCGCCGCGATTGATTCGTCGAGCGCTCTGACGATCGTATCGATCTGCTCTTTCGAGATCACGAAGGGTGGTGCTATCGCGTGACAGCTACCGCCGCCCAGCAGTCGGACGAACACGCCTCGTTCGAAGGCCGCGTCACGGACGCGAGCGGCGGCGCCCACATGCGCGGGGAACCACTCTTTGCTCTCCTTGCTCTGAACGTACTCGATGCCGGCGACCAAGCCCAGACCACGCACGTCCCCCACGATCGGGTGCTCGAGGAGACTCCGCAAGCCCTCCTGCAGATACGGGCCCAGGTCGCGGCAGCGGCCGACCAGATCTTCCCGTTCGATGATCTCTAGATTCGCCAGCCCGGCGGCGCAGCACAGCGGGTGGCCGTGGTAGGTTGCGCCGCTCATGAACTGCTTGCCTTCGGATGTTTCGCCTAGGAAGGCCGCGTACACCTTCTCGCTCGCCCCCACCGCCCCCAGCGGTAGGTACCCTGATGACAAGCCCTTGGCCATCGTCACGAGGTCGGGGTCGGCGCCGAACAGTTCGCACGCCAACCAGGCGCCGGTGCGGCCGAAACCGGTGATGACCTCGTCGTTGATGACCAGCACGTCGTTGGCCTTGCAGATCTCGCACACGAGCGGCCAGTACTCCGGCGGCGGCGGGATCACGCCTCCCGTGCCGATCACGGTCTCGCCGAGCATGGTGCCGACGTTCTGGGCCCCGTAGAAAGCGATCTCCTTCTCCACCTGCCGGGCGCACTCGAGGCTGCAGGCGCCGTACTCCTTGCCCCAGCTGCAGCGGTAGCAGTAGGGGGCACCGAGGCGGATGAATCCAGGAAGCAAGGGCTCGAAGGCCGTGCGGTTACCCGACAGCCCCTGGGCGCTCGTGGCCCCGAAAGTCGTCCCGTGGTAGGAGCGGTCGCGGAACAAAACCATGTACTTGCTGCCTTTGCCCAGGTTCCGCCAGTACTGGCGGGCGATCTTGAGCGCGGTATCGACCGAATCTCCCCCGCCCAGTGTGAGGTAGACGTGGTTCAGGTCACCGGGCAGATGTTCCGCGATCTTGGCCGCCAGCCTGATGCTGGGTGCGTTGGCGATGCCGAAGATGTGGTAGCAAGCCATCTCCTGCGCCTGCGCCGCGATGGCGTCGAGGATCTCCTGCCGCCCGTGACCGACGTTCACCGTCCACAGGCTGGCGAAGGCATCGATGTACTCGCGCCCGCGGACGTCGTACACCAGCGCCCCTTCCGCCCGTTGCATGATGATGGGCTTGAGGCCTTGCGCCTGCGCGAACGGCAACCAGAGGTGATCGCGCATCTGCCGCTCGAGCAGGCGGGCCTCACCCTCAGTGAGCGGCGCGTCGCCGGCTGCATGCCGCGCTTGGCTATCGGCGGGGAACTCGGGCATCGCCCCTCCCAGCGGGTCGGCTTGCGCTCGGTCACGCGGGTCACGGCAACGCAAGTCGTCGCTTTTCAGCTTAGCGCACGAGGCGAGCGGCCGCGGCGCCAACAAGACGAGATCCGCGCGCCTCCGACCCGTGTGCTCTGTCATGGCTACAGCATGAGTGCCTTTACCAACCTGCTGTCCTACTGTCGAGCTCTTCTGTGCCACTCTTGCCGTAGAGACATCGCCGCAGGACGTCTGCATGAGTGACAAAACTCCTGGCGGCGTCCTCCTCGCGAAGCGGGAGATCGCTCCCCCGGACGATGGAGTCGCGAAGCACACCGGCATCCTCAATGTCGCGCAACAGGAGCGCACCGATGGGCCGGTCACCCTTGAGCACAAGCTTGCGATACAGGTTCCTCTCCTCGTCCGAATAGGTGACCTCGCGCAATTCGGGGTCGTCCGCCCCCACCCGTGTCACGCCGATGGAGGCGACGGGGAGGCCGAACACCGTGGTCATGTTCTCGGTGACGGAGCCTTCGAAACTCTCCTCACCGCCCACCATGTTCCGCCCAGCGATCCGCCCCTGTTCGCAGGCGTTGATCCAGTTGGGCACCAACTCGATTTCGCCGGTGATCCGGTTGCGGCCCTCGGCTAAATCACCCGCGGCAAAGACGTTCTTCACACTCGTCCGCAGGTGGTCGTCGACGAGGATGCCTGTCCGTACGTCGATCTCGCGGCGGTCGAGGAAGTCGACGTTGGGAGAGATGCCTTTGCCGGCGACCACCATGTCGGCGCGCAGCACCTCGCCGGTATCGAGCGCGACACGATAGCCAGTGCCCTCGCGGCTGATCCTTTGCGCGCTCGTACCCAAGAGGAAAGAGATGTTGGCAGAGCGTTCCGCATGCCGCCGGATAAGGGAGGCACACCGTTGATCGACGTTCTGCGACAGCACCTGCTGTGAGGTGACCACACAGGTCACGCTCAGGTCCAGCCGAGCAATGGCGGTTGCCACCTGCAGGCTCACCAGACCGCCGCCGACAACCACGATGTGTCGGGCCCGGCGCGCCAGCTCCCGGATGCGCCGGGCGTCCTCGATGGTGCGTAGGTAACAGATCTCGGAAGCGATGTCGGCGTCGACCTGCTCGACGCGCTTGGGCGAGGCCCCGGTGGCGATCAGCAAGACGTCGTAGCCGATGCGCTCGCCGTCGTCAAGGACGACGGTCTGCCCCTTGGAGTCCAACTCCACCACCGAGTGCCCGAAGCGGCGCTGCACGTAGCCCTGTAGGTAGAAGGAGGCGTCACAGACAAACAGCCCCTCCTCCTCTATGGCGCCGCGCAGGTAGTGGGTGGTCAAGACCGGCGAGTAGGCCTCGCAGGCCTCACGGCTCACAAGCGTGATGGGCCAGTCGCAGCCTTGGCCGCGGATGGCGTTCACCGCGCTGATGGCAGCGGCGCTGTTGCCCAGTATTAGCAGCTTACGGGGAGTCACCGGTGGCGCACTCCCCCGCTAGGCAAGACCGAGCTCTTTCAGTTTCTCCGGGGTGGCGTTGCCGCTCTTGTCCCAACCCCGCCGTTTGTAGTACTCGGGCAGCATCTCAGCCAGGTGGACGACCATGCCCTTGGCCGGTCCCTCCGGCATGGGGTCCTCCAACATGCGTTTGGGCAGAATGTCGTCGGCGCCGGTAAGGCCGGCCCGGCGGTTGAAGAGCGTTTCCAGATTGAAGATACGCTCGCCGGTGCGCTTGAAGCCTTCATACCCGCCCATGTCAATGCCGGTGGCCGATTCGATGAGGGCCCGCATCTGGTCTTCGTCGACCGTGAGGAAGAAGACGAAGTTACACATGCCGCACGAGTCGATCATGCAGAAGAAGTCCTGCACGTCCTTGGCCAGCATGGGTTTGTCATCCCAGCGGAGCGGGTCCACTTCGGTAATGCCCCGATCTTTGGTCACCCTCCACTGCACCACGCCATACAGGTCAAGGTCCTGCACCTCGCCGCGGATGTGGCAGGCGCCGCGCGGCTGGGTAGCGTAGCCTAGGCCCATGCCTTGCAGGGCCCGGCCGTCGTAGCTGGGGAACTCCTGCTTCTTCACACCCATGAAATACTCGGTGTGGCCGTACTTATCCGCCATACGGTAGGAGCCTTCGGCCAGCACGTCGCCAAAGCCTTCGCGTTTGGCGATCATCTCGACCAGCTTGACCATGGCCTTGGCATCGCCGAACTCGAGCGAGAAGCCGATATCTTCTTTCGGGATAATGCCTCGTTCATACATCTCCATGGCGCAGGCGATGGAGTTGCCGGTGGAGATGGTGTCCATGCCCATCTGGTTGCAGATGAAGTTTGCTTTGGAAATAGCGTTGAAGTTGTTGACCCCGCAGTTGGCGCCGAACATACCGATGGTTTCGTATTCCGGCCCTCCCCCCTCGCCGGCGAAATCGGGATCGGTCACCTTGGTGACACGGCCGCACGCGATGGGGCATGCAGGGCAGCCCATGCCCATGCGCTTCTTGACCGAGATAGTGTCGGCTAGAGTGTCACCGTCTATCTTCTCCCAATCCTCGAAGACGCCGCTCTGGAAGTTCCGCGTGGGAAGAGCGCCAAAAGACTGAACCAGACCAAGCACACCAGGCGTACCCACCTGGTGGAACCACCGGACCGTATCGCTGTTCAGGGTCTCGTAGGCGCTCTCCACCGCCTGGTAGAAGGCCGGGCGATCGGCGACCTTGACACCCTTGCTGCCCTTGACGGCAATGGCCTTCAAGTTCTTGGAGCCCATGACCGCGCCGACCCCGGACCGGCCTGCGGCCCGGTCCTCATCGTTCATGACGCAGGCAAAACGCACCAGCTTCTCCCCTGCCGGGCCGATGCAGGCCACTTTGGCCCGCGGCGAGGTGGCGGCGACGATCGCCTTCTGGGTCTGCTGGGTGTCCAATCCCCAGAGCGACTGGGCGTCGCGGAGCTCCACCTTATCGTCCTCGATCCATAGGTAGGTGGCCTTCTTAGCCTTCCCTTCCAGGATGATCATGTCGTAGCCCGCGTACTTGAGGTTCATAGCAAAAGCGCCTGCGGCACTCGCGTTGGCGATGCATCCCGTCAGCGGCGACTTGCTCACCACCACGTAGCGATTTGCCGAAGGCGCACCCGTGCCGGTGAGCGGTCCGGTGACGAACAGAAGCTTGTTGGCGGGACTGAGCGCATCGACAGCGGGGTCGATCTCGTCGTATAGGTACTTCACACCTAGACCCAGACCACCGACGTAGTCCTGGGCGATCTTAGCGTCTAGGTTCTCGACCGAGATATCGGATTTGGTCAGATTGACGCGGAGAATCTTCCCTTGCCAGCCATACATGGTCATTCAGCCTCCTGGTAGGCGGTGAGCAGCGTGGCTGCGACCTTCTGCTTTCTATCAAGGATGCCCTGCTCGCCGTCGTCGAACTCCAGAGCTCCCCGGGGGCAGAACTTCACGCACTGGGGCACGCCGTCACAGAGGTCACACTTCTCGGCGTACCCCTCGTCGGACACAAGGATGCAACCGTAGGGGCAGGCGAGCATGCACATCCTGCAGCCCACACAGCGGTTCTTGTCCACGAGGACCACCGTGGCTCCGGTGAGGGAGTTCGCGTGCTTGCTGATGGCCCCTGACGGACAGATGCGGGCGCACCAGGCATCCTCACACTGCCGGCAGAGCACCGGTATGGCGATCTCCTCCTCCATGAACACAGTCTTGTGAATGCGCGATTTTAAGGGGTTGAACTCCGCGTGGTGCTTGAAGGAGCACCACAGCTCGCAGGTGCCGCACCCGGTACACTTCTCGATGTTGACGTTGATTATCTTGGTCATTCTTCTTCCTCCTGCAGCGATTTAGACGACAGGGCCGGCTCGATCGTTACCCACCGGCCGTGGGAGTGAATATGGTGACCAAATCACCGTCGCGTAGAGAGGTATCAAGACTATCCAAGAAAGCAATGTTTCTGCCATTTAGCAATACTGTGATCTCGGCCCTGACCGAACCCGGTTCTGCAAAGATGCTCTGCGTTCGCGCAGGCGTAGTGCACAAGACGGGCAACAGCTCGCCGATAGTGGCCGCACGGCCAAGCTCAACGCGTGCTTCTCTCTCCCGAAAGACCTCCTTCAGGTTGGCGAGGAAACGCACGGTTATTTCGCCGCCTGCCGTTTCCATCAATCCGCTCATCGTCACTTATTAGCCCGTGCATTTGTCTGAGTCGACCGAGACTATCATACTCACGCGATGGATCTCCCTCGAGCGGTTCACATTGAGTCCGTCGCCTGCCGCGCAGAGCGGCTGAGGAGCGTTGCCCCGGAGCCCCAGACTGACCTGATCCCATTCGGTGGTCCACTTCCTATGATCGTACGAGAGCCGGTTCTCGCGTGAGCGTCGGGGGTGCGAGGTCTTTGAGCGAGAAACCCGGCCAGACGATCATCTCTGGTGCCGGTGGACGTCCACCGAGTGAGCTGTGTGGTCGCAGATGGTTGTGCTCACGCCGCCGCAGCTCGGCCAGGATAATGTTGCCCTCGCAGTTGCATACGGGCGAACGAGGCACGCAGCCGGGCTCACTCCTTCACAGGCTCAAGAGATGCTCGAGGGATGTGGGAGACTGCGAAGAACCAGGAGTTGCGGCATCGAGCGACAGCACGAACAGCGACGTGACCCACATGGCCTATGACCGACCTCCGGCCTAGGCCCCAGCCGCTCAAGACCGCCTCCCTGGCGTCGCCTCGGTCCCAGCGACAACCGTTTCCAGACTCTGCCGCATGATGTTGAGACCCTCCTCCAGCACTTCATCCTCTATGGTCAGGGGCGCCAGCAGCCTGACAACGTTGTCGTGCATGCCGGCGAGGAGGCACAGCATCCCGTTCTCGTAAAGCTTGGTGCGAAGCTCTTTGGCGAGAGCCGATGCCGGTTCTTTCGTCCCTCGATCTTCGACCAATTCCATGGCAACCATGGCTCCTTTGCCTCGTACGTCACCGACAACTTGGAACTCGCTTTGCATCGCAGCGAGGCGCTTGAAGGCGCGCTGCCCGATGGATTCAGCCCGCTTGAGCAGACCTTCCTCTTCGATGATTTCGAACACTGCGAGGCCAGCCGCGCAGGCAACCGGGTTGCCGCCGTAGGTGCCGCCCAATCCCCCAGGGGGAGGAGCGTCAATTACCTCGGCCCGCCCCGTGATGCCTGCAATTGGATAACCCGAGCCAAGTGATTTCGCTGTGAGCACCAAGTCGGGAGCTACCTGCGAGTGCTCGCACGCGAACCAGCTCCCGGTACGCCCGAAGCCGGTCTGTATCTCATCGCAGATCAAGAGAATGTTGTGACTCTCGCAAATCGCCTTGAGCTTCTGCAGGTACTCGGGGGGAGGCACTATGAACCCTCCCTCGCCTTGGATGGGCTCAACCAGAACGGCCGCCACCGTTTCCGCATCGACGTGGTTCTCGAAGGCTTGGGATAGCAGGTCAGAGCACTCCACCCTGCACGCGGGGTAGCTCAGTGAAATGGGACAGCGGTAGCAGTAAGCATAGGGGATACGGTAGATCTCAGGGGCAAAGGGACCAAAACCCTTCTTGAAGGGACGCACCCTAGAAGTGAGACTCATGGCCAGAAGGGTCCGGCCGTGAAATGCACCTTCGAATACAACTATGGCATTTCGCTGGGTGAAATAGCGCGCGATCTTCACCGCGTTCTCCACCGCCTCGGCTCCCGAGTTGACGAACATGGTCTTCTTGGGACAATCGCCGGGGACCACCTCGTTCAGCTTCTGGGCCAAACGCACGTAGGGCTCGTACATGGCCACGTGAAAGCAGGTATGGGAGAAACGTTCGCTCTGAGCTCTAACCGCCGCGACCACCTTGGGGTGACAATGGCCTACATTCATCACGCCGATCCCACCGGCGAAGTCAATGTACCGGTTGCCATCGACGTCCACGATGATGGCGTTCTTGGCATGGTCCGCCCAGACCGGGAAATAGTTGGCAGGGCCACGGGGAACGTGCTCCAGCCTCAAGCCCAGCAACTCAGCGCTTTTCATGCCAGTCTTCCTTTGCTCACTCTCGTGCGTCATCTCGTTCAACATCAGGAGTCCCCCCAAAAACCTCTGCACGGATAATTGAACACATCCTCAGTCTATGCATTGACCGCTTACCTGTCGACTAAGTCCTTCACCTTTAGCCTTGCCCAGCCGCTCCACCAGCGCCGGCACAACCTGGTACAGGTCATGTTGTCTGGGCGCCCGCGAACCGGGCGCCATGGCCTTCCGCCACCGCAGACTCGAAATAGGCGACGATGTCTTCCCTTAACCCTAGGTGCCCCGCCCCCCGCCCCCGAGAATGAGGTCATCTAAGGCGTCGGGACCAGCCTTTCGCAGCATCGCCATGTAGGTTGCTGCCTCAATCCCCGAACAGAATCTCACCGCCAGACGGGAACTTTCCTCCAGCGAAACTGCTGGTGCGTTCGTACCTAGGATCTCCCCCTTCGGCGTGGGCATCCCCGAAGAACAGGGGAAAGCCGATGTCCTTTTCCGGGATGAGGCCGCGCCCGAGGATTGTTGGGGTAGGAGCATACGCGAGGCTGCGGAGGGCCCCTGCGCTGAAGGGCCCCCTACAAACTCTTGTTTCGATCCGCCAGGCGAAAATCAGACGTTCGGTAACCCGAACTCGAACCGGCTCGCTCGGAGCGGTGCCTGGACGCCGCCGGAGAGCACGACCTGGCGTAAGCACAAACCGCCGAACAATCCGCTGAACGTCGCGATGATAGTGACAACCTCCCCGCCGGATCCGTTCAGGGCATAGACGCCCAAGAGCTCGAGGACGAGCGGGACGATCAGCCCACACCCAGCCACCCCAAGCCAGAAGAGCGGGGCGATTCTGCCGGTCAGCACCAGTTTGGCCGATTCCCGCGACTCGGGTACACGATGGGTCGCCTGCAGGTACATCATGACGACGACTGCCTCGAAAACCAGCAAGATGATGTCGAACCGGGCCAGCCTCGAGATCGGCCCCGAGTGGTCCAGTCCCCCGATGGTCGCAGCCAGGATGACGGCCATCGCTCCCGTCGACAACGCGGATACGAGGAACATGACTGGCACCAGCGCGGTGCTCCAGAAGGCGATGGGCCGGTTGGCTCCCAGGAGGAGCCCGGTGTAGATCATGGTCCCGAAGGCGAAGAGCGCGCCCACGACACCGAGGACATGGCGCGCAGTCTCCGCATCCTGCAACACATGGAACGGCCAGACCCAGAGGCCAAGGTGAACGACGCCGATGACCATGAAGGTGGAGATGATGATCGTCCCTCGGGCCACCCATGACGTACGGGGTCGCATGAAGGCCCGCCAGAAGTTGGCCGGTGTCCCCAGATCGGTGATGAGGAACATGGTCCCCACGAGAACACAGGGGAATCCGAGAGCCACACCGATCTTGGAGAGAGAGATCCAATCCCCACCGAGGAAATCAGCAATGACACCCGTCACGTAGGCGCCACCACCGAGTCCGGCGAGAAAGAGATACGCGGCGATCATCCAGCCCCACTTGGTTTGAGGTTTCAACTGCATCTCATCACCTCGGTGGCAGGTAGTAACAAGCCGGATCGGTTCCGAACTCGGGGTTGAGCTGGAAACCATACTCGCGTCTGATCAGGATGGAGACCTCGCTTTCGGGGTCTTCGAGATCACCGAAGTAACGAGCCTTGGCTGGGCACGCTTCCACACAGGCAGGCTGACGCCCCACTCTTACACGATCCATGCAGTAGTCGCACTTGGTGGCCATGCCGTAGCCGTACTTCTTCTCCCATTCCTTCTTCGCATGGGCTTCGTACGGGTCGAGCTCTCCCTCGGCATCGGGGAAGTAAGTTTGCCAACCCCCCACCGTCTGCCGGGCGCCGTAGGGGCAGGCCATGATGCAGGCCTTGCACCCCATGCAGAGCTTGGGGTCCACGAGGACGATCCCGTTCTCATCCTGCGTCGTCGCTCCCGTCGGACACACCTCTTTGCAGGCCGGCTCCCTGCATTGTTGGCAGACGAGCGGCAGCATCTGTCGCAGGGCGGTCGGGAACGTGCCCGTCTCGGCCGGGACGCACCGGGCCCAATCGATGCCTCTTGGTGTGTGGTTCGCGGCTTTGCACGCCACCTGGCAGGAGTAGCACCCGTAGCATCGCTTCATATCGATGACAAAGCCGTAGCGTGGCATCCAGGTCACCTCCCCGCGGCCTTGTAGATCTTGACTTTCACGCACGCGTCCGTCCCCTGAGTGAGCGAGTCGGTATGCCTGATGTCGGCATTGATGAGGTCGTCGAAGAACTGACCTTTGCCCTTCGAGATGGGCGTTCCTCTGGCCCAGTGACCGTGGCACCCGGCGATCCCCAGTTGCTCGGGATGTATCCCTTCGACGAGCTTCACCGGCCCCTTGATCCGTTTTCCGTCCGCGTTCTCGACCCAGACGACATCGTGGTCCTTCAGTCCCTTCTTCCTGCCCGTCGTGGCGTTGATCTGTATCAGGTAGACGAACGGGTCGTTCACCGATACCTCATCCAACCAGGGGTTGTTCTGGGTCGAGGATTGGGTGTGGAAGGACGGCCGCCAGCTGAAGGCCCACAGGTCAAGCTCAGGGTTCTCTTCCTCATGCGAAGGGCAGGGGAACCATTCCGGCAGCGGTGTGTAAAACCGATAGTCGGCCATGTCCTCCCGGCCGAACGATCCGAGAAGCTTCTTGAGCTTCTCTCCGCTCTCGAGGAAGAACTCGAAGTAGATGGGAACCCGAACGGGCGTGAACCACCGCCAGTACATCTCCTCCACCCTGGTCGGCCATTTCTCGAGACCGGTCTTTTTCAAAGTCTCGAGCCCCTTGTCCGGTCCCAGCCTGTCCTTGAGAACGCGATCGGCGATGTCCTGCCACGAGTAGTCACCCGTTGGATCGAGTCTGTACTCGGGCGACATGTCCCCGCCGTAGCGGACTGGTATGAGATCGTTGATGGCCTGATAGTACTTCTCCTGAACGTTGAGACGGTTGGCGATCTCCAGCATCACCTCGTTGAAGTCGCGGCGCTCGAAGAGCGGCTCGAGGACCGGCTGGCGAATCTGCCATACCCAGTGGTCCATACCGGTGGGGTGGCAAAACGTCGATGGGAAGGTCACACAGGGGGTGTACCGCTCGAAGAAGCTGGCATCGGGGAGGACGATGTCGGCCACCGCCTCGGTGAACTCGTTCTGGAAGATGTTGAAAGATAAGACAAAGTCGAACTTCTTGAGGAAGTTCTCGGTGACGGCCTCCGCGTTGGCCATGGTCATGACCGAGTTGGAGCCGAAGTTGATCATTATCTCCGGCTCGTAGTCGATGTTGAAGTCTTTGAGGTATTTCTCCCACTCCGGTGTACAGATCGTGAAGGCGTTGTAGACCGAACAGGGGTACATATCCTGCAGGTCGAGCCGCTGCGGAGGCGCCGGGTCCCTCAGCGGGTAGGGCTTGTGATCGTAGACCCACCCCTTGACGACCATGAGGCCGTCAGGGCAGGCGTACGGTATCGTCTCGGGCTTGCCGGTATCGGGATGGCCGTAGGAGACAGGCGGCCCATGGCCCATCGACCCCCCCGGCACATCCGCGGCTCCGACGATCTGGTTCAGCAGGTCGATCTCCAGGCAGTTCCAGCCCGAGTTCACATGGCCTTGGCTTCCCCGGAAGAAGATGGCGGCCGCCGGCCTGAGCGGGAGCTCCTTGCCGTCGATGGTGATGGTCCGGCCGATCTCGGCGGCTTGGGCGAACTCGGTGGCGACCCGGCGGATGGTAGAAACCGGTACGCTGCTGATCTTCTCGACTTTCTCCAGGGGGTAGTTCTCCCTCACATGCTCTTTCAGGAGCTGGAAGGCAGGCGTACAGGGGGTGCCATCGACCTCGTAGGTCCCCTGGAGGGCGTAATCCTTGATGGACGGATCGTCGAAGGGCTTCGCCCAGCCGTCCGCGGGATCCCAGATGAGGGGCTTGTTGGTCTCGGAATCTCTCTTGTAGTGCTGGTCGGGCTGGATCAAGTAGGGGGCGTTCGTCTTCAGCTTGAGGTAGCGCGCGTCCCAGATGCCGAGCTCATTCAGGATGACGTTGATCATGCCGAGCGCGACGGCTCCGTCCGTTCCGACGCGGATGGGCACCCACTCGTGTGCCTTCGACGCCTGGGTGGAAAGGAAGGGGTCGAAGACCACCGCCTTCATCCCTCTGGCCCGCGCGTCCGCCACCCACTGGGCGCTCTGCAGGGCGGCATGTCCCGCGCCGTGCCCCTTGGAGCACCCGAAGTAGATGGTGTAGTTGTTGTAGTTCCAGTCCGGGATGATCGACCAGGCGGCGTGCATGATCCCGTTCATGAAGTGAGCACCGTTACCACACCAGAGACCGCCCCCGGACACCCAGTAGTTCTTGAAACCCCAGGCGCGCATGAAAGCGGGAACGGCGAAACGGATCTCGCTGGTCTGGACCGTAGTGGCCTGGAAATAGGTCCCCCTCGGGTCCTTCATGTTCTTGAACTTCGATACGATCGTTTCCAGGGCTTCGTCCCAGGAGATGCGCTCCCACTTGGGATCGACCCCCACCCCCTTTTCCGGGTTGGTCCTCTTGACCGGATAGTTGACCCGATACCGGTCGTAGAGCGTCATCAGCTGAGCGGTGCCTTTTGCACAGATCCTGCCGCTGCCGGCGGGCGTGTCGGGATTCCCCTCTAGATCCACGATCACTCCATCGACCCGATGAGCCTTGATCCCACACTGAGCGTAGCAGCCTCCGCAAGATGTGGGGATCCACACATCTTCTTGCACGTTCATAGGCTGCTCGCTCATCCTTCGGCCACCTTTCTCTCATCGGGTCCCAGCACCATCGAATATGGTGCCAAGCAATCGATCCGCTATGCCTGTATGAGTAGACCAGAGCCTATCATGGTGCGGAAGAGGCGGGCAAGAATCCTTCCCCAGCGGTACCTCGCTTGGGGGCAGAGGTGAGGTCAACTGCTCGCGAAAGCAACCAAGCCCATCGGCTATACTCCCCAGATGATGGCCAAGACGGGGACGGACCGCCGTACGCTTCGCGGCCTGCGCGTGGACTTGTCGGGAGGCAGCGCAGCCCGCGAGGAGCTGCCCGCGGAGGTCAGGGGCGCCGTGCTCGGCGGCCGAGGCTTGGGCGCATATCTCCTGTTGAGCGAGCGTGCGTACCAGGTGGACCCGCTCGGGCCGCGCAATCCGCTCGTTTTCGCCCCCGGACCGCTGACCGGCACTGCGGCGCCCTCGGCCGCCCGTTACAGCCTCAGCTCCCGCTCACCACTGACCGGCACGATCTTCGACGGGAACTCAGGGGGCGGCTTCGGCGTGGCCTTGCGTCGCCTCGGCCTCGACTACCTGGCCGTCACGGGCGCCTGCCGTGAGCCCTCCTACGTCTTCGTCGGCGACCAGGGGACAAGCCTGCTCCCCGCCGATGAGCTGTGGGGTCTCGACGTACCGGCCACCCTTGCCCGCCTGCGCAAGCTTCACGGCCGCTGCGAGGCGGCCGTGATCGGCCCAGCCGGAGAGCGAGCGGTCCTTTTCGCCTCGGTCGCCAACAACCGGGGCCGGCAGATCGGCCGCGGTGGTCTGGGCGCCGTGATGGGCGCCAAGCTCTTGAAGGCGGTGGTAGTCGGGGCGCGCGGTGGTTCACCCCCTCTGGTGGCCGACAAACGGGGCTTCGACCTCGTCGTGTCGGAGGCGCGCACATTGCTCAGCGCCAACCCCATCACGAGCCAAGCTCTCCCCGAGTTCGGCACAGCGGTGCTCATGAATGTGCTCGATCAGGTGGGGGCCTTGCCCACGCGCAATTTCCGCGCCTCGCGCTTTGAGCTCGCCGAACTCATCAGCGGTGAGGCGTTACGCGCCGACTTCGCACAGAAGGGCGCCCCCTGCAGGGGTTGCTTCATCGGCTGCTCCCGCCGTATGCGTTCAGCAGGTGGCGCCTCTCAGGGCCCCGAGTACGAAGGCCTGTGGGCGCTGGGGGCCGACTGCGGCATCGGCGATCTTGGGGCCGTCGTGGAGGCCAACCATGCGTGCAACCGCCTCGGTCTCGACACCATCACGATGGGGGCCACCATCGCTTGCGCGATGGAACTCACCGAAGAGGGGGTCCTGAAGGGCGGGCCGCGCTTTGGCGATCCCGCCGCGCTGCTCGAGCTCGTCTCTGCCACCGCCTACCGGCGCGGCCTGGGCGACGAGTTGGCTGAGGGCAGTCGCCGTTTCGCCGCCCGGCACGGTCGACCGGACCTGGCCATGCAGGTCAAAGGCCTCGAACTGCCGGCTTTCGACCCGCGCGGCATGACCGGCCAAGGTCTTGCTTTCGCCACCTCCAACCGAGGCGCGTGTCACGGGCGCGCCAACATGTTGGGCCCGGAGATCTTCGGTGTGCCTGAACTGGTCGACCGCTTCGCCGTCCACGGTAAGGCCGGTATTCTCATACACCTGCAGAACCTCAATGCCGTGCTCGACTCGCTGTTGGAGTGCAAGTTCGCCGCCTATGTCCTGAAGGAGGACCACTTCGCCCGCCTGCTCTCGGCGGTCACGGGCGAGACTGTGGAAACGCCGGAGCTCCTGCGCGCGGG
>JAZDLO010000104.1:0-2383 GCA_043801935.1 bacterium
CGCACCCGCACGATGGCATCCTGACCGCCCATTCCGAGGAAACCCCGGGTGGGTTCCTGGAGCACCTCCACCTCGGCCGCCTCGGGTGAAGCGAGGCCCAGCTCCTGCAAGGCGGCGGCGATCGCCACCTCGACGGATGGACCCCGTACGTCCACCCACTCGTTCATCTAGTTTCTCCTTCGCTTCTTGCCGCGCTTCTTCTTCGATCCCTGGGGTCTGCGGGCCGCGGCGCTCGATGAGGGCGTCGACGGCCCGGGGGAGCCCCCGCTGGGTGGCGGCGTCGGTGGTTGCTGCTTGACGGGGGACGCCTTCGCCTTGGAGGCCGCCCCCGCTTTCCGCCTGGCATCGAGGCCGAGGATCATGCTCTGCTGGCCGATCCGGAACAGCTGACTGGCGGCGAAGTACACCACCAGGCCGGCGGGAAGACTGTACGAGATGAACCCGAAGAAGAATGGAAAAATCTTCATGACGGCCTGCCCGGGTTGCGGTTGGCCGTCCTTGGGCTGCTTGGCCATCGTCTGCTTCTGCTGCCAATAGGCGGTGGCCATCACCAGCACGATCGTGATCAGGTAGGGGACCGCCCGCAAGAACCCTTCGGCGCTCAATGAGTGGCTGGGGGAGATCCGCATGTCCATCCAGAGGAAGTCCAGGGTGCCGGCGCCGTTCACCGCCCTGGTCACCGCGGCCTCGAGAGCACTCCCCGAGGGCACGTATCTGAGGGCGGTGGGGAGATCGTTGGAGGCGAACGACCGCAGGACGCTGAAGAGGGCGAACCACACCGGCATCTGCAGGATGAGGGGGAGGCAACCGGCGGCCGGGTTGACGCCGCGCTCCTTGTAGAGCGCCATCATCGCCGCCTGTTGGGCCTGGCGATCGTGCTTGAGCTCCTTCTGCAGCCGCTTGATCTCCGGCTGGATCTCCTGCATCGACTTCATCGAGCGGGTCTGCTTCAGCGTCAACGGGAACAACAGGATCCCGATGATGATCGTCAGAAGGATCACCGCTATGCCAAAATTTGGAATGAGATCGTAGAAGAACGACATCGTCCCGCCGAGGAGTCGCTGCAGGCCCTGCCAGACCGCCGACATCAGCGAGCCCCCGCTTCCGCCGTCCGGCCCCGGGCCGACACCGGATCGAAGCCCCCGTCATGCCAGGGGTGACACCGCCCGATCCGCTTGGCGGCCAGCCAGCTCCCTCGCAATGCCCCCCATTCGCCCACCGCGTCGAAGGCGTACTCCGAGCACGTGGGGAGGTATCGGCATCGCCCGCCGATCACGGGGGAGAGCACGGCCCGATACCCCAGGATGAGACGCTGGATCCACCATCCAGGCTGATACGGCCGCAACCTCGGCCTTCGCTCGTCCACTTTCTGTCAGTCCCCTTCGTTCAAGGCTCGTCTCGCCCAATCCACCAACACCTCGAATGGGGCGTCCACCACCACCGCCGTGGCGACCACGACGTAATCCCGTCCCGCCGGCACCGAGACCTGGCGAACGGCCTCACGCATCCGGCGCTTGGCGCGGTTGCGTCGGACGGCATTGCCCACCGAGCGACCCGCGACGAACGCTACCCGCGGAGCCCCGGATTCCCCGGTGGTGGCGAAGACGACGATGCCACCCGACCGGTGCCGGGTCCCGATCCTCCGCACCCTCCTGACATCGGAACCGCTCCGCAGCGAAACGTACGCGATGGCCCTAAGCAGAGAGCCGGCGCCGACCCTTGAGGCGCCGCCGCTTGAGCACGGCGCGTCCGGCCCTGGTCCGCATGCGGAGCCGGAAGCCGTGGCGCTTCTTGCGCCGACGAACATTTGGCTGAAAGGTGCGCTTCATGGGAGGACGGCCCCGAACGAGAGGAAGGTGCGTCGGGGAAGCAGGTTACGAACAAGCCGGTGGCTTTGTCAAAGTTGGGAATCTTTCTCGCGGCGGACGCTCGCGAGAAAACGCGCTGTCTCGCGAAAGATTGCGCACGGTCGGATCGCGCAGTGCACCGGGGACGAGCCTGTGGAACACGCGAAAACGATCCTCTGCAACCCCTTGCGAATCAACGGGCTTCCGCTCGCGAGTGAGGTGCCGACGCGGTGGACAACGCGCGATTTCTCGTTCTTGTGAGGCACCTGCCCGAGTCCATATACTCGCCCTCTACCGGAGAGCCAGCGGTTACTTCCCTGACGTGACACCCGGGCGGCGCGCCGGGTGGTGGCAATGGCGAGAGTGGGAAAACTGCCCTTCTCCACAGGTGTGGATACCTCTGTGGAGAAGCCAGTGGTCATCGAAAAGCATCCGAGGGAGGACGTGGAAGCCCATCCGGCGGCCGGGAACTGGGAACAGTTCCGACAGGCACTTCGTGGACGCGTCACTCCCGTCACCTGGCGAACCTGGCTCGA
>JAZDLO010000129.1:0-18934 GCA_043801935.1 bacterium
CTGACCGCCCAGTGGACCGCCAACGACTACACCATCACCTTTGACAGCGCCGGCGGCAGCCTGGTGGCCGACATCACCCAGGCCTTGGGCTCGGTGGTGACCGCTCCGGCCGATCCGACCAGAGCCGGCTACAGCTTCGCCGGCTGGAGTCCGGCCGTACCGGCCACCATGCCCCTGGGGGGCGCGGCCCTGACCGCCCAGTGGACCGCCAGCGACTACACCATCACCTTTCACAGCGACGGCGGCAGCCCGGTGGCCGATATCACCCAGGCCTTGGGCTCGGCGGTGAGCGCTCCGGCCGATCCGACCAGAGCCGGCTACAGCTTCGCCGGCTGGAATCCGGCCCTGCCGGCCACCATGCCCCTGGGGGGCGCGGCCCTGACCGCCCAGTGGACCGCCACCGACTACACCATCACCTTTAACAGCGCCGGCGGCAGCCCGGTGGCCGATATCACCCAGGCCTTCGGCTCGGCGGTGAGCGCTCCGGCCGATCCGACCAAAGCCGGCTACAGCTTCGCCGGCTGGAATCCGGCCCTGCCGGCCACCATGCCCCTGGGGGGAGCGGCCCTGACCGCCCAGTGGACCGATCTCGGCGCCCCTGCCCACACCATCAGCGCCTCGGCCGGGGCCCAGGGCAGCATCAGCCCCATCGGTGACACCTCAGTGGCCGATGGCGCCGACCAGACCTACACCATCACCCCGGATCCCGGCTACCACGTTGAGGACGTGCTGGTGGACGGCGCTTCGGTGGGGGCCGTGACCAGCTACACCTTCACCAGCGTCATAGCCGACCACACCATCAGCGCCACCTTCGCCGCCAACGCCCCCACCCAGCACACCATCAGCGCCTCGGCCGGGGCCCAGGGCAGCATCAGCCCGTCTGCCGAATCGAACGGTAGGATCAGTCCCTCAGGCGCGGTGCGCGTCACTCACGGAGCCAACCAGACCTTCATCATCACCCCCGCGGCCGGCTACCAGGTGGCTGACGTTCTGGTGGACGGCGCTTCGGTGGGGGCCGTGACCAGTTACACCTTCACCAACGTGACTGCCGATCACTCCATAGTGGCCGAGTTCGGTCATGTGCCCGATGTCACCACCAACCGTTGGACTGACATCAGCGATCAGCAGTGGGTGGATATCTACGGGGTGACGGCCAGGGAAGTGGATGTCGTGGCCGACGGATACAACGACGGTACGTTTCGACCGTCGCTGTTGATCAGTCGGGCTCAATTCACCAAGATGGTCGTGGATGGTTTCGGGTTGCCGAAGCTCTCTCCGACCGCCCCCAGCTACGAGGACGTCCCGATCACTCACTTCTACCATCAATGGATAGAGGGTGGGACGAAAGCCAACATCGTGATCGGCTTCGAGGACGGTGCTTTCAGACCATCTCTGAATATCAGCAGGCAGCACGCCAACACCATCCTTGGCCGGTACCTCTCGCAGAAAGAGTTGGCCAGCAAGGGGTCGATAGAGGGCGAGCTCGGCAGCTACGCCTCGGTTGAAGCCTGGTATGCAGCGGAGGGAACAGCCGTGCTCGCGGCGTTCGCAGACGCATCGCAGCTATACACCGTACACGCGCCTTCCACCGCTTATCTGGTCTATCACGGGGTGGTCTGGGGAAGCTCCTCAGGGGGCAACAGCTATCTCACGCCCTTGTCCAACCTGACGCGGGCCCAGGCCGCGGTGCTCATAGCCAGGATGAAGTAGGGGCAGGCAGGCAGGGCGCGACACGAATCCGCACCTTGTTGGTGATCTCGTACCCCGCTTCGGGCAGGGCCGCAAGGCAATAGTCGTACGTGTCCTGGTCGTTGGTTGAGGTCTCGAAGACGGCCATCTGTGCCGGTGACCCGCTCTCGCTGGAGGTGACGGCTGACACGACCTTCGCGCCCCCGGGTATCAGCACGGTGGGGAAGTCATCCGGGAGGCCGACTCCCTCCCCGCCTGCCAGGACTGAGCAGCCTTTCCTATGGCTCTTTCCACGACACGCTCGCGGCAGCCATAAACGACCGCGCCGGCCAGCGCCAGGGCGATCACCAGCAGCGCTGCCAGGAACGATCTGCGAAGGCGCCAGCGTTGCGTCGCGTCCATGTCATACCCCTTCCGAGGCTCGTGGCCGACATGAACTGAGTCCGGTCGCTAGATGAACAGGTTTATACTCGCCTCTTCGGCTGTGGCGAGGTAGCTGCTGACCCCCTCGTATTCCAGACCGTCCATCAACTCTTCCTTCTTGAACCCCATCATGTCCATCGTTTGCGTGCAAGCCACAAACCTCACACCTTGCTCCTTGGCGCTCGCGACCAACTCGTCCAGCGGCATGATGTTCTGCTGCTTCATGACTATCTTCATCAGGGGAGCGCCCATGCCGGCGAAATTCATCTTCGAGAGGCCCAGCTTCTGAGGCCCGCGGGGCATCATGCGACCGAACATCCCCTGGAGCATGCTTTTCTTGCCCGCCTTGATCTTCTCCGGTCTACGCAGGATGTTGAGCCCCCAGAAGGTGAAGAACATAGTCACCTCATCGCCCCCGGCCGCAGCGCCTGTTGCGATGATAAAGGCCGCCAAAGCCTTGTCGAGATCGCCGCTGAATACGATGATCGTCTTCTTGGTGGTGTCCACTGACTGTTCCTCCGTTTCTCGATTCGTCGATGCGATCCCGTGAGACTAGATAGCAGGCTCAGTCTGGACGTCGCCCGGAGCCGGCTCGACCGCGGTCACCGGCACTGCCTGCCCACGCAGCGCGGCGAAGTACATGGCGAGCGGACGATACGCCATGTGCGACCACTTGCTGAATGGGACTTCAAGCGCCAGCATGGGGACCACTGCCATGAGATGCACCACGTACGACACGTTTGCCGCGGCATCTGCGCCGCTTCGGTGCAGGACGTGCTACAGTACACCCGTGACCGCGACGACCAGCAACAGCACGAGGAACATCCAGTCGGTCTCGTGGGAGTGCTGGTAGTGGACCTCCCTCTTCTTGAGCCTCCCGCGCAGCGCCCAGATGGTCGTGCCCACCAGCCCGGCGCTCGCCAGGTAGCCGAACGCGTGCACACGCCAGTCGATGCCGGGACCCGACCACATTGCTCGCAGGAAGAACATGATCAGCACGAGCATCGTGACGTAGCTGAGCATGAGAACGAGGTGCACGACCCACGGGCGTCTGCGGTCGCACTCCGCATAGCGCCGCTGCGTCACGAAGTGGAGCGGCAGAAGGTACACGGCCTTCACGTACGCCGAGATCGGCAATCGTACCTGTCGGTCGCTCCCCAAGGTCTCGCGGCCGACGGTAAACCACCACATACGGGCGCAGTTGGGAAGAAGGAAGGCGAGAAGCAGCCCCGCGAGGCCCCAGTCGAAGATGTGGATGGTGCTGGAGGGTAAGAACGCGTTCGGACCGTTGTAGCTGGAGATACTGCCCCCGAAAACGCCGAAGAGGCTGAAGCCCAAGCCGGCGAGGAGCGCTACCACGACGACGGAGATGATCTCTGCCCTGGGATGCCTGTAGAACATCCGGGCGATCCCGGTGAAGTCGTAGCGCGAGGTCAGCCAACGGCGCAGGCTCATCATGGTCTCACCCGGCGACGCCTCACGCGGGCACTCCGTCGAGCATTCGCCACAGTAGTAGCAAAGCCACGGCTCCAGACCGCTCTCGAGCTTCTTCTCCAGTCCCATCTGGAGGTTCCGCATCGACCGGCGGGGGAAGGCGTAAGTCGCGTTGCCGAGGGAGCAGATCGCCGTGCAGTTGCCGCAGTTGTAGCACTTCTGGACGTCCTTGGCGCCGTAGAGGGCCAAGTCTTCGACGAGTTCGGGGTTCGCCCTTTGAGCCATACGGGTCCTCCTCAGTCACTCACAAGAGCGCGGGCACCCGGCAGATCATGAGCGCCGTCATGGTTCGTCCCTTGCGACTGCTTGGTAACGGTAGTAGCCCTCGTCGGTGACCTCTTTGTCCTCGGTCACGTAGCCGTACTTGCGCATGCCCATCACCCAAAACACCACTTCGTGGGTGGGGCAACCGATGGCTTGGGCGATCTCGGGGATGGTATGCGGCTCGGCCTCCAGCGCCCTGAGAATCCGATTCCGCATGACGTGCTCGTCGCGGACGATCTCCCGGACTTCGCGGCTTGTCGTGCTCACAGCGCCGACACCTCCAGCAGACCGTCGATCATGGCCTTGACCTGTGCGTCGGTATAGCCCTGCAGGTCGATCGCCTCCGCTGCGCAGATGGGCACGCAGCCGCCGCAGCCCTTGCAGGCGGTCTCGCTTATGGTGGCGACATCCCTGCCATCACATTGCTCCACCTCGACGGCCCCGTAGGGACACGCTTCCAGGCATTCCCCGCACCAGGTGCACTGTGCGGTATGGACGAAGGCCACCAGCGGATCGAGCTCCGCGAAGCCCTTCTTCAGGATGGCGGCGCTCTGAGCCACTGCGGCCAAGCCCGAGGCCACGCTCTCGGCGGAGTTCTTCGGCGCCTGGCAGGTGCCGCAGATGTACACTCCGTCGACCACGGTCTCCACCGGGCGCAGCTTCGGGTGGATCTCATTGAAGAATCCGCTCTTTCCCAGAGGCAACTTGAGCACTCTGACCAGCTCCTCGTTGGCACGCGGCACCATACCGGTGACCAAGACGACCACGTCGGCCAGGATCTCGATCTCCTCGCCCCCAGTGAGGAGGTCGCGCGCAGTCACGATGAGTCTCCCGCTCTCAGGGTCTCTCTCGACGACCGGTGGTTCGTCGTCGGGGACCCTGAGGTAGAAAGAGCCCGTGTCAAGGGATTCGTCGTAAAGCAGTTCGTACTTACCGTACGTTCGCACGTCCCGATGTAGGTGGTACTGGTGCACTTTCTGCGGCTTGGCCGCCACCTCTATCGAGGCGTGCACGGCCGCTGTGCAGCAGTAGCGTGAGCAGTACTCGTGGGCGTGCTCCACATCGGCTCCCTGGCGACTCCCGACGCAGTAGATGTAGACGATGTCCTTGACCGGTTTCCCCTGGTATTGAAGCGGTCCGTCGGCTCCGTCGATCAGTCGCTTGAACTCGGGCAACGTGATGACGCCTTCGAGGCCGTACCCGAAGTCCCCGTCAGAAGGCTGGTATGCGTCGGACCCCGTGGCGACGACGACGGACCCGACGTGCACGTGGATGGTTTCGGCCTGTTCGCGGCCCACCCTGACGCCGACCTCGTAGTCACCGAAACTGCCGGACTTGCTGATCACCTCTGCGTTTGTGAACACGGTGATGTCTGAGCGCCCGCGGATCTTGTCCACGAGGCGGGAGATCAGCTCCTGACCATTCTTACCGTGTGGGTACATCTCTCCGAAATCACCCACCCAGCCACCGACCTGCAGCTCTTTCTCTACGAGGAAGACGGCGAGCCCGATCTCTGCGAGGCCGAGGGCAGCTCTCAGACCAGCGATGCCGCCCCCGATCACGACGGTTTTCGGGACCGTCTCCACCACGATCGGCTCCAGCGGGATGGTCAGGCGCGTGCGGCCGATGCCGGCCTTGACCAACTGGATGGCCTTGCGAGTCGCGCCGGCACTGTCGTCGGTGTGCGTCCAGGAGCACTGCTCCCGGATGTTCACCTGGGTGTACTGGTAAGGGCTGATGCCGGCTCGTTTGGCGACTTCGCGGAAGGTGAACGTGTGCAGTTTGGGCGAGCACGAAGCCACCACCAAACCATCGAGCTTCTGTTCCAGTACGTCCTGGATGATCTCTTGCTGGGAGGCGTCCGAGCAGGTGAACATGGCCGTCCTCGCGACCACGACATCGGGCTCCTCCTGGACGGCGGCCGCTACATGGTCCACGTCGACATAGTCGGAGATGTTGCCGCCGCAGTGGCAGATGTACACGCCTATTCGTCTGTCGCTCATGCCGTCACCTCGCTCTTTCGAGGTGCGCCGCGGCTTGGGCGACCGCGGCACCCGCATGGAGGATGGAATCCGGGATGTCCTTGACCCCGGAGGCGGCCCCGGCCACGTATACACCGGGAATGTTGGTTCGGCCGGGGTTCAGATCCTCATCCGGCTCGTCTACGTAAGCGTAGTCGTCGAGCTGGAGGTCTCCATCGGCGAAGAGCCGACGTGCGTCGTCGTTGGGTTGCACTCCCACTGCCAACACGACGAGGTCGTACTCCGCTTCGGATGGCGCGCCGCTCTCGATGTCCTCGTAGTGCAGGATCAGATTCCCGTTCTCCTGCTCCGTGATCTTGCCAACGCGGCCTTTGACGAAGTTGGCTCCCATGGCCTTGGCCTGCTCATAGAACTCGTTGTAACCTTTGCCGACCGCGCGGATGTCCATGTAGTGGACCGTGACGTCCGCCAGCGGCAGGGCGCCCATGATCAACTGGTTCTGTTTGACCGAGTACATGCAGCAGATCTTCGAGCAGAGCGGATTGTCCACGGTCTCGTCGCGGGAGCCCGTACACATGATGTAGGCGATGTTATCGGGCACCTTGCCATCGCTTGGCCGCAACACGGCGTTGTAGGGCCGCGTGGGCGCGAGGAGACGGTCCATCTGCATCCCGGTGATCACGTTCTTAAACGTGCCATAGCCGTATTGCGGCTTGAGATCGGCCGGGAACAGCTTGAAGCCGGTGGCCACGATGACTGCACCGACCTCGGCCTCGATGTCCTGCCCGCGCATGTTCAGGCTCACACAGTCGGCTGGGCAGATCTCGACGCATTGCTGACACTCCGAGCACACGCCGCAGTCCAAACAGCGGGCGGCGCTGTACAGCACATCTTCTTCCGTGAGAGGGGGCTCGATCTCGGCGAAGTCGGCAGGCGCGGCGCTGAGTGGACGGGATGTCGGAAGCGGCGGCCGGGGCGAATAGCCTTTCTGCCTTGCCAACACGTCGGTCTTGTCCACCATCGGGAGAACGTCGTCGAATTCCGCCGCACTCGGTTCTCGACTCTGCAGCCAGCGGTCGACCATGAAAGCCGCCCTGCGCCCTTGTCCTACCGCTGCCGCGATGCTGGTAGGGCCGGAAACGGCGTCGCCGGCCGCGAACACATACGGAAGCGCGGTCTGCAACGTGCCCGGATCAGCCTCGATGGTCCTGTTTCGATTGACCCGCAGAGTTTCAGCGAAGGCTGTCGTGTCGGGGGTCATGCCGACCGCGACGATCACGGCGTCGCACTTCAGGCCATGGCGCTTGCTCTCGTTGTATCGCGGACTGAACTTGCCGTCGGCGTCGAAGACGGCCGTGCACTGCTTCAGCTCAACGCTTTGCACGCTTTCCTCTCCGCGGAGCTCTCGGACACCCCAGGAGTTATGGAGGGCGATGCCTTCGGCCAGGGCCTCCTCGATCTCCCATGCGTGTGCGGGCATCTCTTCTCGCGACTCGAGGCTGACCATACGCACGGCTGCAGCTCCAAGCCTGCGCGCACTGCGCGCCGCGTCGATCGCCACGTTGCCGCCGCCGATCACGACCACTTCCTTGCCGCGTAGATCGAAGCCTTCACCCAGCTTGACCGCGCGCAGGAAGGCGAGGGCGCTCGTGACGCCGGTCAGATCCTCTCCGGGGACCTTGAGCCTGGCAGACTGTGGTGTGCCTGACGCAAGGACGATGGCGTCGTACCCGGCCTTTTTCAGTTCGTCGAGATCCTCCACACGCGCATCCGTTTCGATCTCCACGCCGAGCGCCATTACGTTCCCGATGTCTCGATCCACCACTTGGTTCGGTAGCCGATAACCGGGGATCGCGAGCCTCAGCATGCCACCGGGCTGTGGCGCGGCTTCAAAGATCTTCACCCGGTATCCCAATCGTGCGAGCTGCCAGGCGGTCGTCAGCCCGGCCGGCCCGGAGCCGACCACGGCCACCCGCTTCCCGATCGGGGCGGCCGTCTCCACGTCCAGGACCGCAGCCCGGCCGTAGTGGGCATCGGCGATGAAGCGCTTCAGCCCGCGGATGGATACCGGTCCCTCCAAGCTGCCCCGGGTACATTCGCCCTCGCAGGGCGCGTAGCAAGCGCGACCGAGGCTGCCGACGAGCGGCGTGGCTTCGAGGACGAGTTTGAAGGCCTTCTCGTACTGACCAGCACGGATGAGCGCCACGTACCCGTGCGGCTTGATCCCCGCCGGGCAGTTGAACGTACAGGGCGAAGTGCCCGCTCGCTCGATGACCGCTTTCTTCGGCACAGCTTGCGGGAAAGCAATGTACGCGGCTCTGCGAGAGACCATGTCGGCGTTGAACTCGTCGGGCACGGCCACGTTGCAGACCATCTCACACTGGCGGCACCCCGTGCAGAGAGACTCCTGCACGAAACGCGGTTTCTGGCGGATCTGCGCCCGAAATCCGCCGTTGTCGCCTCGGATATTCTCGACCTCCGCGTACGTGAGCACCGTCAGGTTCGGATGGTGGATGGTGGCCCCCATCTTGGGAGTGGAGATGCAGCTCGCGCAGTCCAGCGTCGGAAAGACCTTGCTGAGCAGGATCATCTTCCCGCCGACGCTGGACTCTTTCTCGACGAGGAGCACCTGATAGCCCATGTCGCCCAGCTTCAGGGCCGACTCCATGCCACCGATGCCGCCACCGACCACCAGGGCGTCGTACTTCATGTTGATTCCTTCCTGGACGGACCCAGGTCGGCAAGCGTTTTGGAGAACTCGTGCATATAGTTGACGAAGGGCTCGGCGCAGACCGAGCAGATGGCCGCCATCCTCAGCCGCTTCGACTCGTGTCCGTGCTCCTGAAGCAGCGCTTGCGCGTCGGCCATGATCTTCGAGGTCCGCTCGCTGCAATCAGGCAGGTAGGCGCACTCCTCCCCGTCGGCGGCGACGAACACTCCATCAAAGCCCTGTTGCACGGCATAGAGCACCCAATCGGGTTTGATGCCGCTCGTGCAGGGGAGGCTGAGGACCACCACGTTGGGCGAGTAGTGCATGTGGGAACTGCCGGCCAGATCGATGCCCGGGTCGGAGATGTTGTTGGTGGAAAAGACCAGTATGCTAGGCGTGAAGGCCTCGCCTTCGCTCACGTCGGGATCCTTGGCCCCTACTTGAGCTTCTTGACGAACAGCTTCCAGTAGCCCGCTTCTTCGACGACACCCAAATACTCGTGTCCGACCTTCTTCGACCAGGCAGGCAGGTCTTTCTGGGTCCCGCTGTCGGTTGCCAGGACCTCCATGATCTCACCCACTTTGACGTCGGCCATGCCTTTCTTGGCCGCCAGGATCGGACCTGGACAGGATGTGCCCCTGGTGTCGACGACCTTTTGGGACTGGATTGAGCCGAGGTCTGTCATTCTCTTTCCCCTTATTGAAAGACGTTGTGGTTAACGTTGCCCTTCAGATCGGTCTGGCGCCGTACTCATTGCGCCCAAGCGTCCTGCGCCTGCAGAGATTCACCCTCTGCTTGGTGTTGCTCGATCAGCGCTTGGCGGATCAGCATGCACGCCTCGATGAACTTCGGATTCGTGATGCTGTAGTAGACGGTCTGGCCTTCCTTCCGCGGGCGAACGAGAAGCCGCTGCTTCAGGATCCGCAAGTGCTGCGAGACGTTGTGCACAGATATGTCGAGGTCCGCGGCGATATCGCCCACGCACCTCTCCCCGTCTTTGAGCGCATACATGATCGCCAATCGGTGCTCGTTGGCCAGGGCCTTGCACAGTTCGGCGTGGATGCTGAAAACGAGGCGCATATCGGAAGCTGGAGTGTTGTCTAGCTGTATTTGCATAACTGCTAATATACGCACTATTATTTAGAAGTCAAGGGCGAAAATCAGGGGGAACTCAGGAGAGAGTCACGCTGCCGGCTTGTCTGCGCGCGATATCCGGCGGCTATGAGCGAGGCATCCGGGCCGATTGAGGTGCCCGTTCCCACTCGTCAAGGATCGCCTCGTTCGGGATCGGTAGCGGCTCGGCGCCCACTATCTGGCAGCAGCGCTCGTAAACGCAGTCCACTTCGTGGGCACATTCCCCGGTGGCCACGTCAAAAGGCGCGCGGCAAAAGACGCAGCACAAGCTATGGAGATCCCACCACTGCATCCTGGACAGGCGCTCGAGCACCGAACGCATGCGTCGCCAGTCGTAGCACAATGTCTCCACTTCCGCGGAGAGCTTATCCACTTCTCTTTTGGTTGGCGTTTCCATCCTCTTCACCTAAGGGTCGTCGTGGACCATGACTCGTGAATCTCCTATCCTCTATCGGCAGAAACAGCCGGAAAGCCCAGCCCTTGACCCCCGCGTTTTGGTGCATCGCACCGACGAGGACCTCTACCGAGCAAGAGCCGGCGACCGCAACCGCGTGGAAGTCGCGACCTGACCGCACCGCGCGGAGGTCAGAGACGCCGAGACCAGTTCTGGTTTCGCCTCACCTCGCCATGATTCCGTTGCCGGTCCGCGGGGTAGTACCCCCTATGCGCATCACGTTCGGTGGTCAGTACGCAAGACCCGATGGAGAGGAACTGGTATGAGCCGATTCGTGGACGTGGCCGGGGTCGACGATCTGACCGACGGAGCCATGAAGAGAGTGACAGTTGAAGGACGCGACCTCTTGCTGGCCCGAGTGGGAGACCAGTACTACGCTAGTGACGACCGCTGTCCACACATGGGGGGGCGTTTGTCGCACGGCACGCTTGACGGGACGATCGTGACCTGCCCGAGGCACGGATCGCGGTTCGATATCGCCGACGGAGGGGTGCTCCGATGGACGGATTGGTCAGGGATCACACTCGCTCTGGCCAAGGTGTTCAAATCCCCGAGGCCGGTCAAAACGTATCCGGTGCACGCAGAGCAAGATCGGGTAGAGGTCGATCTCGACTAAGGTCTGCCGGGACTTCCGCAACCACCGTACCAACCTCCCACCCGAGTAGCCGACGATGAGCGTTCGTACGCCGTTCGACCCGTCGTACTTGCGCGACCTCTTCAACCGCAGCGCGCGCTACTACGATCCGGTCAATTCCCTGACCAGCCTGGGCCAGGTGGCTTGGTGGCGCAGAGAGACCGTCGCGCTGACCGCTCTCCAGCCCGGAGACAGAGTGCTCGACGCATTTGCCGGAACGGGTGGGCTGGGCGAGCGAGCGCTCCCGCACCTGGGCCGTGACGGCGAACTGGTGCTTGCGGATCTCAGTCCGGCGATGCTCCACGAAGCTCAGACTCGCGTGGGCAAGCGTCTGTCTTCGCTTGTGGGCGCCCGCCCTCGGGTGACCTATGTCGTGGGAGATATCCTGAGTCAAGAACTAGGGCTGGGGACCTTCGATGTGGTCCTGCTCGGTTGGGGACTGCGCTATGTTCCCGATGTGGAGGAGGCCGTAGCCCGGATCCGTGGGTTCGTGGGCTCCGGCGGCCGATTGGCGGTGCTTGAGTTCACGCGGCCCAAGCCTCACAGCTGGGCCGCTCCGGCCCAGCTGTACTTCCGGCACGTCGTTCCAAAGGTCGGCTCGTGGCTGGCAGGCGACGCCGAGCTGCACCACTACCTGCGCGTCTCCAGCGCCGCGTTCCCCGATGCGGCGTCCTTGGCCCGGGTCATCAGCGAGACGGGGCTCACGGTGACGGGTGGGCGTAGCCACCTGGGCGGCCTGGTGACGATCGTGGTGGCGACTGACTTGTAAGCTCTAGTGTTGGTCTGCAGCTTCCGCGCGCGCCTGGGTCGTGCGCAGGAGCGCGAGGAGTCTGTCCGCGGGCTCGCTCTTGCTGACGAAACTGTCCGCACCCAGCTGCAGCGAGCAACGACGAGCCTCGGGACGGCCGCTCATCGCAATCACGATGCAGCAGGGGCACCGGGCCTTTATCTCTTGAACCAACCGATCGGGGGCGAGGCCCGGGAGCTCCCAATCGATCAACACCACATCGACCGGCTGCCGCGCCAAGCAGCTCAGCGCACTCTGCGCGTCTGTCGCCTCCTCTATCCTGCAGTGGGTCGCGCAGTCGCCTGGCCGCTCTCCGTCCAACTCCTGCAGCAGAAGGCGCAGGGCCGATCGGACCTCCTTGTTGTCATCAGCCAATAGAATACGCACGTTCGTCCCCGCGACCGATTGAACATCGTCATTGCTCCTGCCTTTACTATGGCGGATGAGGTCGGTGGCGCCCATGGGCAGGTGGGGGGTCCGTTGCCTGGCCGGATGACCAGTCTGGGGATGCGCCGCAGCGCTGATCGCAGCGCCTCCCGGGCGGCGGGCCGGCGTTAGGCCGACGGTCTCGGCGCCGACCAGGTCACACGGACCTCGGCCCCTTCTCCTGGGGCGGATTGAACTTCCAGTCTCGCTCCGACCGCTTCGGCTCGTTCGCGCATGATGTCCATGCCCAAGTGTCCCGTCCCGGCGACGGTCGGATCGAAACCGGCTCCGTCGTCCTCGACCGTAAGCTGGAGCCCCTCGTCTCCACAGGCAAGGATCACCTGGGCTTTGCTCGCGCCCGAGTGCTTGGCGACGTTGTTCAATGCCTCCTGAGCGATACGGTAAAGGGCCACATGAACATCGGTGGGGAGTTCGACGCAGCTCTCCTCCGTATGCAGTTCCACCGGGATACGGGCGCGTCCGACGACCGCTTCGCCGAGTTGTCTCAGCAGGTCGGGGAGGTTGGCCTCGGCCACCGCAGCCGGCCGCAGCTCGAGCAACAGGGTGCGCATCTCGGCTAAGGCTCCCCGAGTGAGTTGGCGTAGTTCCTCCAGTCTCTGCCTGCCCTGCTCGGGATCGCGCTCGTAGATGCGGGGAAGAACCTCGGCGATCAGACTCACCGAGAACAGGGTCTGGCTGACCGCATCATGGAGGTCACGGGCCAGTCGCTGGCGCTCACGGTTGGCCGCCAACTCGTGCGCGTGCTGGTAGAGCCGGGAGTTCTCGATGGCGATGGCAAGCTGATCGGCCAGCGTCTGGGCGGCGAACAGATCTTGGTCGTCGAGGAGGTGTCGGCCCTCGGAGGTGATGTCGAGGACGCCGACGAGACCCTCTCCTATCCGAATGGGGACGGCGACTTCCGAGTGGGCGTCCGCGTCCGTCGCCTCGGCCGCGCCGCGGGCGCCTGCGAGGCCACCGTCCACGGCCGCGTCGACAAGCAGCAGCGGCTCGCCGGTCCGGGCCACGGTGGTGATGGCCGGCAGGCAGGTCGACTCGCCCCACTCCACCATGGTCGGCTCTCCACAATCCACGTCCCGGTCGCAGGTGAGCAGGCGCCCACAGGTGTTGTCGTCGAGAAGGAGTATCCGCACGCTGTTGTATTCGAAGGTCTGCAGCAGCAAGCGGGCCACGTACGGCAGCAGCTCATCCAGTTCGAGGATGGAGCTGATCTGCCGCCCCGACTCGTTGATGGCCCTCAGTTGATGAGTCCGTCGCTCCAAGCTCCTGACCAGATCCCGGAGTTGGGCCGTCATGCGGTTGAACGCATGGGCCAGGGTCCCGATCTCGTCTTCCCGGATCACCTCAGCCTCGAGGTCGAGCTCCCCGTCGGTGATACGGGCCGCCGTGCCTCCCAGCTGGGCTAGTGGTCGGACGATGCGCCGGGTGAGCGCAATGCCCGCGAGGATGGCCAGGGCAGCGGCAAGCGCCGCCACCCCGCCCATGATCATGAGCGTCACCTGGGTCGGTCGCAGGGCCTCAGCCTCTTCTTGCTCCGCGATCAGGGCCACCTGGAGCTGGGGGATCCAGTCATACACGCCAATCACCGTAGCGCCCGTGTAGCCCTCGTATGTGCCTGATCCTTCTTGCTCCTCGTCGATGGCAACATCTGCCCCTTCTGTGCGGATGTAGGTATCGGGGATGGAATAGCCGGGCCGGCGCAGATATGTGAGGAGCCGGTGGTTCGAGCCGACTAGATATGTCTCCCCCGTATCCCCCAGTCCCGCCCTCTCGATCATTATCTGATTGAGCCCGGTCAGGTCCGCGCGACCGGCGATCACCCCCACTATCTCTCCCTTATCCCTCACGGGGGCGCTGGCTACGATGGTCATCTTGCCCAGGGAAAGGGAGTACGAGGGTTGCTGGACGTATCTGCCCTCGAGTCCCTGGACGAAGTAGTCGTTCAGCCCCAGGCGCTGCTTCTCATGACCGGGATTGGTGGAGAGCAGGACCGTCCCGCTCGCGTCCATGAAGAAGAGCTCCTCGAAGAAGCCCATGCGGATGGTCGCCCACGTGAACCGCTGCCGAACTCTATTGTATGCGTTTTCACGGACGCTCTCGGCAGAAGAAGCCAATGTGAGCGTACGAAGATCGCCGGGGATGGTCGCTTCGGAGAGGAAGATGTCGAGGTTGAGTTCCAGGCCTCTGGTCCAGGATGAGATCTCCTGCTCCTTAAGGGTGACCACCGATCTCAGCTGGCCGACCACCCGGTCGTGGGCATCCCGAGATCCCAGGAGTGCGGTCACGATACTGATGGCGAGGGCCGTGAGCACCACGCTGAGGGCAAGGAAGAGCAGCAGCCGGCTCCTGATCGTGCGAGCCCGAGGGAGGGAGAGGCGCTTCACTGGCCGGGCGGTCGTCGGGCTACGGAGTGACCGGGCTGAACTGCATGGTGTAGCCCGGACGCGAGGGATCGAAGGCTTCTCCCATCAGCTGCTGCCAGTGCGCGGAATCGATCCATCCGACCGGCACCTGGGGCGTGTCGACCAGCGGTGCGACTGCGCGCACGGCCAGCTTATGGAAATCGAGGCTGTTATCGGGCGCCCAGATGGCGAGGATCCCGGCAGCTTCATCCGGATGTTCCAACGCGTATCGCCAGCCCTGGTAGCAAGCCTGCACGAAGCGCTTCAGCATCTCGGGTTCGTCCGCAACGGTGCTTTCGCGCGCGATAAGGAGGCCCTCGTAGCCGCCGATGCCGAAGTCGGCCGGGAATATGTTGGTCACGGGATGGCCGGCCATCCCGGCCTCGATGGGCTCGTCCTGGGCGTAGCCGAGCCACGCGTCCACGGTCTGGTCATACAGCATCTGCAGGTTATCGGGCTTGACGTCGACCTCGGTCACGGTAGTGGGATCCACTCCCGCGGCCGTCAGCGTCTGGCGCAGCACGGTCTTCCAGTATCCGGTCGTCGTACCGACCCGTTTCCCTTGCAAGTCCGTCGGCTCCTCGATCCCAGAATCCGCGAGCGAGAAGATCACCAACGGGGGTATCTGGAACATGGCCATGACAGCGACGGCCGGCTGCTGGTTCGCGACGATATCCCGCTGCTCGGCGAAGGAGGTGATGGCGAACGTGGCCGCGCCGTTCAGCACCTGTTCGCGGGCCGGTGCGCTCGGGCCACCCTCCAGGATGGTCACATCGAGGTTCTGATCTTCGTAGAAGCCCTTGGCTTCGGCGACGTAGTAGCCGACGAACTCCGCCTCGTGAAGCCAGTTGAGTTGGAGCGCGACCTTGTCCGGAGCAGCACCGGACCCGCCGCAACCGGCGACGAGGCTCGCAAATGCGAGGACTAGCGCAGCGACGACGGTGACCACGGCGACACCGAGGGCCGAACTCCCCCTGCGCCGGGCGAAACGGCCGCGTCGGAGGCCGGTCACCGGCCGAGCGCCGTTCGAAAGAGGCGCATGACTCATTCCACCAGCTTCCTGTGGAGGGCCATGGACACCGCTTCGGTGCGGCTGGAGGCCCCCAGCTTCATGAGGATGTTGCTCACGTGGAATTTGACCGTGGAGCGACTGACGAACAGCTTCTTGGCAATGCCCGGATTGCTGAGCCCGTCTACCATCAGTCCGAGTATCTCGATCTCCCGGTTGGTAAGACCTTCGTCCGGCTCGCGAGGCTGGGTGGCAGCCTTTATGAGCACCTGGGCAGCCTCGGGGGCCAGGGTGGAGCGTCCTGCCTGCGCGGCGCGGATGGCCTGCGCAAGCTCCTCCGCAGAAACGTTCTTGAGCAAGTAGCTGATGGCCCCGGCCTTAAGCGCCGCCTGAACGAGCTCCTCCTCCTTGTAGCTGGTGAGGGCGATCACCTGCACGTCCGGGCAAGCGTCGCGGATGAGTTTCGTGGCTTGGGCTCCGTCAACCTCGGGCATCACCAGATCCATCAGAATGACGTCGGGCAGCAGCTCCAGACACTTCTCGACGGCCTCGGCGCCCCCACCGGCTTCGCCAACGAACTCAAGATCATCGTAGGCCATGAGAAAGGCGGAAAGGCCGCTCCGAACGACCGCATGGTCGTCTACTATCATCACGCGCACGGGCTCGCCGGCCATGAGTTCCCTCCTCCGCTCTGGGCCAATGTCGTCCTCTGGCAACATCTTTTTAGCATAGATAGCCTACGCAGGCCGAATCCCCGGGACCGTCTCCGGACGCGCGGTCCTGCGATGCGGTCCTGAAGCTGGCCATTCGGCGGCACATCGAGTGGCCACTTGGCTAGGTGCGGGACTCCCTCCCCGTCCAGCCGCGAATCCGTCTCGCTGGCCGATTCGCCGCCGCCCGCCTGCGGAGAGAATGGTGACGAAGACCTGAAGCCGCCGGCCGGGCGGCACGACGGTGGGAAAGGGGGACCATGAAGGCGGTATCCAGACATCAAAGTAAGGGGACAGCGGCGGCGGGCGCCAGCGGCCCCGGCACGGGGGCCACGGTGCGCGACATCCTCAGGAACCGCAACTTCAGGTTGCTGTGGACCGGTGAGGGTATCTCCCTCGTCGGCGACCAGCTTTACCTGATAGCCCTTCCCTGGCTGGTGCTTCAACTTACGGGCAGCGCTTTCGCCATGGGGACCGTGCTGGCCCTCGCCGCCATCCCTCGGGCGCTCTTCATGTTGTTGGGTGGGGCTCTGACCGACCGGCTTTCGCCGCGGGTACTGATGCTATGCTCGAACCTAGGGCGTCTGACTTTGGTTGCGACGCTGGCAGTGCTTACGCTTGGTGGCGTCGTCCAACTCTGGATGCTCTACGCCTTCGCCCTGCTGTTTGGACTTGCCGACGCCTTCTTCTTCCCGGCACAGTCGGCGATGGTGCCGAAGCTGATAGGCCAGGAGCGTCTCCAGACGGGTAATGCCGTCATCCAGGGCACGGCGCAGTTGTCGATGTTCGTCGGACCGGCTTTGGCCGGCGTACTTATCGCCGTGCTGGACGGTGGCGCGGCCTCCGTGCCCGACAGGTGGGGCATCGGCGTGGTCTTCGCACTGGATGCGGCCAGCTTCCTAGCCTCGGTCACTACGCTCTCGCTCATGCGCCTAGACCGTCAGAAGGCGGCAGGCGAGGCTGCCGCCAAGGAACGGAGCGTCCTGTCCTCGATCGCCGAGGGCCTCTCCGCCATGTGGAAAGACCGAGTCCTCCGCTACTACTTCGTGCTGATCGCGGCAGCCAACTTCCTCATCACCGGTCCTTTCTCCGTGGGTATCCCAGTGCTCGCACACACCCGCTATTCCGGTGGGGCGGCGGCCTTTGGCATCATCCTTTCCACCTACGGAGCCGGCTCCTTGGCCGGAGTTCTTCTAGCCGGATCGAGCCGTAGGCCTTCGGCTCGCAAGTTTCCTGCCCTCATGCTCGGGCTGACCGCTTTCATGGGGGTAAGTCTGGTGCTCCTCGGTGTCATGCCGTCGATCACGCCGGCGGCGATCGTGGCGACGATCATGGGATTGGCGCAGGGCTATGTGGTCATCCAATTCGTCACCTGGCTGCAGATGCGGACCCCTGACCGGATGCTCGGCCGAACGATGAGCCTGCTGATGTTCGCGGTGGTCGGTTTGGCCCCGGTGTCGAGCACCGTTGCCGGAGCTCTGATCCAGGTGAGTGCGACCGGAGTGCTGATCGGCGCCGGTGTGCTCATGGTGCTGGTGGTGGCAGTGGGCTCGCTCAGCCCCTCTGTATGGAGGCTCGGGAACGAGGACGAACACGAAGGGCAACGCCTGTCGAGCCCGGCGCCCACCCTCGATGAGCCGATGCAGCAGGCAGCCTAGCCACCACGCCCGCCATGGCCGCCGGTCATGGCGACGCCCTCAGACGTTTCTGTTTCTTGGCGCCCGGCCCTCCCGGCCGGGCGCCGTCTATCCGGCGCCAGTCGAATCACGCCAAAAAGCCGTGTTGCGCAGGCACCCATCCACGTGGCCAGGTCGAAGACCCGCCGGCCAGCCACCGCAAGACTCCCCTGTCGCCCGATTCGCCCCGATGCCCGGCGCGCGACACTGGAAACAGCGAAAAGCACCAAGTGGAGGGAAGATCATGCGCATTATCCGAAACGTATTCCGTAGAAGGCTCCGGGCCTTCTTGACCATTTTCGGTATCACCATCGGGGTCTTCGCGCTGGTGGTAATGGGCAGCATGGCCGAGAAGATCAACCTGCTCGTCGACGGCGGCACTCGTTACTATAGCGACAAGGTGATTGTCGCCGACGGGTCCACCGCCTCAGGAGGATTCAGCACGACTCCTATCTCTGTGGGCCGGGTGGGGGAGATCGAAGGAGTGCAAGGGGTGGCCCGGGCTTCGGCCACCATCTACATGCTGCTGAACGAAGAACAGGGCATGAGCATGGGTGTGCCCCAGGGTATCGTCGGAAGCGACCTGCGCAGCGTCGGCTACGAGAGCTTCTCGCTCTCCCTAGCGGCGGGCCGAGACCTGACCGCCGCGGATGAGGGCAAAGCCGTCGTGGGTTCGGACATAGCAAAGGCCTTGAACGCCCAAGTGGGCAAGACGGTCGAGCTGCGGGGTAGAACCTTCGAAGTAATCGGTATCTACAACAAGACCCTTACCGCTCCCGACAACACAGTGGTGGTAAGTCTCGAAGACGCTCAGCAGCTCCTCTACAGGGAACTCCCGGCGATCGTGCAGCAGCAGGTCGATCCCGATCAGCTGGCCACGGGCATCACCGCCTATCCTGATCCCGGGGTCGATCCCGACCAGCTGGCTTCGACCATCCAGGATACCGTTCCCGGCGTCAAGGCGACGGGTCCCCAAGCCTTCACCGAGCAGTTCAAGAACGCCACCAAGATCTTCAACGGCATCATCTTCGGAGTGGCCCTCATCTCGTTGTTCGTGGGCGGCCTCTCAGTGGTCAACACCATGACGATGTCGGTGTATGAGCGGACCCGCGAGATCGGTAT
>JAZDLO010000131.1:0-5643 GCA_043801935.1 bacterium
GGAGCCGGGGAAATCCCGCTCCAGGGCGATCCGGATCCGGGCGATCCGTTCACTCAGCTCCACCTTGCGCGGCGCCAACGAAACGGGCCGGGGAAGCTCACTGGTGGTCCGCGGCGTTTGGACGATGGCTGTTGCCTCGCCCGGATTGGCCGTAGTCCGGGCGTAGGCGGCTGAACCGAGGTGATCGCTGGTTGCGGCTAAGGACAGCATGGAAGACAATAGGATGAACCCGGATGCGGCAAGAGCTGGCCGGGTGCGCATGGTTGCTTCCCTCCCATTTCCGCGTGGACTGGCTCAGATCCGAGTTTGCGGGTCCCCCTGTGAGGCTGGCTGCGTCAATACCTACACTGCCCGGCGCCTTGCCGTCAAGAGAGGTCCGAAGCGACCAGCCGTTTCGGAATTGCCACCGGTTCGGGCCGGCGAGGTGGCTGGGCGGAGTGGAGATGGCTGGTTTTCGGTCCTGGGTGGCGTCGCGTCGCATTTGCGGCGACACTTCTCCCTGAGGGTGGGTGCCCTCCGTGCGGGATTCGGCTTTTCCAAGCAAGAGGAAGGAACGACTTCGTCGGGGGTCCCGCCCTCAACTGGTGTCGCGGAGGCGCGGGAGCGCCAGGGCGAGCCGGAGCTTGCGGAGAAGGTCGATCGGGGCGAGCACGCGGTGGGTTCCTCGATGCAGGTAGCGCATGCGGTAGAGACGTTCGAGGGACAGGGCCAGGAGCGTCAGGAGCCACCCCAGGAGCAGGCTGTTGGCATGATGATGGGTGATGTGCTCCAGGGCGTGGTAGGTCTTGCCTTCATTGAAGCCTTGGTTCTCGATCTCCCAGCGGCTCTTGGCCATGCGAAAGAGGCTACGACTGCCGACCTGTTGGAGGGGGTAGTCGGTTAGCCAGTATGCTTCCACGATCTTCCCGCTGGGTTTGTATTGCCGATAGCGGAGGACGCGGACCGTGGGCCACCGCAGAGTTTCCCAGGGATCAAAGTCTTCGGCATCCCACAACTCGATCCGATCGGCACCCTCCTCGATTCTCATCGAGGGAGGCCTGTTTGTAAAGCGAGCCTGAGCCTGGGCCAGGAGCTCGGGGAGATTGGCCTTGAGTCGGACGACGACATGCAATCCCAACCCACCGACCATGTGCAGGAAGGGCGCCTTGGCGTACAAGCCGTCGACCACCGCATAGTCGGCAAAGCGCCGGCCCAGATGCTGCACGGCTCGCTGGCACAACGCCTGGCTGGCCGCGTATTCGCTCCCGCCTGCCGCATACGGTTCGACATCGAAAGGCAAAGACAGCCCGGCTCCCACGACGCTGACCATGCTGAAGTGATGCCCATAGCCGGTCACTTGATGCTCTGCATTATGCACGGGATGGCACAGCGGGCATCGCGCGCGCGTGCACCGGGCGACTCCCGTGCCATCCAGAGCCAGACCGAGGAACGGGCGACTCTGGAAGGCCTTCTTGCGCCGGGCCCGGTGGAGCAAGGCTGTCAACGCCTGGCGCGTCGTCTCGGGATCGAGTCGCTCGGTGAAATAGGCCAGAGCATCGTCTCCGAAGCGATGGCCGACACCCAACTGGGTACGAGCCGAGGAACGGACCAGGGCCTCGACTCCATGGAAGCTCCCCTCCCGCAGGATCTGACCGACCACCAGCGACCAGAGCAAGTCCTGCGCCGGGATCCGAGGGCGGCGACGACCATCGCCAGGACGACGGAAGTAGGAAGCAAGTTCGTACGACCGGAACGCGAACCGCTGCAGACGCTGCGGGCTGGGACCGGTCACCGACGCCGCTGCCGGCGGGCCAAAACCAGAAGCTCCGCGTTGGCCGCAAAGATCTCCGCCACGGCCTCCTTGAAGGCGCGCCCCTCCTCCACTCGATGCCGCACGTCTTCGACCCACTCCTTGGGAACACGCTCCACCCGCCGTCGTCCTCCCCGGGTGAAGGTCAGAACCCAACTTGGGTGGCCCTCTCCCTGGGCGCACCGACAGGTCGGCTTCCCGCATCTGGTCAGGTTGAGGGTGAGCGAGCCGGGCAGACCCTCCGGCGGAAGCTTGATTCCCCGGAGCCGGTCGAACTTGGTCTTCCGCAGACGGGCGGCGTCTGCGCCTTTGGGGTTGGCGTTCATCTTGTAGTCATAATACTACAAGACAATCATGACAGCAAGAAAAAAGTGACGATGCGAAAATAGCCCGTCGGGGAACCATGGGTGAAACTAGCCGTCCCGACAGACCCTTACGGCTTCCAATCAGAGGTCAATTCCGAAACGGCTGCTTGGCCCACGAGTTTGCAGACTCGTGGCGGGTGGCTTCGCTCCGGGCCGTTCGGTGGAGTCGGGAAGCAGCTTCAAGATGCGGCTTCGAGCAGCGGCTTCGGAAAGCTACTTCAGCAGCACAATCGGCACGCGGACCGCCACGCCGGGGCCGGTCCACGCCGCCCAATAGATCCCGGCTGCGGCGGCGCGACCGGCGGCGTCACGCCCATCCCAGCGCAGGGTGCGCTCTCCCGCGGGCATCCGTCCCTCGGCGAGGACCGCGATGCGGCGCCCTGAAGCCTCGAAGACTTCGCAGCGTCCGTTCGCCTCCTTCGGCAAACGCAGGACGATCCCGGCTGCCCCGGGCGCGGGATTTGGCACGATCCGCAGCGTCGCGCCCCGCGACGGATCGGCCGCCGCCACCGGATCACCCTCCGGGGCCGCGATCGGCGCAGGCTGTCCAATCAGGGAGAAATCATCGAGATACCAGCCGCGATCGACCAATCCGGAGTCGGCGCCGAAGCGGAATCGCAGGCGGACCCACTGCCCGAGGTACGAATCGAGAGGGTAGACTCTCTCCAGCCAGACGGACGAGGTCCCCTGGAATCCCTGCTGACCGGCCAGGGGGTTGCAGCTCCCGGTGAGGTTCCCGACGTAGCCGCCGTTCGGCGGGACCACCGTCCAGGTCACGCCGCCGTCGGTGGAGACCTGCAAATTCCCGCCGTCGTAGCCTGTCTCGGTTCGGTACCAGTTCCAGCAGCGAAGTGTGGCGCTTGTCATGTTCACGAGGCTGACGGGCGGTATGTCGAGTCGATAGTCGGCGCAGTTGGCGTAGTTCGCGCCGATGACGGTGCCCCACACGTTGGTGCCGGAGTGCGCCCCGGGGGGTGCGTCCGTACCCCGGGCCCAGCCGGCGTTGGTGGTGAACCCCTCGCCGTCCACCTCGAAGTCGTAGGCCGCCCTGAGGACGAAGTCGACACCGCCGGTCACCTGGCCGGAGGCGACGGTCACCATTTTTCCGCGGGCCGTCAGATTCGCGATGCTGGCGCACACCGCCACCGACCCCGGTGGCACGTCGGCCATGGTGTAGCTGCCGTCGGCGGCCGAGGAGGCGCTGCCGGTCACCCCTTCAACCTCGATGAGCGCGCCGGCGAGCGGTGCGCCCAGAGCATCGCGCACGACACCGGTGATGGAAGCCGACTGGAGGGCTTGCAGGACGATGGAAGGCGTAGCGCCGCCCCCGGCCGGGACGGTCACGGCCGCGGAATTGGGGACGCAACCGGTCTTAGTCACCGCCACGGTGTAGTCGGCAGGGAGCAGATCCGAAAACGCGAACAGCCCGTCGGCGCCCACGGTGACCGGGTTCGATGAAGTCCCGGAGAGCGAGACCACCGCCCCAGCGGGCGAGCCACCCCCGGCGATACTCACGCTGCCGCTGATCCACCCGAGCGAGCTGGTCACCCCGGCCAGTTCCGCGGTGGTGATGAGTACCGATCCGGCGATCTTCCGCATGAGCCCCGCGTCCAGCTTGTCGACGGTGTCGCACGTCTGGTGGTAGCAGGGATAACTGTCGTACTCGTTTTCGATGGCCAGGACGGCCGGGAACCCGTGGGTGTGGAACGGTTCATGGTCCGACCCCCACCCTTCTCCTGGATAGAGGTATGTCGTCAGACCGCAATATGTTCTGGCGTTAACATCAAGTTGATTCATGATCCAGACGGACGATGTCCCCTGGTGGAACCCCTCGATCCAAAGGTCGGCGCCGGCGGGGTCGTTGTACGCGATCATGTCCATGGTGAGCATGGCCTTGATGTCCAGATTCAGGTTGTCGGCCTCGGTCGCGTAGTGCGTGCTCCCGAGCAAGCCCTGCTCCTCACCGGCGAAGAGAATGAAGTGAATCGTCTTCTCGCAGGGGAGATTGGCCAGCAGGCGCGCCGCTTCGAGCACGGCGACGGAGCCGGAGCCGTTGTCCTCCGCCCCGGGCGCCAGCGTCGTGGGGCTCGGCGAGGTCGAGTCGAGGTGCCCGCTGATGATGACAATCTGCGACGGATAGAGCGTGCCGGTCTTGACGGCCACCACGTTGGTCATGGCGTGACCGCTGCCGGTGAACGGATCCAGGGACGCCGAGAGCCCCAGCGACTGAAAGACGCCGAGGGCATACTGGCAGGCGGTGTCGAACTGCGGAGTCGTGGACGAGCGGGTCTGCAAACCCGTAGAGAGGGTGTCCAGGTCGGTGAACATCCGGTCGGTGTTGACCGCGCGAGCCAGCGCGGCGAGGTGCGTCGGGTCGGACGCGCGCATGCGCTGGGTGCGAATGGGGCCGGTTTCCTCGCCCGGGGCGGGCGACAGCGGTGGGGCGTCGATCTCACGACCCGCGCCGAGGGTGGACGGCGCCACCGTGTCGATCCGCTGAGCGCGACAGCCGGGCGCCTCAGCGACCGCCGACAGCCACGAGGGGAGCCGCAAGAGCACGACGGCTCCATCGGAGGCCAGCACCGGGATGGCGCGCAGATCAGCGCCGGTCGGCTCGGCCACGGTGCGGCCGGCATTGTGGGCCGACGCGAGAGCGGCGCTCCAGGCGGGCGGGAGTTCACCCCGTGCGACCATCGCAGCGGTGGACGGAGTCACGAGCAGCAACGATCCGTCATCCGCGGAACCGAGCACCCGGGTCCCCGAGGGCAGTCCGCGCAACACAGTCCCGGCGTCGAGGAGCCCCACCGTTCCGGTCTCCATTTGGTGCAGCGGCACGAAGCTCGCGGGCACCGCCGTCGCCTCGGCCGCGTGCCACGCCAGGACCGTTCCGCGCACTCCCGCAGCCTCCGTCAGCGCAGTGCCGGCCAACGCCGGGCCCACCGGCGGCGTGTCGGCCAGCGCCGAACTGGCTGAGGCCGGCAGAATCGCCGCGACCAGGATCAGAAGGAGACGTCGGGGGAATACCGAGTTCATTTCGCGGGCAGGGACGGTACGGAGTAGTCCGCGGAGGGACAACATGTTGCGGTCTCCTTGGTGGGGGCGTAAGTGCGACAGCTTCCTGTCAACGGAGGCGCTTGCCATAATCCTACCGCAAGCGCAGGCTCTGCCGGCATCGAATTGACGGGTTGGCGGAATCTTTCCGCAAACGCCGTGGTCACCTTTGATCCGCAAAAGGTAGCCCCGGCCGAACTCAAGGTGCTCATCGAGGATCTGGGCTACGCCGTCGCGGAGAGAATCTAGCTGGGGTCGATCGCTGCCCCGCCTCGCTTGCTTCTCAACCGGCCGGCCCGGCCTGCCCGGCGTGCGGAAGGTCGCTCGGGACACGCCCGCCGAAGCCCACGAGCCGCACTTCCAGCTCCAGCGTCACCCCGAACCTTCCGAGGACCGCCTGGCGGACCCGCTCCACCAGCGTGAGGATCTCCTGCGCCG
>JAZDLO010000185.1:0-8904 GCA_043801935.1 bacterium
CGCACTCTCTCGGCCGCGTGCTCAAGGCCACGTTTGAGACCACTCGCCTTCGAGAGACGAGCGATCGAGCCCTTGGTCGGCGTCAGTCTACGGGCAATCTCTCGGGCGAGAAGGTGAACCAAGCGACCAGCCCCGAGACCAGGATGACGCAGCCGGCAACGAGGAGCGAGATGGTCACCCCGCTGTGTACGGCATCGTATGCTGCGCTGATCACTTTGGCGACGATGGGCCCGTACTGCGCTTCAGCGGCAGCGGCACCCTCGCTCCCGCTGGGAACCTGCCCTGTCAGCACGGCGGTGATGACTACACTGCGGAATTCCTCCGGTACTTCGAGTTGGATCAGGCGTTCTGTGAGGAAGGTGGTGAGCTGGGTGTTGAACAAGGAACCCAGGGCGGCCACTCCGACCACGGTCCCGACCTCGCGGCTCGTGGTGGTCGCCGAGGCGGCCATGCCCGAGTGCTTGGCCGGCAAGATGGACAGCGCCACCGACGTGATCGGCACGACCGCGACGCCAAAGCCGATCCCCGCCACCGCCAGCGCCAGGAGAAGCGGGACATAGGTGACCTCACCCATCAGGGCGATGTCGGTGAGCAGCACCCCGGCCCCTGCGGCCAGGCAGCCGACCGCCACCGGCAGCCGGGGTCCGACCCGCGCCACCCACCTTCCCGCGAAGGTCGAGGAGACGATCATGCCGAGGGCCATGGGAACGAACAGTGCCGCCGTGCGGAAAGCAGTGTAACCGAGGACTACCTGAAGATAGAGTGCCGTCAGGAAGAAGATGGAGAACACCCCGAAGTATGTCGCGAAGGCGACGACCAGCGACCCTGAGAACGGCAGTCTCCGGAAATAGCCTACGTTCAGCATGGGCGCTTGGCTGCGGCGCTCCGCAAACACGAAGAGAGCGGCGGCGACGACACCGATGGCGAAGAGCGCGATGACATGCCCTGCGCGGTATCCCGCGGTCTCACCGAGGATTATCGCGAAGACGATCGTGCCCAGGGCGATCGGCCCGAGCGCGAACCCCGCGAAGTCGAAGCGGCCGGTTTCGGGGTCCGAGCTCTCCGGGACCGTAGACAGCGCGGCGACCAAGGCCACTGCTCCGGCGGCGAGGTTGAACCAGAAGATGGCCCGCCAGCCGCCGAGGCCCACCAGGATGCCGCCGATGACCGGCCCCATAGCCAGCGCGAGTCCGGCGATGGCGGCCCACAGACCGAGGGCCCGGGCTCTTGCGGCGCGATCCGGATACAGTTGGCGAAGGATGGAAAGCGTCCCCGGCTCACAGGCAGCCGCCCCGATGCCCATGATCGCCCGGGCGGCGATCAGCGACTCGGTGTTGGGGGCCAAGGCGCCAAAGACCGAGCCCGCCACGAACACGGCGACGCCGAAGAGCATCACTCGTTTGCGACCTAGGCGGTCGCCCAAGGTACCGAAGGCGAGCATGAGGCTGGCGAAGAGCAGGGCGTAGGCGTTGACCACCCACTGTATCTCCGAGACGGTGGTGTGAAGGGTGGCCTGCAGGTCGGAGAGCGCGACACTCAGGATGGTCGTGTCGAGGAAGGTCAGGAATAGGATCGCGCTGAGGGTGACCATCGCCCGGCGCGACCCCTCCCTCGGTATGACCGTTTCGGCGACGGTCACCCAGACACCCCCTTGATCTCGATCAGCAAGGGTTCAACGTTAAGGTGAGGTGCTGGACGTAGGGAGCGCGCCCTGTTGCAGGGCAAGCAGCGCTAGGAAGCTGTCTGCGCCGACCTTCCACACGCCATCCTGCAGTATCGCTTCGCCAGTCTGGTTGGGGAGGGCCGGTTGGCCTCCGACGAGGATCGTATACTTGACCTCCGCCGCGGTGGGCGATGTGATGCTCACCGACGAGACCTCGGCCGTTGCCATCTTGGCCAGCGCCGAGGCGCCCTGAGCCTCGATCTCCTTCGTGTACTGCTGGCCGTTCTCGAGCAGACCGATCTTGTCCGCGGGGGGAAGGGTGCCATCGAAGAACTTGACCCAGTTCTCGGCGATGGTAGCTTCGTCACCGGTCAAAACGCCCGAAGTAGAGGAGGAGGCAACGCTGCTGCTGGTCGACGCGCTCGAAGTCGTCGGGGCGGCGGTCGTGCTGGTGGTCGTGGTCTCCGACGATCCCCCGCAGGCCGCTACCAGCGCGGCGAGCGCTACGACGAGCAAACCGAGCACCGCGTAGCGGACCCGAGTGCGCTTCATGATCCACATCCTCTTCACCCTCCTGTCGTCTCCACCTGGACCAACGAGTAGGCCCACAATACCAGCCCCCTAGACGGGCAGCAACAGAGTGACGCCGGGTTGTTTCGTTTTCCCGGCGGCACGGGAAGAACAATCGACATCGACTGTATGGAGGGGATTCGTGCGCTGGGTGGGAAGACGGCAGAGTGGCAACGTCGAGGACCGGCGGGGAATAGGGACGCGCGGTGTGGCCGTTGGCGGCGGAGTGGGCGCCGTGATCATAGCTCTCGTCGTGCTCTTCCTTGGAGGCGACCCGGGGACGCTCCTCAATCAGGGCCAGAACTCCTACATCCCGGGATCTCCTGCGACTTCGGTTCTGGATCCCCAAGAGGAACAACTCAAGCAGTTCGTTTCCGTGGTACTGGCCGACACCGAGGACTTCTGGACGCAAGCGTTCGAGCAGATGGGCCGGGTCTACGAGAAGCCGTATCTGGTGCTGTTCTCGGGGAGCGTCCAAACCGGTTCCGGGGTGGCGACATCTGCCACAGGTCCGTTCTATTCGCCGGCCGACCGGAGGATATATGTGGACTTGAGCTTCTTTGAGGAGTTGACCGACCGATTCCGGGCGCCGGGAGACTTCGCCCAGGCCTACGTGATCGCACATGAAGTGGGGCATCACGTGCAGAAGCTCCTGGGCATCCTGGACCAGGTGAACGCCCAAGAGCAGCAGGTGAGTAAAGAGGAGGCCAACCGCCTCTCGGTACGGCTCGAACTCCAGGCCGACTTCTTGGCCGGCGTGTGGGCGCACTACGCCCAGGCCACTCTCGGTGTCATCGAGCCTGGGGATATCCAGGAGGCCTTAGGAGCGGCCAGCGCCATCGGTGACGACAGGCTGCAGATGGAGGCCCAGGGCCGGGTGGTCCCCGACTCATTCACGCACGGCACCTCCGAGCAGCGTACCCGCTGGTTCAACCTCGGGTTCCAGACCGGCGACCTCTCCCAGGGGGATACGTTCTCGGCGGATCCGCTCTAGCCGGGTGGGGGGACAGCGCCCTCGGGCCGGGATTTCGCCCCCTAGGCGATCATCGCGACGTAGTGCCGGCCGGGTCGTTTCTCCCCAGGACGAGGAGTTCACCCCTGCTATGATGTCGCCGTGACCCTGCAAGAGGCATACCACGTTCTGGGCCTGCCCCGCGACGCCACGGGCGCCCAGGTGAAGGCGGCCTACCGCCGTCTGGTCGGGGAAGCCCATCCCGACCGGGGGGGCGAGGCGGCCGAGTTCATCAAGGTCCGGGCCGCTTACGAGATCCTCACCGGCTTTCTGAAGCAGGGCCCGCCTGACGACGACATCCCCGTCCCCGCCGACCTGCGCGGGGTCATCGATGGCATCGTACGCGAGTTCCGGGAGCATCAGCGCTGGGCCGAGGGGGAGACTCTGACCCAGCTCAAGACCTTTGAGACCCGGATGACCCAATACATACAGTCGGCCTCGCGTGCCGAGCTGCGGGACTTCAGCACGACCTTTCGCACCTCCTGGGATGCAATAATCGGTGCTCTTTTTACTAAATGCAATGATAGATGCGATACCATACTCCGGAGCTACGAGAGCTGGTACACGGAGAGCAGCCAGGCGGTATTCGACGACATGTACCGCAAGGAGTTGCTGCGTTTCGCCGTCCGGCGGCGCTTCTGGGAGTTCTTCGTGGTCTTCGGCGCCATCGCGGGGGTGATCTCCCTGGCCGTGGGCTGGGGAGGGCCGGTGCGCCGCTGGGTGTCGGCGGCGCTTATCGTTGCGGCCGTGGTGCTGGCTTTCCTGGCCTATCGCTGGTGGGCCCGGCGGCGGCGAAAGGTGCGTGAGAAGGTGGAAGCGCTCAGCGTGGTTCCGTTCGAGATCCAGAAGGGAGCCCAGTTCAAGACCGAGGTCGCCCTGCGCCGGGGCAGGCGGACGACGACCGCCCTGGGCCTGGCCGGCATGTTCCTGGGCAACGCGGCTGCCGGCGGGTTTGCGGTGCCCATCGGGGGCGCAGCGGCCGGAGCGGCTCTGGGCGGCGTGTTCGACCGGTTGCTCAATCCCACCGGACAGATGCGCAAGGGCATGCAGCGGGATCTGCAGAGTTTCATGACCATGGCTCGGCCCCAGGTGACGGGGTACGTGCTAGAAGCTCACGAGCGATTGCTGGACGACGTGCGCGGCCAGATCGTGGCCAACTATCAGGCCCGGGTAAAAGATACCGTGAAGCTGTTGACGGCCGGCGCCGGCTCGGGCGGCCCGCCGAGCGGCGCGGCGCGTGCACGAGGGAGCGCCGCGACCTAGGCAGTGACCACCGGACTCGGGGACTCTTGGAACGGGTGCACGCGCAGCACCAGTGAGAAGAGATACGGATAGTCCTCCTTCAGATGGCCCACGTAGAGCACCCACGCGGCCGCCAACTGAGTGTAGACGCGGCGGACGTCCAACTGCAGGTGCGCCTCATCGGTGGGGGAGAGGTCGGTGAGCGACGTCCGCGCTTCCAACTCCTCCTCCAGGTGGAAGATGGCCCAGAGCAGATCGGTGAAACGCTGATGCTCCAGGAGGTTGGGGTTCTCGAGCAGGCGGAGCAGGAACTGGCGCCGCTCCTGTAGGTACGAATTGAGAGTGGCCAAATCGATACGCTGGAGGTCGACGTCGCTGTCAAGGGTGAGCGCAAACCGGGAGGCCTGATAGAAATCGACCTTTTTCCACAAAGCTGTCAGATGGAATCTCTCGCGGATCTGGGGCGCCGCATCCATGGCAGGCAGCAGCTCGGACAGCAACGGCGTGCCCAGCTCGCTGAAGAAGGCCCCGATGACCATGTTGAGCTTGTGCGCCAGGGAGCGCTTCTCGCGCAAGGAGATCAGTCGGTCCAAAATGAGGGCCACCATAAGCACCTCGAGCGGCACGAAGGCGATGTCACCCATCAGGTATATGAAGATGTGGTGGCTGTCGCGGAAGATGGCGAAGTGGATCGCGTAGAGGACGGCGGATACCACCACCAGCCCCACTCCCAAGATCGTCAGCCAGCGCCGGTCGCTGCGGGTCATAGATGGCTCCTAGCGGTAGGGTTCTCTAGCGGCCACTGCCGATCGACGCCGCCGGAAGGCGGGTCGGCGGGCGCGGTCAACGGGCCAACAGGACGGGGACTTTGGCGAAGCGCAGAACGCGCTCGGCTGTGGAGCCCAGCAACAGATTGGCGAACGTGCCCCGGCCCCGGCCGCCCAGGACGATGAGGTCGGCCTGGTACTCCTCGGCGGCCGAGAGGATGCCTTGGGCTGGCACCTCGTCGGGGATGGCCACCTGGGTGGTGATGCCGAGCTTCGTGTACCGCTCTACGACGGGGTTGACCAGCCGCCGTACCTCGCCGGGCTTGGCCGTCACCGGCATGTGCCCGAATGCATGACAGACGATGATGGCCGCCCCATACTTCTGCGCCAGACTGCCGGCGAGCGTCGCCGCTTTCTCAGCGTCTTCGGAGCCATCGTACCCGAGTAGGATCTTGCGGATGACGACGTCTTCCATACCTCTCCTCCCATCCCGCGAACGGAAGCACCGCCACTATAGCTGCCCATCTACCTCATTCCCAAATCATCGTGGCCGCATGCATAGTGCAGGGGTCGTGTGCGCGACGCGGCCGGTGCGCGGCAGGGCTCGGGCTGGGAGCCGCCGCCTATGGTGCACGCTATACTTATAGGGATGAAAGACACGAACGACAGTAGTGTCGCCGCTGCCGACGGGCCTGACCCGGTAGACCCGGACGACACGGCCCCGGGTGCCTGCCCGAGCGCCGCCGCAGCCGGAGTCCGTCGCGCCGTGCCGGATGCCGCCGGTCCGGATGCCGCCGGCCCGGATGCCGCCGAGCTCTACGGCACCGTCGCAATCCGCGAGAACAAGCTGGAGCGGTGGCCCAACCCACACCCGGAGCGGCCTTACCTGATCTCGTTCGACATCCCGGAGTTCACCTGCCTCTGCCCGCGCTCCGGTTTTCCCGACTTCGCCCTCGTCAAGATCCGCTACCAGCCGAGTGACTGGATCGTAGAGCTCCGGTCGTTGAAGCTGTACATCAACGGCTATCGGGACCGCCACGTCTCACACGAGGCCGCTGCCAATCAAATCCTGGACGATCTCGTTTCGCTGCTCCGGCCCCGCTGGATGCGGGTGACTGCGGACTTCACCGTGCGGGGCAACATCAAGACCGTGGTGATGGCTGAAGACGGCGTGAGGGAGCGGTCGTGAGCGAGCGGGCGGCTGAGCCGGGGGCGGCGCCCGACGGGGCTGCGGCGATCGCGCCGGGCGCGATCGCCCACTGCCTGCTCCTGAGCGGAGGCCTGGATTCGGCCACTCTCGCCGCCTGGATCAAGGAGCAGCACCCCGGAGAAACGGTCAAAGCCTACACGTTCTTGTACGGCCAGAAGCACGCCGTGGAGTTGGAGGCCGCCCGCGCGGTCGCCAAGGCGTTCGGGATGGAGCACCACGTCATCGAGCTGCCGCCCATCCATGGTTCGGCGCTTACGGACGCCGACGTCCCGCTGCCCGAGCAGCGCGACTTGACCACCGTCAGCGGTGTGGCGCCCTCGTACGTCCCGGCGCGGAACCTGCTTTTCTTGGCTCAGATCGCCAGCCTGCAGGACGCTTCCGGTCCGGCGGTGTTGTGGTTGGGAGTGCACCACGATGACCACACCGGCTATCCCGATTGCCGGCCCGAGTTCGTGGAGGCGGCCGACCAGGCGGTGCGGCTGGGCACTCAGTATCAACTGCGGGTGCAGGCGCCGTTCGTCAACTGGTCCAAGGCGGATATCATCCGCTGGGGCGTGGACAGCGGCGTCCCCTACGAGCTGACCCACTCCTGCTACCAGGGCGGGTCGCCCGCCTGCGGAGTGTGCGACACGTGCCAGGCCCGACTGGACGCCTTCGCGGCGGCAGGGGCGACCGACCCCATCCGGTATGAGAAACGGGCCGGCTGAAGCGCCGCGCCCGACTGCGACTCCGAAAGAGGATCCGCTCATGAGAACCACCATCACCGTCGTCACCACCTTCGCCGCCGCCCACCGCTTGCCCGAGCACGAGGGAAAGTGCTGTCGCCTGCATGGCCACACGTATGGCCTCGAAGTGACGGTGGAGGGCACGCCGCAGACTTCCGGCCCCGCCGCGGGGATGGTCATCGACTTCGCGGAACTCCGGCAACGAGTCAACGAACTGATCGTGGACCAAGTCGATCACCAGCTGCTCAACGACGTGTTCGACTTCGTGCCCACCGTGGAAGCCATGGCGGCTTGGGCCTTCGGTCGCCTGCAGGACGCCGGTCTACCGGCGGTGCGGGTGCGTCTGGCCGAGGGGCCCAACACCTACGTGGAAGTCACGGCCTGACCGACCGGCGGGAGCCGGTGGCGGCGGCGCTCTCAGCGCTTGTACACCACGATGACCGCTCGCAGCCCGTGACCACCTTGCGCCGATGACCACCTTGCGTGTCATAGAGATCTTCGACTCGCTCCAGGGGGAGGGTTACTGGACCGGAGTGCCCATGACCTTCGTGCGCCTGGCCGGCTGTAACGCCCCCGGTTTAGGCCTGGGCTGCGTGCGCTGGTGCGACACGCCCGACAGCTGGGACCCCACCGCGGGGGAGCAGATGGACATAGGGGAGATCGTGCGCCGCGTCAGGCTGCCACGCCTCTGCCTGACTGGGGGTGAACCTTTACTGCAGCTTTATGGTGCGGCGGAGCTGATCGGGGAGGCGCATCGGCAGGGGATCCGGGTGCACCTGGAGACCAACGGGACGGTGGATCCGCAGCCGATACTCGCGTCACCCACTCCCGAGGGACTCGCGGGCGAACCGGGGGGCGGCGAAAGGGGTTTCGACTGGGCCACGGTGAGCCCCAAGCCCCCGGACTACCTCATCGCGTCAGGCTGGGACGGGATGATCGACGAGCTGAAGCTGGTGGCCGACGAGCGCTTGGGCGCGGCTACCGCGGAGCGGTTGGCCGCGCGGCATCCGGGCGCCGTCGTCTGCATCCAGCCGGAGTACGGAGAAGGCTTAGACGCCAAGGCCGGCCGGGAGGCAGTCGACCGGGCTATCGCTTTGGTCATGGATCACTCGGAATGGCGTTTTTCGTTGCAGACGCACAAACTCCTGGGGATCCGGTAGCGGCACAGGGGCGCCGCTCGATCACCCGCGCCCCGGCCTCGCCGTCCCCCCAGCGAGCTTGACGGATCGGCCGTGGCGACCGGCTCGCGCGCATGAAGCTATCGATAAGTGTAGAATCAAGACGATGCGATCGTTTCTGTTCAACGGGAGGTTGAGATGACTCCGGAGCAAGACGGCCAGAATCGCGGCGAGAAGCAGGACGAGAAACAACAGGAAAAGGAGCAGGAGAAGAAGCAGGAGAAGGGCCAAGGCCTGGACGAGAAGTACCGGCGCAACCCGCTCGGGTTCGTGTCTTGGGCCCTGGTCATCATCTGGCTTGGCGTCACCCTGTTACTCCAGAGCCTTGACATCATCGGTAATCAAGACCGGCAATGGGCCGTTTTCGCGTGGGGAGGCGGGGTGATCTTCCTCGCCGAAGCCCTGATCAGGACATTGGTGCCCAAATGGCGGCGACCGGTGATCGGCTCGTTCATCTGGGGAGCCATCTGGGTGGGAGTGGGATTCGGCCTCTGGTACGACAAGTGGGAGGTCATCGGCCCGATCGTGATCATCGCC
>JAZDLO010000186.1:0-4131 GCA_043801935.1 bacterium
ATTCGCTCAGGCGGCCGGGCTGGACATGCTGCTGGTCGGCGACAGCTTGGGCATGTGCGTGTACGGGTATTCGGGAACGGTGCCGGTCACGATGGAGCAGTGCATCCGCCACGCCGAGGCCGTGCGGCGGGGCGCGCCCGACACCTTCGTGGTGGGCGACATGCCCTTCATGTCCTACCAGACCTCGTGTGAAGCGGCCGTCGAGAACGCCGGGCGCTTCGTGAAGGAGGCCGGCGTAGACGCCATCAAGCTCGAAGGAGGCGTCAGGGTGGCGTCGCGGATCAAGGCCATCGTCGATGCGGGGATCGTCGTCATGGGTCACGTCGGCCTTACCCCTCAGAGCAGCGGTCAACTGGGAGGGCACAAGGCGCAGGGCCGCACGCTGGAGTCGGCGCGGGCGGTAGTGCAGGATGCCCTGGCCGTGCAGGACGCTGGGGCGCACATGATCCTGCTCGAGGCAGTTCCCCCCGAAGTCGGCGGCTACATAACTCGCTCCCTATCTATGCCGGTCTTGTCGATCGGCGCGGGCGTCGACTGCGACGGACAGTTGCTCATAGTCTCCGACCTCATCGGCCAGTTCCAGACGTTCACTCCCAAGTTCGTCAAGAAGTACTGCGATGCGGCCGGTATGATCACCGGAGCCATGCTTGACTACGTGGCCGAGGTGAAAGCGGGCGTCTTCCCCGCCGAGGAGCACTGCTATCGCATGCTCGACGGTGAAGAGGAGAAGTTCCGCGCGGAGTTCGCGTGAGCGGGGCATGAAACGCACAATGGACGGATACGGGGGATGAGGGGGTGAGGTAGCGCCAGAAGGCCCGCGTAGCTAGTCGGAACGTCGAGCGAGATCGAAGGCGGGAGCCCACATGGTTACGATAAAGGTCGACTATGACGCCTGCAACGGATGCAGGATGTGTTTCAAGGTTTGCTATGTCGATGTGTGGCGATACGACGACGAGCAAGACAAACCGATCGTGGCGTATCCAGAGGATTGCGTTCACTGCAACATGTGCGAGCTGGAATGTGTGCTGGGGGCTATCGAAGTCATCTATGACTACGACTCGCCTTGGCCACCGATCATCGAACGGGGTTTCCCCTACGTACCGGGAAAGGCCGAGATATGAGACTTGAAGAAGTGGGCAAGGTCGACCATGCGGATATCCTCATAATCGGCGGCGGCATAGCTGGACTGGTCGCGGCCAACGCGGCCAAAGACGAGGCGCCTGACGTGGACATACTGGTGGTGGAAAAAGCCCACGTGCCCTATGGGGGTCAGGCGAACAAGGGCGCCGGCAACATCAACTACTTGGCCCCGGGTGACGACCACGATAAGTGGATCGAGCACCATGTCAAGAAGATCGGGATATACCTAGAGGACCAGGATCTCCTGCGCGCCTACGCCGAGGAGAACGTGGCGAATCTCGAGCGTTTCGATTCCTGGGGAGGAGGCATCTGCCGATCCGAGGACGGTCAGATCATCGCCCTCAAGTGGCTGCCCTATCTACCCTCGAGCATGGCCGCCGCCGACATCGACATGATGAACCCCCTGTACCGGCGGGCCAGGAAGCTCGGCGTGAGATTCATCAACAAAGTGGCGATGATCGACCTGCTCAAAGACGGAGACAACATCGTCGGCGGGATCGGCTTCAACGTCGTCGACGGGACCTGCCACGTCATCCAGGCCAAGGCGACAATGATCACGACCGGTGGACAGAACTGGCGCGTGCAGCCGAAGTATGCCGACCTGCGCGGGGACGGATCGGCCATGGCCTACCGCGCCGGGGCTGAGATGAGGAACTGCGAGTTCGGGTCGTTCCACGTCATGCAGTTCGCCCGCAGCCAGGAGATCGTGTACGGGGCAGAGGAGGCGATGTACAACGCCAACGGCGAGAACATCACCATGAAGCTGGAGGACAAGGAGCCGTCGGACGTCGATCCTTGGGCGTTCGTGCTCTGGTACAAGGAGATGCTGGCGGGCAACGGCCCGATCGTCTCGAAGACCGACGAGAGCTACGTGTTCACGGTCACCATCCCCCGTCACCTCACCGAGGAGGTTTGGAAGCGTCCGGTGACCACCCGCTACTGGGGCAGGTTCATCGACAAGCAGCAGAAGGCCGGCATCCTCTACGGGGGCACGCAGGAGATCTTCCCGGGCTTCGTGGGGGAGCACGGCCCCATCCGCGTGGGCCACGACATGATGGCCTCGCTTCCCGGCCTCTTTGCCGCGGGAGCTGCGTCTGCCTGCGGCTCTGCCTGGGCCGGGGCGGTCCCCACCCCTCCGGGGCGGCTGCGGGGCGGGGGCTTCGGCGTGGTCTTCTTCACGGCCATGAGGGGCGGCCCGGCAGCGGCGCGCTACGCGAACAAGGTCGCCAAGGCGACCCGTGCGGACGCCGGGCAGGCGGAGGCGCTCAAGAGGGGGTTCACGGCTCCGCTCGAGCGCGAGCGCGGCATACATCCGTTGGAGCTGGTCAAACAGATCCAGAACGCCATAGTCCCCTTGGGCTACTGCATGTACAAGAACAAGGAACGGCTGGAGGAAGCCCTGAGCATGGTCCTCGATGTGAAGGCCCAGATCCCCGACCTGAGGGCGACGGACTATCACCATCTTGCGGCCTGCAACGAAGTCCGATCCATGGTCCACGACGCGGAGCTGTTCTTCCGGGCGTCTCTTGAACGGAAAGAATCCCGTGGGTGGCACATCCGTGAGGACTACCCCGAGCGGAACGACGCCGACTTTCTCAAGTGGATCATCCTAAAGGACAACAAAGGGGAGATGGCCCTGTCGACGGAGAAGGTGCCCATAGAACGATACGCGTACAAGCCGTGATGTCTTCATCGCCATGTTTCCCTGGATAGCAGGCGCTTTGTGCAACAGCAGACGTGCGTGGGAGGTCGCAATATGAAGAAGACCAGGCTCTCTCTTCTGGACGGTGGCACGCTGGCTCTGCCCGACTTCAAGCTCTTCTGGGGTCGGGGCTCGGGCGAGATCATCCGCTTCGCCTGCTACAGCGTGCTGGTCGATCACGAAGACGGGTTGTTCTTGTTCGACACCGGCTTCGATTGGGAGTTCATGGACAAGTGGACCCGTCAAGACAACCCCCTCCAAGCCCCTGACCAGACGATACCGGCCCAACTGGCCAAGCTCGGGATCCGCCCCGAAGATGTCAGGTACATCATCAACTCGCATTTCCACCTGGATCACGTCGGAGGCAACAAGTATTTCCCCGAAGCGACCATCGTGGTCCACAAGAAAGAGTACGAAGCGGCCAAGGACCCGCTACCGTTCGAATACCAGAGCTACTCGGACCTCAGTTTCGATCCGGAATTGCACCGGCTGAACTTCGTCGGGGCTCGTGACATCCTCAAGCGGGCAGGCACCGCGGATGAGGAGCCGGCCGGCAAGAAGTCCCCCACGTACCAGTTCATAGATGGGGATGTCGAGTTGGCTGAGGGCGTATGGCTCTACGAAGTGCCGGGTCACTCAGCCGGGCAGGTCGGCATGGTAGTGGAACTTGAGGGACGCAAACCCATGTTCTTTCCGGCCGATGCTTCCCACCTGCCGCGGCACCTGGAGGACATGATAGTCCCCGGATTCCATGTCGATCCGGCCGCGGCCTACAGGTCGCTGGAGAGACTGAAGGTCATCCGGTCGCAGCACGATGCCGAGATCTTTTTCGGTCATCCCCCGGGCGACTCGCTGAGCTATCGCAAGGCGCCGGAGTGGTACGAATAAGGGACGATCAGGCCGTGGGTGGCGCGTCAGAGATCCCCGAGGCGGCGGCCGTTTCGATCGACGATATGCTGGACGAGTGCGCCGGGATCCGGTGTGGTCAAGAGGTCCTGATACTTGCCTATGCTGACGGACTCCGAGGCGGAGACAATCTCGTGGACGAGAAGGCGATCGCTTGGATCCGGGCGGGCGTTCAAGCGAGAGGAGCGAACGCCTCGGTCCTGTGGGCGGATGAAAGATCGACCGTTCACAACTGGAGGTTTCCGCCGATAGTCAAGGCCGCCTTCGCGGCCAGCGATGTCATGATCAATAACACGTTGGATCTCTCGTTCGAGGAACTAGCCGATTTCAAGCAGTTCACGTGGAAGGAGAAGAGACTCGTCGTGCGGAACTTCGCAACGACG
>JAZDLO010000193.1:0-4712 GCA_043801935.1 bacterium
GTCTGCGGGCGAGGTGTGCACGATAGAGACCGCAGTCGTCCGTGGGGGTGGCGCGATGGCTCGTCCCACCACCCACGATGAGGAAGGAGGACAGTGTGGAGGTGCGCACGAGGAGCAGGTAAGCGGTGACATTCTCGCGGAAAGGGGATTCCCGTGAAACGCGGCAGATATATCATGCTCGGGCTGACCTGCCTCTTGATGCTCGTCTTACCGGCGGCTCTGGCTGGGCCGCTGGGCGCGAAGGCGATCAAGACTGAGTTCACCACCATCCGGACACAGACCGGATACATCGGAGGAGAGCCGTTTGTTGCAGGGCGGACTCTTCACTGGCAGGACGATGTCATTCTCCACTCGGACGTGTCCAACGATCCCCGTCTGGACGACTCGACCGTCTACTACTCCCCCAACGGGACCGTAGCCCCCAACGGGGTGGCCATGACCAAGACCTACAAGCTGACCACGAGCGACGTGCCCGAACGCCGCACCCAGAGCCTCTACACAGACATCGTCACCGACTTCATCGCGCAGGGCACCGAGTCCATGCAGGTGGCCATCGAGGGCATGAAGCCAGCAACACTGCGGGCCGGACTTAGACGAGCGCTCAAGGGCAAGGAAGCTGAAGGCGTGAAGCTGGCACAGAGAGGTGAAAGGACGTACCTGGTGCTTCGGAAGCTGGGCTAGCTGTTGTCTCCACGCATCCGACGTGCGGCGGCCACATGCAACAAGACGGAGGTCCCGAAGGACCTCCGTCGATGTAGTTGGCCTTCGCCCCTACTCCGGTCTCCAATCGGGATCCCTGACAGCCTCGATGTCGGGGACCAGTGAGAGCCCGCTGCCATCTGCGTTGACGACGAAGAGGAGAGTAAAGTCAGCGCGGCCGAAATCTCCACTCCCACTGCCGCTGTCGGCGAGTCCCGCGACCGCCAGCGCCTTCCCGTCGGGTGACCACGCAGCATCGGCGCTGGCAGTGCCTAGATAGTCTGCGACTGGGTCGAGGAGCGGCACGGCGGTCCCGCCGCCGCCCGCCGGAGCGTCCACGAAACGATAAGCGTTGTCGAGTTCCTGGTAGGCGGCCTTCTCGCCATCCGGCGAGAGCTCGTAGTTCAGTAGCTCGCGGTGAGAATCGCCGGTCGTCATCACGAGCTCAAGGCCACTCCCGTCTGGATTCACGCGATACTCGGCGGTGGGCTGGCCGGTCCCGTCGACGCGGCAGAAGTAGATCTTGCCGTCCTTCGCCCACCGGGGGTAGTAGTCGACGGCCTCGCCTTCGTCGCTCGTCACCATGTGAGCGTCGCTGCCATCGGCGTTCATGACCATAATGACAGCCCGTTCCCCCTCACCCGTCTGTGGATTGTGAGCCCATAGCCAACTTGTATAGGCGATCTGGGTGCCGTCGGGCGACCAGGTGGGATGCCAGTTCCTGATCGGCCCATTTGTAAGCTGCGTCTTACCAGAACCGTCTGCGTTCATCACCCACACGTCGATAGGGTCTACATCCCCGGGGGCCGACTCCGCGAAGACCATCTGGCTCCCGTCCGGCGACCACTTGGGACTCATCTGACAACCCTCCCCGCCAGCGATGGTGGTAAGGCCGGTACCGTCGGTATTCACCGTGCAGATGTCGTAGTCCCCTTCCGCCACGAGTTTGGTGAAGGCGATGGTACCAGCGACGGTGGGTGTGGGCAGGGTGGTGCTCGAGGCTGCCTGCTTTGAGGTGATGGTCGTTTCCCCGCCCCCGCAGGCGGCCACAAGAAGCAAGACGACAAGCAGGGTGAGGAAGATTACAGCAGGAAAGATGATTCTCGTGGGCTTCACAGGACCGTCACCTCCCCCCGATAGGCCTTGGTCCGCAAGGGGCATGTGCGCCAACATGAATCACTAAGAAGCCCCATCTTTGGAAGCCTACTCGAGACATGTTTCGGGAGTCACTCACTTCCCGTGTAGCTTCAATATATGCCGTTCTGAGTCCCCGTCAATAGGCCTTGGGAGGAAAAGGCCTGTACGCCGCGACGAGATTGCCGACTTGGCCAACGAGTACATCGCTCTTCCCACTCGCTCCCGGTGAGACGGCGTGTGATTCCGTCCGGGAGGCTCCTATGCGTGCTGTTGAGTTTGCCCCCGAATTGCCACCGAACTCGCCCGAAACACGCCAAAACCCGGCCTCAGTGGCCGGGTCTCGACAAACCGGCACGGGCGAGAGTGGCTTTCCCGGCCGCCCGCATCACGACCGCAATGAGAGGCGAACTATCGTCGACCCGTTGTCATCCCCTTCCCGGAAAGCCTTGCACCATCGTGTAAAAGAAGCTTGACATTGGGGGGCGATGAGCTTAGGATATGTCAAGGTAGCTTGACATGGGAGGGGTTATGGAGAACCGGGTCAGGGAACTACGGACGGCCGCCGCGTTGCGCCAGGAAGATCTGGCCCGACAGGTGGGGGTGAGCAGGCAGACCATCATCTCGGTGGAGAGTGGTCGCTACAACCCGTCGCTCGAACTCGCCTGGAAACTAGCCCAGGCTCTCGGCACCAGCATTGAGGATTTGTTCCATTTCAAGCAAGGAGACTGACATGCGTACCGCCCGGACCACCATGCTCTTCGCTGTCATCCTGGCCCTGCCCTACCTGGCCGTCGGCCTCTTGTCCAACGGGCCCCGCGCTCATCGACTGCTCGGTGGGGCCGCCGTGGTGCTGGTCGTATCTGCCTTCGCAGCCGGGTGGATGGCGTGGCGCGGTCGCCGGATCGATGAGACCCAGGACGAGCGCCAGGCCTTCATCGTGGGAAACGCAATGCGCTTCTCCTTCTGCGTGATGGCCGTCGCCGTCCAGGTCTACTGGGCCTGGGAGTTCGCCAGCATGGGCAGTGCCGGGGACCGCTCCTTCTGGCTACTCGTAACCCTGTGGGCATCGTTCGCCCTCGGGTACGTGTACAACCTGGTCCGCCATTGAGGCCACAGTCGATGGCGAGGCCGGAGTCGATCGCCACCCACTACCGGCAGCACTTAGGACGATCCGTGGCTGCTCAAGGCCCCTGGTGGACAGTCTGACGTCGAGGTTGGTCGTGAGCCAGCTATAGCGTGATCCAGACATGGGCCGCTGCACTAGGGGGGCTGTGAGGAATGGAAACTGGTTGTAGGACAGAGATGAAGGAGGCGTCATGAAAACATGGGAATACAGGATCATCGACTCGAAGGACGTGCCCCGCGAAGGAATCCTGATGAGGAAGAGTCGCCAAGCCCTGGAAGGGTACTTGAACCAGTTCGGTGCCGACGGGTGGGAGCTCATCGACATCGATTGCTTCGAGCTCGAAGGGAGGAAGAATTTCGTCGGCATCGCGAAGAGAGAGAAATCATGAGCCGCGGCCGGCCTATGCGATGCATCCATCCCGGTCTGCTTGGGCCCACCCTGTAGTGGCGAGTTTGCCCCCGAATTGCCCCCGAACTCGCCCGAAAGACGCCAAAACCCGGCCTCACGGACCGGGTCGCGACGCGCGATTCTTGGCTCCCTAAGCGGAGAGGGGGGGATTCGAACCCCCGGTACCGCTTGCACGGCTCGGCATAGAAAGAACGGAGGCCCCGAAGGACCTCCGTCAGACTGCTGATGCTGCTCGAGTAGGACTCTCGAATCACCTGTCTCCGGCTCTACTGAGGCCGCCAAGCGGGGTCCGACGCCTTCTCGATGCCCGGCACCACGGACAGCCCGGTGCCGTCGGCATTCACGATGAAGAGGCGGGTGAAGTCCATGTCGAGACCCGCGATCGCCAACGCCTTGCCGTCCGGCGACCATGACGCATGGGCTTTTTGCCCTCGCAAGTAGCCCGAAACCGGGTCGAGGAGGGTCACAGGGTCGCCGGCACCGCTGGCCGGGATGATCACCAGTCTATCGGGAGCCGTGGCGATGTCCTGGAAGGCGACTTTCGTGCCGTCCGGGGATACCACGAATGGCAGAAAGTCGATTTGATTGTTACCGATCGTCCTCAACTCCTCGAGCCCGCTACCGTCCGGATTCACCCGGAATGCTCTCGAGGGCGTCGCGGGTTCGGCCCAGCGGTAGAAGTAGATCTTGCCGTCGGTCGCCCACATGGGCCAGTAATCGATACCCGCGCCTTCTTCGCTCGTTATGCTGTGAGGATTGCTGCCGTCGGCATCCATGACGAAGACTGCAGCGCGCTCATTCTGCCCAGTTCCTATGTTGTGGAGCTTCGTCCAGCCGGTCCAGGCGATCTGGGTGCCGTCGGGCGACCAGGTTGCCCACCCGTCCCTGTTCGGTCCGTCATAGAGTTCTTTCCTGCCAGAACCGTCCGCGTTCACGACCCACACATCCATGGAGGGAAAGTCCACCCGAGACCCCTCCTCGGTGTAGAGGATCCGGCTCCCATCAGGCGACCAGCAAGGGTGCATCTGTATGCCGTCACCGCCGGCGATGGTGGTCAGACCGGTGCCGTCAGTATTCACAACGCAGATGTCGTTATCATCCTTTCCGACATGATTGGTGAAGGCGATCGTGCCAGCGACGGTGGGTGTGGGCAGGCTCTCGGTCGTCTGTACGGAGAGTGAGGTGGTCGTCGTCTCTTCACCGCCGCAGGCGACCACGATCAGGATGACGGCAAGCAGGGTGAGGAAGATTACAGCAGGAAAGATGATTCTCGTGGGCTTCACAGGACCGTCACCTCCCCCCGATAGGCCTTGGTCCGCAAGGGGCATGTGCGCCAACATGA
>JAZDLO010000231.1:0-2427 GCA_043801935.1 bacterium
CCTGACGCGTCCGCGCCGGTCGACCAGCAGCGCCCGCGCGCCGCCGGTGCCGACGTCGAGGCCCAGGAAGAACTTGCTCATGGCCGCATTATAGGCCGCCGCCGACCGGGGCGTCAAGCGGCACGTTGGACTACGGCTTTCCAACCACCAAGCCACCAAGTCACCAAGGTTGAAAACAAGAGGAATGGGGCTTCTGTCCGAGCTCCTGATGTATTGGGGTCTTGGTGTCTTGGGAGCGCCAGGCGAAGCCTGGCCAGTCTAGCTGGATGAAAGGAGCCAGCCATGTGAATTGCCCGTGCACACATGTAGCCGAGGGAGCGGCGTGGGGGGTGACCCTCGGGCCGAAGCCTCCCGAGGCGAAGGCGTGAGCCGCAACGCAAGTGAACCCGATTCGGCCTCGAAACACCAACTTGCAGGGGGCCAGGCCGCCCAAGAGCGCTGAAGCCTGCAACCGGCGGTGGGGGAAACGGGATAAGCAGCCGTCGGGCCTGCCGGGGTGAATGGGGGCGGCGCGCGCCGAGAGATTGGCCGAGGAATCTGGGAGGCCCTGTCCGGTGGGTGGGACCCGAACGCCTGGCCCGAAGCCATAAGGGCCAGGAGGCTGGGCAGGGAGTCGGCTGGGCTCGTAGTAGCGGGGAAGCGGGGTAACTCCCGTGGAGCGAAGGAGCCCTGCTGTACGCGAGCTGAGGCAAGAGGAAGGGAGAGCCGCTTGGGTCGGACCGACCACACTACGGAAGAACCGGGGAACTGGCCTGAAGATGCGGCCGAGATGCTGAATCGGAAGGGCCACCCGGAGAAACTCTCCAGTCTGAGGCTGAAGCTTTACCAGAAGGCCAAGCGAGAGCCGGGGTTCCGGTTTTACGCGTTGTACGACCGGATCTACCGGGAGGACGTGTTGACTGCTGCCTGGGAGCAGGTACGGAGGAACGACGGCGCACCTGGGGTGGACGGGGTGACGATCGACCGGATCGTAAACTCGGAGGGAGGCCCTGGGGGCCTGGTGGCGGAACTGCACCGGGAGCTGCGCAGCAAGACGTACCGGCCACAGGCGGTGCGGCGCGTATACGTGCCGAAGCCCGACGGGCGGAAGCGCCCGCTGGGAGTTCCCACGGTACGCGACCGGGTGGTGCAGACGGCGGCGTTGCTGATACTGGAGCCGATCTTCGAGGCGGATTTCAAGGAGTGCTCTTACGGATTCCGACCTGGGAGGTCGGCCCATCAGGCACTGGCGGTCATCCGGGCGGAAGCACAGGCCGGACGGCAGACGGTGTACGATGCCGATCTTGCGGGGTACTTCGACAGCATCCCGCACGAGAAGCTGATGGCCGCTCTGGAGATGCGCATTACGGACCGGTCGGTGTTGGGACTGATCCGGATGTGGCTGGAAGCGCCCGTGGAGGAACCGGGCGGGGGACCGCCGCGGCGGAACGAGACGGGTACTCCGCAGGGCGGGGTGCTGTCGCCGCTGCTGGCGAACGTGTACCTGCACTGGTTCGACGAGATGTTCCACCGGAAGGGTGGGCCGGCCCAGTTCGCCAAGGCGCGGCTGGTACGGTACGCGGACGACTTCGTGGTCATGGCGTGCTATCAGGGGCGGGCACTGGTGGAGTGGGTGGAACAGACGCTGGAGAGCTGGATGGGACTGAAGCTCAATCGCAGGAAGACGTGGACGATAGACCTGAAGCAGCCCGGGGCGACGTTGGACTTCCTTGGCTACACGCATCGGTACGCCCCCGACCTCTACGGGCGGGGAAACCGTTACCTTCGCGTGGAGCCCTCGAAGAAGGCGCTGGCCCGGGAGCGCGCGGCGCTGCGGGACATGACCAGCCCGCGCCACTGTTTCCAGCCGATACCTGCGATGATCCAGAGCCTCAACCGGCAGATTCAGGGCTGGGCCAACTACTTCAGTTACGGCCACCCGCGCATGGCACTGCGGCACGTCAACCGGTACGTCAGGGAGCGGCTGTACCGCCACCTGAACCGGCGCAGCCAGCGCCGCTACCGTCCTCCGAAAGGGGTGAGCTTCTACCGGCACCTGACCGACCTCGGTCTGGTGTCCCGGTGAAGTTCCACGGCTGGCAGCTCGCGAACGCCCAAGGAGAAGCGTACAGGAGCGCCGGATGCGGGAAATCTGCACGTCCGGTGCGACGAGGGAGGGGCGCGGGCCCACCGCCCCGCCCCCTCTACTCCACTGGTTTAATGTGGCGGTTGTCCTCCGCGTCGGCCGGGTTTCTGTTCTTGCGGCCGGCTTCCGGGGAGGCGAAAATGCGCCGAACCGGGAGCGGTCCCTCCCGGGGATTTTTGGGAGAAGCCACATGAAACTGCTTGCGCTGCTCGTCCCGGTCGTCGCCCTCGCCCTGCTGGTCCCCGCGCCGGCCGCCCGCGCCGGGGAGGAAGTCAAGGCCGAGGCCAAGGTCAGCGCGGAGG
>JAZDLO010000001.1:0-4265 GCA_043801935.1 bacterium
CGAAGTGACGTGCTCCGCGTGCGGCGCCCGGCACATGGCTGCCGACAGTTGCGCCGGCATGACCGCAGAGTGCTCGTGCGGCGCGAGCCTGCCGATACCTCCCTTCTTCCCTATGCGCCGCAGGGCGCGGGTCCCGCGGGCCCTACCTAGGGCTGCCGCGGCTCCTCCGGGGCGAGGCGCATCGACGGGGCCTAGCCAACAGCCACTGCCGACGGCTGAGACGCCAGGGGTGCGAGAGAGACTACGGCCTGCGCTCGACAGAGTCAGAGCGAGCATTGGCGATGTCCGGCGCACCGGGAGGCCGGTCAACGAGGCCGACACCAAGCGTGCCCTGATCGCTCCCGTCCTGAGCGCTCTCGGCTGGGACATGGCGGACCTCAGCGAGGTCAGGATGGAGTACAGGCACACAGGCCGCCACAACCCCGTTGACTATGCCCTGCTGCTGCAGGGGGTGCCGCTCCTCTTCATTGAGGCCAAGCCGCTGGGGACAAACGTGGATGACCAGGCGTGCCAGGCCCAAGCTGTGAACTACGCGGAGTCGGCCGGGGTGGCGTGGTGCGTACTGACCGACGGCGACAAATACCGCGTCTACAACGCTCGCGCCCCTGTCCCCCTGGCCGCGGACAAGCTGTTCCGGGCGGCCCGTGTCTCTGACACCGGCCAGGAGGAGCACGTCCTGGAGGCTCTGGAACTGCTATCGAGGGAGAAGCTGCCAAGCTGGGCCGGTCCGCCCTGTCCCGACTGCGGGGCGGCCCTCTCCCCCGGATGCCCCGTTTGCACCCGGTGCGGGGCTGACCTTGCCGTGCATTGGCGCCGTCGGGCGGAGGCGCAGGGGGCCGCAGCAACCTGGCCCGTCAAGAAGTACGACCCCAACCAACCGTTGGGCTGCTGGTGGGTGTTGGTGCCGTTCGGCGTCGTGCTCTGGTGGCTCGCAGAGTGGGTTGAGCGGGTGGGGGGTCGGGCCGATGCCCGCCGACGACAGGAGGAAGAACGTCGCAACTCATGAGGAGCTTGTCCAGCAAGTCCTGGATGAGTTCCTGGCCTACCCCTCCCCTCACCTCAAGGAGGATTGGCGCGGCGACGCGCACCCCCATGCCCTGGGTGGGTCCGCCTGCGTCCCGCGCGGCGCGACGGATCTCGGATGTTCACCCCACGCGGGCCAGTGGGCTGGCCCCGGGGCTATCAAGACACAAGGGGGCAAACGGATCATGGAGGCTGCGACAGACGGCGGTCTCAACCTGTATTGGCATCGCTACGGCGCGCAACAAGCGAAGTGGCTCTACCGGATGGCCGGCGAGGCTTTGGAGTTGTGCCAGTGGCATAGATGGGACTTGACAGCGAACCTCCGCAGCACATCGCAGGGGCCCTCCTTCAAGTACGGTCGGCGGATCTGCTTCCTGGTTGACCCTCTCCGCGACAGCGGTAGAGTTTCCCTCTACACGGTCGCTGTGGCCGAGGCCCAGCGATGTGCCGGCGCCTCCGCGGGGACTTGGGAGTACGCGGGCACGCGTGGCGACTGGACTCTCATGGTGTGCCCTGGGTTCCGGGGCCGTCTCTACGAACTCGAGAAGCTCCTGGGGCAAGCGTATGCGGGCTTCGCGGGGCCCCCGAGCCGAACGTGAGGCGGCCCGCCGCTCCCCAGCCCGGGCGGGCCAAGCCGTTCCAACAGGACAGGCGGGAGGACAGTGACGTCATGGCGGTTGAGAAGAGGCAGTTTCTGGCGTACGAGGCCGTCCGACGGTCGGGTCTCACGGACATGTCGGATGCGGAGGCCGTGGCCGCGTTCGCCCGCCACTACTGCGACGTGGAGCTGAGCCGCGAGGATGTGGCGGAGATCGTGCGGGATTACGCGCAGCTCAAGGGCCAGTGCACGGAGAGCAAAACCGCCGCCTATGTAGACCAGCTTCAGAGCCGCGACCTCGACATCGACGGCGAGATGGACCTTGAGGAGGGCTGGTAGGCCCCGCGCGGAGGCACTGTCCGCCGGCAGCGCTCCCGCAGGAACGCTCATCTCTCGTCAGCCAGAAAGTGCTGAACTACAGCCTAGAGACGCGACGGAGGCTGACTGACCTTCATCTCGCGGCATCAGAGGTCGTTGCTGTTGTGGGAGGGGTTTAGGGTCATGCACATGGCAACTTGACGGGCACCGTTGTAGGGGCAGAGCGTGCTCTGCCCATGCCGTGAGCCTGTCCCATCGGTAGTTGAAAGCTGAGAAGGGAGTTGGCGGCGGTTCTCTCGGGCGCGATCTGGTAAGATGGCGCCCAGGACAGACCAACCGAAGGGAGAGAACCGCCGTGAAGCGAGTATATCAGATCGCGGAGACGAGGGACAGGAAGGCTCTGACGGACTTCCTCGTACGGGAGGGGCAGGGGCTGTTGCCGTTCGTAGAGCTGATCGCCGAGGCCCGGATGGCAGTGGACGAGTTCATCGATGTGTTGGGTCGGGCGAGTCTGGAGGCGGTGCTGCAGTTGTCGGCGGGGACAGTGGCGGGTCCGCCGCATCAGGGGAAGGTTGGGGGGGAGGTCCGCCGGCACGGGAGCCAGCCAGGCGTGGTCTGTCTCTCGACGCAGAAGGTTCGGGTGCGCAAGCCGCGGCTGCGGAAGAAGGGCGGCGGGAAGCAGGCGGAGGTGCCGATCCCGGCCTACGAGGCGATGCAGAGCGATGCGGCCTTGGGCGAGAAGCTCTCTTCGATCCTGCTGCGCGGGGTGAGTACCCGGAACTACGAGGACGTCATCCCGGAGATGGCCGAGACCTGCGGGGTGAGCAAGTCCAGCATGAGCCGCGAGTTCATCGAAGCCAGCGCGGAGCAGTTGAAAGCTCTGGCCGAGCGGCGGTTCGAGGATCTGGACCTGCTGGTCATCTACATCGACGGGGTGCAGTTCGGCGGGCACCACGTGATTGGGGCTGTAGGGGTCGATACGGACGGCCGAAAGCACGTTCTGGGCTTGGCTGAAGGGGCGACGGAGAATGCAGTGGTCGTGAAGGGGTTGCTGGAGAGCCTGGTCGAGCGGGGCGTGAGGCCGGATCGCCGGCGGCTGTTCGTGATCGACGGGTCGAAGGCCCTGCGCGCCGCGATCGACGCGGTCTTCGGCGCCGGCAACCCGGTGCAGCGCTGCCGGAACCACAAGGTTGAGAACGTGACCGGCCATCTGCCCCGGGAGTTGCGGGATCAGGTGAAGACGGTGATGAAGGCGGCCTATCGACTGCCAGCCGAGGAAGGGATGGCGAAGCTGAAGCAGCAGGCCTCTTGGTTGGAGCGGGAGTACCCCTCCGCCGCGGCCAGCTTGCTGGAAGGCCTGGACGAGACCTTCACCGTCAACCGTCTGAGCTTGTCGGTTAGCCTTCGGCGTTGCCTGGCGACGACCAACATCGTGGAGAGCCCAACCTCCGGGGTGCGTCTGCGCACCCGTCGCGTCACTCACTGGCAGAATGGCGAGATGGTCCTCCGGTGGGCCGCCGCGGCCCTCCTGGAAACCGAGAAGAGCTTCCGCCGGATCATGGGCCACCAGGACCTCTGGATGCTGAAAGCCGTGCTCGATGAGGAGAAGCTCAGCCCTCAGGAGGTGAGGGTCGCGTAGCCGATCAACTCAGGAGAACCGCCGCCACTTTCCACTGCGGCTGGGACATACTCCGCACGCCGTATCCATCCACTGGCCTGCGCCAAATGCGGACCAGTTCAGGCAACGCACATTCTTGATCTGGGCGAGGGGAACCGTCGGAGGCACTTCCGTCCGCTTCTTCGTGCAAGCCATCAACCAGGGCGACCTCTCGCACGGCTGGTCGTGGCACGACTGCTACAACTTCGTCTGGTACAGCGACCAACTCGAGACCGCACTCCGCGCCCTGCTTACGACGGCTACTCCGGGACTCCAGAACGTGACGCTGACACCAGAGGCGGCAGTGATGCTCGACGGGGGTGGGAGTACGCAGTTCTACTGGCGCAGGATCCTGCGTAGCGGCCCTCCGGTACTGAGACAGTGGCCCGATTCCGGCGACGCTGTGCCAGACTACGTACAGAGCGGAGCACCAAACAGCAATGCGTGGCCACCGGAGCCGTAAGCACAATGCTATTGCCGCCGTCGGGGGGGCCGCCATGGCGGCGCTGCTCCTCTGGTCGCTGGTCGGCCCACGAGGGCGCACGAGCTGCCGGGGGGACTTGGCGGCCTCCACCTTCCGCCCATGGGTCTCGTACCGCTCCGTACGGCCCGTTGGAGCCGTCCCCGACGCCACGGCTCGCTGGGTCGCGGTCAGGGAGCGCCCCAGAC
>JAZDLO010000030.1:0-2070 GCA_043801935.1 bacterium
GACGGTGAATACGATCATGGATGCCCCCTCTGCCTTTCGGCCGGCGCTCGGCTTCCGTCGGGCGCGCGGCCCTGCCCGCGCGTCGTTCGTCGGGCCACGATAACAGATGCGGGGGGTGGAGCGATCGAGCGGCACCAATAGAACCTTGCGCTACACGTTACCGACGAGGAATTCAAGGAATGCGTGGACATAGAGAAAGGCCCGTACATCGATGGTCTTCCTTCGGTGGAGGAATACGAGCTGGTCAAGATCACCAGCAGTCCCTCGGGTGAGATCCCCTTCAAGTACGTCGGGATCGTGCACCTCAAGAGCTTGGAGGATTTCAAGCACAGGGACACCCAGACCGAGGAATACCGGGCCTTCACGGCCAAGATGGCAAGCGTGACCTCAGAGATCCACGTGACCTTCGGGGAGGAGATCCACTAGGTAGGGCTTCGACAGAGAGGACCTCGGCAGAGTCTCCCGTCTACCCCGTGGAGCGCGCATCGGCCGGATCCCGTCCCGGCGCCTAGAAGTCAATCGGCATCGCGCAGCGCGACCCAGAGGTTGTGCCGGGTGAAGTTCTGCCCTCGCATGAATATCGCCGCCCGAAACACTCGGGTCGATACCCAAAGGACCACCGCCGATGTCGCCGCCACTCCTGCCAAGGCTGCGGCGATCTGCCATCCGGCCATCTCTGCGCCCGCGCTGATCCGCAGCAGCATCCCGGTAGGCGCGACGAAAGGAATGTAGGAAAACAGGCGGGCAGCCAATCCATCCGGGTGCACCAGCAGCAGAGCGGAGAACCAGAAGGGTACGAAACTCAGCATGGGGACCCAGCCCCCCAATCGCCCGGCCTCGCGACTCGACGGTGCGATCGCGCCCACGAAGATGGCCAGGGTGGTCGTGAGGAAGTACCCCGTGATGAAACAGGCGATGATAGTTGCCCACAAGCCTGCCGAGACCGTGAACTCACCGGCGCCCGGGATCCCGGCGAACATCACGGGGACCGTCAACGCCGCCGCGATGATCCACACCGCCGCCTGCGCCAACCCGATAGCGCCCAGCGCGAGGAGTTTGCCCCCCATGATGGAAAGAGGCGAGGCGGAGGTGATGACCACTTCTACCAGCCGGCTCTCCTTCTCTTCGGAGACGCTTTGCACCATGTAGCTGAAACCTACCACCAGACCCATCCCGAGTAGGGCGGCGAACAGCATGGGCACGAGCAGCCCTCCCACCTCCACCGCGGTCGGAGTGAGTTCCGCCGCGCTGCCGTCCTCTCCCACGCGGAAACTCTCGAACTCGGCGGGGGCAAGAACCCGGGCGGTCACGGCAGGATCCACCAGCCCGGTGATCAGTCCGTGGACAAGCAAGGCCCGGAAGGTGGCTTCTCCGCCGGGGTTGGAGGGGAACCTTCCCTCGAACTTCGCATACTGCTCCACCATGCCCGACTGCAGATAATCTTCGGTGATCACGTAGAACGAGTCGATATCCCCGCGGGCGACCGCTTCGAGACCTTCGGGTAGAGAGTCGTATCCGACCGGGCCGACCTGCCCCTCCAGAGCCGGGAAGGCGCCGCTGTCGTCGATGAAGCCGATCCGGCGGAAGTCCTCCTTGGGTGCCGGGGCGGTGCCGGGTGTCTCCCCCTCGTCCTGGAACATCGGCACCACCAGCATCGCGATCACCAGCAGAAGGACGACCGCAACCGTGAAGAAGAGATACCAGCGACTGCGCAGGTGCCCCCGTAGCTCCTCCGAGAATATGACCCAGGCATCAGACCTTCCGCGCACGCGACACCTCCTCGATGAATATGTCGGTGAGAGAGGGCAGCATGCGTTCGAACCGGTCGACTCGGATGCCGGAAGCGGCGTAGCTCTGGAGTATCCGCTCCGGAGTCCGTCCGCCACCCATCTCGAACTCGACTGTGTCGTCCGGAAGGATCTTCAGGCGATCGTTGCGGAGCTCGTCCGGAATGCCGGCGGCCTGGACCTGCACCGCCTTGACGCCACGCTCACGCCGGATGTCGCCGAGGTCTCCGAACAGCAGCATAGTGCCGTCGGATATCAGAGCGATGCGTTCACACATCTCCTC
>JAZDLO010000048.1:0-5586 GCA_043801935.1 bacterium
AGGACCGGGCGGCCCAGCTGCTCCAGAGGGCAGACCTCGACACAGCGGCTGCACCCGGTGCACAGATCGTAATCCACATAGATGGGGTCCTGCTCCACCGTGACACGGTGGCCTCCCCGCGTTTTCTTCAGGGAGCAAACCCGGGCCTCCGTGATGGTGGTCACGAGAGGGTGGCGCGTCACGCGGAGGTAAAGCGGGCGGAACTGAAAGTCCAGATCCTCCGGCCATTCGGGAACTCGTTCCACTCCCTCCGGCAATTGCAGAAAATGCCGGGCCCTGGTGACCCAGATGACCGGGATCCCGGCCTCGGCTGTATCCTCCGCTACCTTCAAGGCCCCGTAGCCTGATCCCAGGAGCAGAACCGCCTTCTTGGGGACCTTCGTGCGCGTAGCGGCCGTCATTCGGTCTCCGCGCCCGTCTCCACGCCTGTCTTCGCGTCGGTCTCCGGGCTCCGATGCAACTTGGTCCGGCTCTTCTGCATGGCCTTCCCGTACTCCCGACCACGGTCAAAGGCCTTGGCGTTCATATCCCTGGTTTTGGGCGGCACCGAGCTGAGTGCCGCCTCGCGCAGGGAGTCCGGACGGACGACGTCGCTGAGGGCCGAGAGAAACCCGAGCATGACGATGTTGGCCATCATCCTGGTGCCCAGCTTCTCCGCAAAACGGGTAGCCGGTATGTGATACACAGCCCAGCCGGGATCGAGACTGCCGGTATGGACCAGGTCGGTGTCCCAGATAAGTAGGCCGCTGTCCGAAAGAAGGCCGATGTTTTTCTCGAAGCCCTCCTGGCTCATACAGATGAGAACCCGCGGCTGCTCCACGTACGGATAGAGGATCTCCTCTTCGCTGATTATCACCTGGGAGGAACAGGAGCCTCCTCGAGCCTCCGGTCCATAGGCCTGGGTCATCGTCGCGTGCTTGAGATCGTGGATCGTCGCGGCCTTGCCTAGGATGTTTCCCATCAGCACGATGCCCTGCCCGCCGAATCCGGCCATCAGGATCTCTTTTTCGGTGGTGGTTTCCATCGGATCACCCTTGTGCCTGTTTCCGCGGGCTCGGCTCCCTGGCCTCGAGCCCGGGCCAGGCCTCCAGCTCCCGGCGGTGGATCAACTCGTAGTTGTCCAGGAAGGTCGGTCTCTCGATATCCACGAACTTCCCCACCACCAGATGCTGGTTGAAATCAAGGACCGCGTCCTTGGGATCGATGTGGTTCCGGATAACGGAGCGCTCATGGAAGAACTTGGCCAGATCGACCGCGTCTCCTATCCGGTTGCGTTTGCCGAAATTCGTCACGCAGGGAGCGAGGATCTCTATGAAAGAGAAGCCCCTTTTCTGCATGGCCTCGCAGAGGGATTCCGTGATCCACCGGACGTGAAGCGAGGTCCAGCGGGCCACATAGACCGCGCCGCAGTCCGCCGCCAAGGAGCAGAAGTTGAACGGTTCTTCAAAGTTGCCGAGGCGGGTCGTCGTGGTCTTGGCGCCGAAGGGGGTGGAAGGAGCCACCTGGCCGCCGGTCATCCCGTAGTTGAAGTTGTTCACGCAGAGGACGGTAAGGTCCATATTGCGCCGGGCCGAATGTATGAAGTGATTGCCGCCTATGGCGAAGAGATCGCCGTCGCCCGAAGCCACGATCACGTTGCTCTGCGGCCTGGCCAGCTTCAAACCGGTCGCAAAAGGAATCGCCCGGCCGTGGGTCGTGTGGAACGAATCCAGGTTCAGGTAGCCGGCCATCCTGCCGGTACAGCCGATCCCCGAGACCATCGCTATGTCGTCCAGAGGAAGACCGGACTTCCGTATGGCCGAAAGCACACAGCCGAAGACCGTGCCGATGCCACAGCCGGAGCACCAGATATGGGGGATCCGGTCGGTGCGCAGCAGGGCATCGTGGGGGTGCGGCGTGGGGGTCTTCCGCCTTTTCGCCGTCATGCCGTCTCCCTTGAGGCCTCGTGGATAGCGGCCAGGATCCGCTCCGGCCTGATGACAGCCCCACCCGCGTGGGACACCAGTCGGACCGGGCAGCGACCTCCGGCACACCGCTCCAGCTCCAGCACCATCTGCCCGTAGTTGATCTCGGGCATGATCAGAGCCCGGACCCTCCCGGCCAGATCGCGGATCATCTCTTCTGGGAAAGGCCAGATCGTGTTCAGTTTGACCATGCCGGCCTTGATGCCTCGCTCGCGGGCCTCGGCCACGGCCCGCTTGGCCGAGCGCACGCTGATGCCGTACGCCACGACGGCCACGTCCGCATCGTCCATGAAGAAGGACTCGTAACGGACGATCCGATCGACGTTCTTCCTCACTTTCTGGACCAGCCTGTCGACCATCTCCTCCTGGGCGACCTCGTCCATGACCGGGTAGCCGCGCTGGTCGTGGGTGAGTCCGGTTATGTGCAGCCGGTAGCCTTCCCCGGCACAGGCCATGGGGGCGACGCCGTCGGGATCGGGACGGTAGGGCAGATACTTCTCCTTCCGGCCCGTAGGCTTCTTTCGGTCGACCACATGGATCTCATCCGGCCGCGGGATGACCACCCGCTCGGTCATATGCCCCACCACCTCGTCCGCCAGGATGATCACCGGCAACCGGTATTGCTCCGAGAGGTTGAAGGCCCAGACGGTGAAATCGAACATCTCCTGGGGAGAAGAAGGCGAGACCGCGATGATCTCGCTGTGGCCGTGGCTACCCCACCGGGCCTGCATCATGTCTGCCTGACCCACCAGAGTAGGCAGGCCGGTGCTCGGGCCGGCCCTCTGCACGTTACAGACGACACAGGGCGTCTCGGTGCAGAGACCTAGACCGATATTCTCCATCATGAGCGAGAAACCCGGGCCGGACGTACTGGTCATCGCTTTCACGCCGCCCCAGCTCGCGCCCAGGATCGCAGCCATAGAGGCCAGTTCGTCCTCCATTTGGATGAAGACTCCGTCCACGTCGGGTAGTCGCTCCGAAATCCGCTCCGCCACTTCCGTCGCCGGTGTGATCGGATAGGCCGCAAAGAAACGGCAGCCGGCAGCGAGCGCGCCTTCACAACAGGCCTCGTCCCCGTTCATGAAATAGGTCCCGGTCAAGACGGCTTTTCCGTCCAAGAGATCCGCCTACGCCTCGACGGAGAAGATCGCGAAATCCGGGCAAAGGACTTCGCAGAAATGGCAGTTCACGCAATGATCTTCTGCTTCGGCCTCCGGGTAGTAGTAGCCTCTGGTGTTGAAGGTCTGAGACATCCGGAGGACATTGCGGGGACAGTATGTGACACAGAGCTGGCAGCCTTTGCACCGCTCCTTTGTTACATTGACCCGACCCTTCGCGACCTCAATGGTCTCCAGATCGAGGGGGACCCGCCAGTACTTCATTCAGAATCCTCTGCTTGGGGCCGCTATATGGCGAAAGGCTATCTTACCGGGCGGGAGGGTTACTGGGAAGATTAAGAAGCTCGCGGCCCCGTCGGTGAGGCTCGAGCTCGAGAGCCACGCGCGCGCCGGGCGGATCTGTATGCCCGGCCGAAGGATCCCTGTCGCGGTGCTTGAGGCTGAGGCGCCCCTTGAATCCCAGCGAAACGCGATACTCGTCGTCGCGGCCCCTGAGCTCCGTCCCGGACGGCGCGGTGCGTCGCCCAGGGTCGCATCTGTGACTACTACACCCGGTGCTCCTTACGCACCACCTTGCGCGCTCCGGCGTGCCAGGAAGTGCTCCAATCTTTGGGCGGAGCGACGTCATCCAGCCGGTCCAACTGGTCGATGCTCTTGAGGCGCGCATAGATGAGCTGCCAGGCACAGGGGCGATCCGGGTCCACTTCGCAGTGCGTCTCGGTCGAACCCCCGCAAGGGCCGTTCAAGAGCCGCTTGGCGCAACGCGTGACGGGGCAGATGCCGCCGAACTGTGCCAGCATGCAGTCGCCGCAGCCCAGGCATTTCTCGGTCCAGACGGCCTGCTCCTCCAGGGTCCCCATGAACTCGGTGTTGAGCCCGGCGTAGACCGGCTTGTCGGGAAATCTCTCGGCAACGGCCTGTACCCCCACGCCGCAGCCGAACGAAACGATGGCGTCGACCTCCGCCGCCTGCTCCGCCAGGTCCTTGATGAACTCGTTCTCGCACTGCCGCTCGATCGTTGCCTGGGTAAGCTTCAGGGGTTCGCCGTCGAGTCTGCGCGCCATGCGGATGGCGTAGGAGGCGATGCCCACCTCCCGCTCGCCGCCGGCCAGGCACACCGTGACACAGGTGCCACACCCCGCGAACAGCACCTTGTCGTGGCGCGCGATGAGGTTCTTCAGTTCGGTGATCGATTTGGGAGAAGCGACGATCATAGTGTTCCTTCACTTTCCAACTGCCGAGACTCCCTGAGCGGGCTCGGCCCCAGGGTCCTGACCATCTCCACCATCTCCTGCACGCTTTCGACGAACGTGGGGGCCATGGCGGCCGAAAGATTCACCATCTTGAGCCGGTCTTCGCCCACGCCGATCTCGGCCAGCATCTCGCGGATTCGGTCCGTACGCCTGCGCGCGCGCAGGTTGCCTTCCAGGAAGTGACAGCCTCCTTCCAGGCAGCCGGCCACCATGATCCCGTCGATGCCCTTCAAAAAGGCCTCGAGGATGTGCTCCATCTCGATCTTGCCGGTGCAGGGTGCGTGGATGATGCGCACATTGGTCGGATACTGCATGCGCTTGGAGCCCGCCAGGTCCGCCGCGGCGTACGCACAGTAGTTGCAGCAGAAGGCGATGATCTTGGGTTCCCATCCATTTCCATCAGACGGCGTCATAGGGTCGCTCCGCCGACGAGCAGTTCATCCAGCATGGCGACCAGTGCCTGGTCGTCCTGGTGCTGCAGGGTGATCGTCCTGGCCGGGCAGGAGGCGGCGCAACTACCGCAGCCCATGCACATCGCACCCTGTATCTCTGCCTTCCCGAGCTCGTTGATCATGGGACCGTCGTAGGGGCAGACCTTGACGCAGGTGGCACACGCGACGCAGTTCTCCGGATCGACCTTGGCCACCTGTCCGGGGATCTCCAGGTGCGTCTTCGAAAGGACGGTCGTGGCCCGCCCCACGGCTGCCTGAGCATGGGCGATGGTCTCGTCCATGAACCGCGGCGAGTGGGCTAGGCCGCAGAGGAACTCACCCTCATTGGCCAGATCGACCGGGCGGAGCTTGGGATGCGCCTCCAGGAAGAAGCCATCGGCAGTCAGGGCGCTGCGCAGCAGCCCGGACAGGACCGGGTTGCCCGCGGCCGGAGCGATGCCGGTGGAGAGCACCAATAGGTCGGGCCGCAACAGCAGTTCGCGGTTGCTCGACGAGTCGTGCACCCCGACCTCGAGCCGTCCATCTTTATCGACCACGATCGGGTTGCTCTTCTCCGGATGGCGTACGAACAGGACCCCTTCTTCTCGAGCCTTTTGGTAGAACAATTCGCGGAATCCGTAGGTGCGCATGTCGCGCCCCAATATCACCATGTTGGCGGCGGGCAGTCGGCGCTTGATCTCGAGCGCGTTCTTGACCGCCTCCGAGCAGCACACCCGGCTGCAATAGGCATGCTCGTCGTTGCGGCTCTCCACGCACTGGATCATCACCACGGTGGGGCTCTTCTCGCCCTGCAGTTCTG
>JAZDLO010000052.1:0-18720 GCA_043801935.1 bacterium
TGCGTTCAGTCAGCGTGGCGATCCGGCGAAGAATGGCTCTCAAAGGCGAGGGTCGGTGCGTCGATGATCGTCGACCCACCGTCCGCCGGCAGCACGGCGCCCGTGACGATGGACGCGTCGTCCGACACGAGGAAGCAGCAGACCGCGGCGATCTCATCGGCGGTCGCCGGTCGCCGCAAGGGCACGTCGCGTGTCGCCAGCGCGTAGGCTGCATCGAGGGAAATACCATCCCGCGCCATGAGCACCTGCATCTCCTCGTCTGCCATGGGGGTACGGACCCAGCCGGGGCACACGGCGTTCACCCTCACGCCCTGGGGCCCGTAGTCCCGGGCCAGAGAGCGGGTGAGCCCGATCAGCGCGTGCTTGGCCGTCGTATACCCGCACGCTCCCGTCGCGGCGGCCAGGCCGGCGATGGACGAGATGATGACGATGACCCCTTGTCTCTCGACGAGCAAGGGAAGTGTCTCCCGGGCGGAGACGAAGGCAGTCGTGAGGTTAACACCCAGGCTGCGCGCCCACGACTCGTCGTTCGTCTCGAGGGCGGTACCGTTACCGAGGCCGCCGGCGCTGGCTACGAGGATATCGAGACCGCCCCACCGCTTGGCGACAGTCTCGACGGCCTGGCGCATGTCGTCCGCGCTGGATGCGTCGCCGGGAACCGCCAGCCCGCCGACTTCCGCCGCCACTCGGTCGATCAGATCCCGCCGCCGCCCCATGACGGCCACCCGAGCGCCTTCTCGGGCGAAGCGCCGTGCGCAGGCCGCGCCGATCCCGGTCCCGCCACCGGTGATGAGAGCCGCTTTTCCTGTCAGGCTCATGCTCTCTCCCTCACTCTCAATGCCGTCTGGTGATGTTCAACAACCGGGCGGAGGCGCCGACCGGGAAGTTGATCGACTCCTCGAAACCGCCGCCCCGATAGCCGAAGATCTTCCCAGTGGTCCTCATCAGTCCTAAGTCCACCACCACGGCTCCAAGGGTAGGCACGATCTTCTCCCTCCAAACGAAGAAATAGAGTTCCTCAGCCAGCTTGTAGTAGTGACAGCGGTCCGTGTCGGCTAATCCCTTCTCCGAACCGAGGAGACACTGCCAGGTGTAGAAGTCCTCGTTCAGGTAGATGTGTTCATAGCGCTCGCTCGGACTGTACGTGTATTCGACCCGGCGCCCCACCAACTCGTCGGTGATCGTGTGGCGAGGTGTTTCGGCTGAGAACGGGGCGTTGACCGCTCCGCTGAGAAAGGTCGCGGAGACGGCCGTCAGCTCCTTGCCCTGCGCGGCCCGCTCCGCCAGCGATCGTGGAGCTTCCGCCCCATCCGGCAACCGGCCGATCAGGGCTGTCGCGATCCCCCGGTCCATGTCGAGCAGCAAGCTGACGGTCGTCGCCCGGTCCAGGTGCTTGATGAAATCGACGAAGTAGATCCCCTCCCGCACCTTCGTGGCGGAGTATGTCTCCCGGGCACCGGTGGTTGCGCCTCCGCTCGCCGCCGTCTCCCATGAGAGCCTGCTGTCTGTCTCGAATCGGTGCGTGATGAGCCGGCCGTCCTCGAGGTGAAGATCCACGGTCTTCCCGGCGAGATCCGTGGTCGGCGTCAGAGCGTTGTTGTCCGGTCCGAAGGCTTGAGCCAACTCTCCCACGGAGATCCACCGCGAAGTGTCCGACATGCGATTTCCTTTCGCCGGGCGGGGTCCGCTACAGCCAGGCTACGACCTCTGTGGTTGAAGATGGATCGCAATGACCGCCAGGTCGTCGGCCAGGCGGCCGGCAACGAAATCCGTAGCCGCAGACACCAATTCCTCCACCATCTTCTGGGGATGAGCGCAGTCTGCGCGGGCGAGCACCTCCGCCACCTTCCGCTCGCCGAAAAGGTCCGCTCCCCGTCTTGCCTCGATCAGCCCGTCGGTGTAAAGCACGAGGGTCTCGCCGACAACGAGATCGAACTCGGCTTCCGGGTAGTCGCGGTGCATCGCCCCAAGCGGGGTTGCCGGGGGCACATCCAGGAAGCGGACGCCCTGTCCGCAGATAATGGGCGGTGGGTGTCCGGCGGACGATATGACGACCTTGCCCCGGGCCGGGTCCACGATCGCCAGGAGCACCGTCACGAATTGCGCGGGAGGCGTCTGGGCCTGCATGAGCTCGTTCGCCTTGCTCAGGATGGAAGCGGGCGACCCGTCGAGCGAGGCCAAAGTCCTGAGGATCGCGCGCACGGTCTCCGTAAGCGTGGCGGCCTGCACGCCTTTCCCGGAGACGTCGCCTACCGCCGCCGCAGCGCGTCCGCCACCGAGGGGGAAGAAATCGTAGAAGTCACCACCCACGAGCTCCGCCTCGTGGGCCGGCCGATAGGCGAGGCCGATCTTGTAGCCGGCGATGGGGGAGATCGGCTTCAGCAGGCTCTTCTGCAGCACCTCGGCGATCCGGCGCTCTTGCGCGAACAGTCTGGCGTTCTCCAGGGCCAGAGAAAGGGCGGGCGCGAGCTTCTCGACGAAGTCCAGCTCCTCTTCGGTGAAAGCCGTCCTGAGGTCGCGGCGTCCGAAGCTCATTGCACCGACCACGCTGTCCCGAGATCTCAACGGCACACGCACCGTCTGCGCACCGGCGTTTCTCGAGGAGAAGCGAGCTCGTTTCTCAAGCGAGGAACTACTCACGACCGCTCTCTGCCCGGCGGCCAACGCCGAGAACTGCCCGGCCTCCTCATTACGGAGAGGCTCACCGGGGCTCGCCCATTCCGAACCCAGGGAGAACATCGTGGTCCAGGAGGCGTCCTCGGGAGACACGAAAACGGCCTCTTCGCATTCGAGGGCGCGTGCAGCCTCAGTCATGGCCCGTTCCAGGATCTCATCGAAGTCGACGGCGGAGATCATCGTGAGGTTGATCCGGTCGAGAGCGTCGCTCAGAGCCTCGGCTCGCGTGCGCTCGGTGATGTCTTCTATGGCGAGGAGAACGTTCTCGGGCCCGCCACTTTCGGAGCGTATGTAACGGCCGGAAAGGAGCATCGTGCGCTGTCCAAGCCGGGCAAAGTCGCGGTGGACGACGAGATCCTGAAAGTCCGCGGTATCAGCCACCGCAAGTCTTGCCAGCTCGCGGAGCTCGGCGATGTCCCATTGCCCTCCTTCCAACTCGAAGAACGATCGACCCACGACGCGATGGGCGTCTGTCTTGAACATGCTGTAGAAGGACGGGCTGGCTGAAACTATGCCGAAGCCGGGGTCGAGGACCAGCAAAGGCTCTCGCACGGTCTCGATCACAGAAACAGCGTAGTCCCGGGCTTTCCGGAGCTCAAGCTCGCGGCTGTCGAGTGCCGCATTGGCTTCTGCCAACTCTTTGTTCTTGCTCGCCAACTCCTCATTGAGCCTGGCGAGCTGGCTGTTCGCGGCATGCAGTTCCTCATTCAGCGTTCGCAGCTCTTCGTTGGTCGACTGGAGCTCCTCCGAGGCCGTCTCGAGCTCCTCGTTGACGCTCTGCAGTTCTTCGTTGGTCGACTGGAGCTCTTCGTTTGCCGAACGAAGCTCTTCGTTCACCGATTCTTTGTCCTCAAGGGCGGCTCGCGCGTACTCCCTCATCTCGCTCAGCTCCCCTTCCAGATCCAAAAGTCGGCGGGAGGTTCCGCCGGCAGTCCCAAGCGAGCGTGCAGGCGCGGTTTCCGACGCTTCTTTGCCCACCGGTGCGCTGTCATGGAAGAGGACGAGAAACGAAGCCTCGCCGGCGGGAGACTTGATCAGTATGACGTCGAATCCCACGAGGACTATCTTGCCGTCGCGCAGAACGCGGATGTCCTGCCTACGCACGGGAGCCCCGTCTTTTCTTGCTTCTCGCAAAGCACTCCGTAGCTCGCCCGCTAACCCTTCGCGGGCCATCCGCAGGAAGTCGAAGTTCGCCCGTCCGGGTCCGGGCTCGAGGTAGGGACCGGTGTGCCCGCGGAACCGCCTTATCTGCAGATCGGCATCGACGATCACTCCCACCGGGGCATACTGATCCAGCACGATTCGGTCCGCTTCTGCGGAAGGATCGAAGTCAACCGGCAAAGGGGCAGGCTTAGACATCGCGGCAACCGGCCGGCCTGTCGCTGGGGGAGGCGAGGGCGGTATGGCGGCCGGGCCCTCCGAGTGCCTGTAGATCTTGCCCTTCTTGTCTACGAGAGAGAACAGGTCGCTGTAGCCGCCCACCGACTCCGATTCTCCGAGCAAGAGGAAGCCTCCGGATCGAAGCGCAAAGTGCAAGAGGGGCATCACCCTCCGCTGCAGCAGGGGACCCAGATAGATGAGGACGTTCCTGAGGCTGATGAGGTCGACCCTGGAAAACGGCGGGTCACGGGTCAGATCGTGCTTTGCGAATACGCACGCCTCTCGAATGCTCTTGGCAATCTGATACCCACCGTCTACCGGGGTGAAGAACCGCTCGAGCCGCTCGGGCGACACGTCCGAGGCAACGCCTTCGGGGTAGATCCCCCCTCTCGCCCTATCGATCACCTGTTGGTTGATATCGCTCGCGAATATCTGGAACGACGTCTTTTCAAGATGCTTGGCGCCCTGGAACTCGGCCCAGGCGATCGCCAGAGAATAGGCTTCTTCACCTGTGGAGCAACCCGGGACCCAGAATCTCACCTGACCCCCGGCCTTGGCCTCCGCGATCTGAGGGAAGATCTCTTGTTTGAGCGTGTCAAAAACGTGAGGCTGCCGGAAGAAGCTGGTCACGCGGATGAGGAGATCCTGGTAGAGAGCCTCGACCTCCGCCGGATCCTCGCGGACGAGCTGCAGGTACGCCTCAAGATCCTGGGCGTGCCGCATCGTCATGCGCCGGCTGATGCGACGCATCACGGTGCTCTGCTTGTAGTGACTGAAATCCGCCCGGGTCGCGGAACGCACCAGGTTCAGCAAGTCGGTGAGAATAGGATCTTCCCCGGAGAGGACCGGGGTCACTTGCCCTTCGAACGAGACCGGCATGGGGTCGGGGTGTCCGGCTATGGCCGAGAGTTGCCTGGCGATAAGCGGGATGGGCAGCACGAAGTCCACTGCGCCCGTGGCGATCGCATTCTCAGGCATGCCACGGTGCTTCGCTGTGCCTGGGTCCTGCGCCAAGGTCGCGCCACCCTCTTTTCGAACAGCCCGGACGCCCTCCGCCCCGTCGGCGGCCGTGCCGGAAAGGATCACGGCTACGGCGCCGGCCTTGCGATCCCGGGCGAGAGAGGCGAGGAACAGGTCCACAGGATGATGGTGGCCGGAGGAGGAACGAGCGCTGAGCTTGAGCGCGCCCCGCTCGATGGTGATATCCGCCGCGGGGGGTATGACGTAGACAGAATCGGGAGCTACCGGCAGGCCGTCGGTGGCCTCGACCACCGACATCGACGTCTTGGAGGAAAGCAGCTCCGCGAGGATGCTTTCGTGGCTTGGGTCCAGGTGTTGCACCAGGACGAACGCCATGCCGGTGTCAGGCGGAAGATGCCGAAGAAGCTCGGTGAACGCTTCAAGACCCCCGGCCGAGGCGCCGACCCCGACGATGGAAAAGGCCGGGAACGGCGACGTTGTGTCATCCGCGTCAGCGGGCTTCTTGCGACTGCGCTTGGGAGATGGAAGCTTGGGATCCATTTTTCCCGGTCGTCGAGTTGTCCCGGTAAGAATATACGCGAGACCGGGTTTCGTATAGCCTCTCCCCGGTAAGCAGCTACTAAAGGGGACGCGTCACCCAGCCAGATCGGGGATGCGCCGAGTCAGTTCCGCCCAGCCGTCGCCGACCGCTTTCCTGATGAGTCGCAGGGCTCCAGCGAATGTTTCGTCAGGCATCACCATCCGCCAGATGCGGGTCATGTTCTCGCGGTCGTCCTGGCCCAACAAGGGGTACATCCACGCGATCACCTCTGGGAAGCGATCCTGGGGAACGGTGCCGGCCATGAGGCCGACTGCCTTGCCCTGGTCGGGCAGAGAGATCCGCTCCTTGACGAGGCGGTACAGATGCGTGTCCTCCTTGCCCAGGTGAAGGTCGAGATGGAATCTGAATACGGCGGTGGCGCGTGCCGTCTCCAACGCGTCGCGTGCGGCGACCGCTTCAGTTAGGGCGTCGAAAGCCGCATCCAGGCCTCGGTGGTCTTTCACGTAGGCCTCAGCGACCGACGGCGCGACATCTTCCAGGGCGGGGAAGATGGCCAACTCCTCCCCGTGGGCATGCCATACCAGCACTTCGTTGAAGAACCGGAAGCGCTCCACTGTCGCCGCCGGCTCCGGCTTGCCGCGCGCCCAGGCGAGCGCCGCAGCGTCGATGTCGCGTATGTCTCGACGGAACGCATTGTGGATGGCCGTCACTGAATCTAGCGGTCCCGTCATGATCCAGATGCTCCTTCTGCCCGTGTCGTGGGCTCCCGTGGCTTCTCCATGCTAGCGATCGACACCCAGCGCTCGGTCGAGATTGAAGGCCGCGCTGATGAGAGCCAGGTGAGTGAACGCCTGCGGGAAATTGCCCAAGGCTTCTCCTCGGGGACCGGTCTCCTCCGCATACAGTCCGACGTGGTTGGCGAAGCCGAGCATCCTCTCGAACATCAGCCGGGCCTCCTCAAGCAGGTCGGGGCGGAACCTCCCGGCCCTGGTCAGAGCTTCGACGAGCCAAAAGGTGCAGATATTGAACGTGCCCTCTTCTGCTGAGGGGTCATCCTCGGGGTGCGTCCCTTTGTACCGATAGACGAGGTTGTTCGACACCAGTCCTCCCTGTTCGGGAGGCAGGAGGACAGCTTCCAGCGTCTTCAACATCCGGGGATCCGTGGGGGAGAGGAAAAACGTGAGCGGCATCATGAGGTTGGCCGCGTCGAGCACATCGCTGTCATAGCGTTGAACGAACGATCGACGCTGATCACTCCATCCGCGGTCCATGATGCTGCGGAAGATAGTGTCCCGGATGCTGCGCCAGTGCGGGATATCGGCGGGGAACGAACGTTTCTCGGCCAGGCGGATACCTCGATCCAACGCCACCCAGCACATGAGTTTGGAGTACACGAACTGCTGGGGCCCGCCTCGCACCTCCCAGATGCTGTAGTCCTCGCGGTGCCAGTTCGCGCACACCCAATCCAACAGCCCGCTCAACGAGAACCAGAGGTCGGAAGAGATCGGAGCTCCGTGCTTGTTGTAGAGGTAGGTGGCGTCCATGAGCGCTCCGTAGATATCGAGCTGGAGCTGATCGTACGCGCCGTTACCGACACGTACCGGCCTTGAGCCCATGTACCCGTCCAGGTGGTCCAGGTTCCTTTCGCGAAGATCGGTCCGGCCATCGATGCCGTACATGACCTGGAGGGGCCCGTCATGTGAGCCCTCGGCGAGCAGGCCGGAAAGGAACCCCATGAATCGCTCGGCCTCTTGCGTGAAGCCAAGCCGCAGAAAGGCATAGACGGTGAAGGCGGAGTCGCGGATCCAGGTGAACCGGTAGTCCCAGTTGAGACTGCCGCCTATCCTTTCGGGCAGGCTGCAGGTGGGGGCGGCGACTATCGCCCCTGTCGGCTCATAGGTCAGGAGCTTCAGGACCAACGCTGAGCGCTCGACTATCTCCCGCCATCTGCCGTTGTACTGGGATTTGGAGATCCATCTTCGCCAATAATCGACCGTACGTCTGAACTCCTCCTCGGCCTCTTGCGGCGAAAGATCTGGGCCGCATCCTGCTTGGCTTTCGGTCTGCCTGAGCACGAAGATCGCGCTCTGCCCCTCGTTCAGGGTGAAGTCCGACACGATACTTGGACCCCTGATCTCCATCGGCTTGTCCCCGGCAAGCTCGAGGGAGAGGTCGGCCGAGCTAAAGATCGCGCCGCAGGTATCGAGCCTGATCTCGTGGTCGGCCAAGGCATAGTTGAACGCAGGCCGGCACTCGACGTGGAAGGGCACCGAACCGCGGGTGACAGTCAAGCGGCGGATCAGTTGGCCGCCTGTGGTCTCGCGACGCCGGGAGACTCCCATGGGCATGAAGTCCGAAAGCTCCGCAGCTCCCTCGGATGCGAGAAAGCGGGTGACCAGCACGTTCGTCTGCGGCCAGTAGAACTGCTTGCAGGTGACCTCCGGGCAGGTGGCGGTGATCGAGAAATGCCCCCCCTTCTGGTCGTCGAGTATCGCAGCGAACACACTGGGGGAATCGAAGTTCGGAAGGCAGAGCCAGTCGATCGTGCCGTCGGCCGCGACAAGGGCCGCGGTGCGCATGTCCCCTATCACTCCGTGGTCGGCTATCGCTGTGTACGCCATGAGGCCTCGCTTATGCCCGATATCGTTTTCGGCAGTGTTCTACCGCCAGGCGAGGGGAAGCGAAACGTCACGTGCCGATGCTACGGGGCATCAGGTGCGATTGACGAGCGAGCGTCCCGGCCTATACTCGAATGGGGATGGTATATGGACCCACGTAACTCAGAAGGGGGGCATTCATGCGGCGCTGCGTCTTGCTCGGTGCTCTTGTGTTGGCGTTCGCGCTGTTTGGCCTCGTCGGGCCGGCCTTCGCCGCGGCCGACGACGATATCCCTGGGACCCCGCTCACGATCGGCAGCACCATCTCCCAAACGGTCGGCCCGGGGGATGTGAGCGACGTCTATGCGGTGACCCTCACCGCCGGGCACGAGGTCCACATCCGGTGCGACCCGGGGACCACCAGCGGGCCCAAAGGGTCCCTTCATCTCCTTGTTCCGGGGGCATCTTCGATCACCGATCCGGACGACTACGACGAGATGATCTACACGCTGAGCGGGGGTAGCTTCATTCGCTACTGGGCCGATTACGACTACATCCCGGCCAAGTCCGGCACCTACTACCTCTGGGTCGAATGGGAAGCGGGGACCCTCGACTACGAGCTTTCGGTGGTGCGGACGTCCCGGCCGGCACTGAACCTGGCTCCTGAGAGCGACGACATCCCCGGCACGGCCATCGGTTCGGGCGCTGTGACCGGGGTGGTGTCCACCAAGGCCGATCCTGATGACGTCTACGCGGTGGGGCTGACGGCGGGCCAGCCGGTGACCATCCGGCTCATGCCCCTCGTGCCCCTCAATAGTGGCTGGGCCCTCGCCTATTTGAATCTACTTGATCCAGCCACGACCTCCATCTCCAAGTACTACGGTCACACCCTGGGCACGCGGGAGCTTGCCGAGAACAACGAGGATGCCGCGTCCCGGAAGACGGCCGAGATCCAGTATACGCCCACCCAGACGGGGACCTACTACGTCTGGGTGGAGGCAGGGGGTGTCCTGTACGGCTATGATTTCGCCTATCAGCTCAGCATCTCCGGGGGAAACAGTGGGCCTCATGCGCCGCCGGGTGACTTCTCCGACGTGGCCGGCTCACCGTATGAGACCGCTATCTACGATTTGGCGGATCGCGGGATCGTCACCGGGTTCGAAGATGGCACCTTCCGTCCTAGCTCCACGGTGACCCGCCAGCAGTTTGCCAAGATGATCGTCAAGACGCTGGGCCTCACCGTGACGGGCTCTGAAGTGTGCCCGTTTGGCGACGTCGGCGGCAGCATGGGCTCCGATCCCTTCTATCCTGACAAGTATGTGGCGGTATGCGCCGCTCACGGCGTCACCCAGGGAAAGACTGCGACCACATTCGCTCCGTACGACGACATCACTCGTCAGCAGTTGATCAGTATGGTCGCTAGAGCAGCCGATCTGCCGGAGGCGCCGGCCGGCTATGCACCCGGTTTCTCGTCAGGCCAGTTCTATCCCGACGAGCATTACATCAACGCCCGGAAAGCGGCGTATGCAGGGCTATTGGAGGGCTTGCAGGGTGTGGGACCTTCGTATGACTTCTTTGCCGCCTCTGCCCGGGGCGAGTGCGCGCAGATGCTCTACAACTTGCTGGAGACTCAAGGGGCGGATAGTACGGCCACCGTCTGGATGGGTGGGGCACGGTTCGTCTTTGCCGACCTCACGGAGTGCACGATCGGCCGCGACGTGTTCAACGTGGAAGGCAAGAGCGCCGATGGATCGCTGTGGCTTCGTATCCGTCATGCCTCTCCGCCCACTCGTCAGCCGGCGGAACCTTCCTTTGCCTCACTTGATATCGGCGGTTCGCCCGATGAGCAGCCTGCCTCGGTGTTTGCCGGGTATCCCGCCGGCGTGACCTTCGGCCGGTATGATCCGGCTCAAGGCATAGCTGAGGGAGAGGCCTGGGGCACGATGAACGGGGAAAACGCGCACGTGCTCTTTCGGGTCGAATGTCGCCAAGATCTGCTGATCATGCGTGCGTCACCGTAGTGTCACCGAGGGGATGCGTCACGGCAGAGGGACGGGAACCGAGAGACGTCCTGACGGTCGTCAGTTGGCCACTCTAACGGCCGGCGCGCCCTGGCGCTTCTTGCTGTTTTCAACCTGGTAGTCGCTCCGCCGCCCAAGCACCTCGTCGGTCGAGTTGACGATGGAACAGCTGCCTCGCTCGACCGCGCGGCAGAGCGCGTCGGCGACTGCCGGGTCGAACTGGCCCCCCGCGTTGGCGCGCACTTCGTAGAGCACGATCTCAACAGGCGAGCCCGGGCGGTAGGCCCGGTCTGAGGCCATGGCCTCGACCGCGTCGGCTACGCTGAGAATGCGAGCCTCGAGGGGGATCGATTCTCCCTTGAGCCCGCTCGGGTAGCCGCAGCCGTCCCACCGCTCGTGATGATGCCGGATGATGGGAAGAAGGTCTTGCAGGTATCTCGATTCGACGAAGATACGCGCGTCCACCATCGGATGTTCTTTGACTTCTTCGTACTCAAGCTCCGTCAGAGGGCCGTTCTTCGCCAGGATTGCATCGGGGATAGCGAGTTTCCCAATATCGTGCAATAACGCGGCCTTTCGCAACAGCTCCAGTCGTCCCGCCGAAAGCTTCAGTTCTTTTCCGATGCTGGCCGCGTAGCGGGCTACGTGGCGGGAGTGTCCCAAGACATAGGGATCGCGAAGGTCGAGCGTGCCGGCTAAGAGCGTTAACAGTTCGTCGTTGAGGGTGGAGATCTCCTCGGCGCTCTCTTTCAAGTCCACATTGGCGGCCCGAAGTCGGCCGACCATGGCAGCCGTGTGATCGATGTACTGCTTCTGGCCGAAGCGAAGCACGAGCAACGGGACGATCAGGCTCACAAACCCAACGACCCCAGCATAGACATAGCCAAACACCAAACAGCTGGCCAGGGCGCCGAGGCCCAGATAGTAGGGAGCCAGCCAGCTGAAATGCCGCGTCCACGTTCTGCTCACGCCCTCATTGGAGCCAAGGCTCATTGCGGCGGCCACAAGGCCCGTGGTGACCGCGTAGACTGCCAAAGCCGAGACAAGGCATACGCTGAACAGCAGCCACGGTGGCTGCCCGACTGGAGGACGGCCGACCAACCGGACGATCCAGACGCAGCCGAGCCCGGCCAGAAGCTGGGAGCTGCCGTTGAAGACGAAGCGGCTGTACGAGCTGTGATGCTTCATCATGGCGGCGGCCGCTATTGCCGCACCGAGCACCAACGCGCCGATCGGCCCGAAGAAGATCGCCCCCGCTACCAAGGCAGCGGCCGAGGTAGACACCGACGTCTCCCGTACGTAGATCTCAACAGCGAGAGCCTCGGTCATCACCGCGATAGCAGCAAGTGCGCCGAGGCCCACCCAGTTGATCGGGATCCAAGCCTCGGTTGCGAGGGTCATGGTCAACACCGCGACGGCTGCCAGTCCCACGCCTGTTATCAACAGCCGGCTCGGCCAGGGCGACGGGCGACGCGGTCGGGGTACCCTGGCTTCTCGTACACCGGCAGAGACCGTGGAGTCGCTTTCGACGCTAGGGCCGGCGTTTCCATTGGGTGGTCCAGCCTTCGGCCGGTCTATCCGGGTTTCGGCCGCCGGTACAGGCATGAGGAGGGCCATTTGTTCGTCGTCTTCCCCAGAGCGGGGTGCCTCCCAAGCAGCCCCGTGAGTCGGGCTTTCGCCTTCGTCAAGCTTCGCGACCTTGACGCAGTTGCGCCCCTCGAGTTTCGCCCTATATACCGCCAGATCAGCCCGGTGCACTATCTCATCGGGAGACTCGTCGGCGCTCACTCGCTCCGCGACTCCGAAGCTCATGGTGGTCTTTATCGGTTCGATGCTGGTCGAGACCTCGATATCAGCGGCCGCGATCGCCGCACGCAGTGCTTCGATCCGGGGCGCGGCCTGGTCGAGCGAGGTCTCTGTCATGAGGATGGTGAATTCCTCCCCCCCGAAACGGGCGACTACGTCGTAGTCACGAACGGAGCTCTTGATGATCTGAGCGACCCTGATCAGGACTTGATCGCCGGCGAGGTGGCCGTAGACATTGTTGATGTTGCGCAACAGGTCAAGGTCACCCATGACGACGGTGAGAGGGCGATCGAAACGGTTGGCGCGCGTCAGTTCGTTGGCGAGGAGCTCCTGGAAGTGACGGGTGTTGAAGACGCCGGTCTTTGGGTCCGTCACCGCTTGGCGCTCCAGGTCGGGCACCCTGAGCGTCGTGGAGATCAGATAGACGGGAGCCAGCGCGATCACGCATACGTAGGGATTGATGAACCAGATCACCGCGGCGGCTGCGCCGGCAGCCGCCAAAGCTGCGTCGATAGCCAGCGTCAGTCCACCAAAGATCCCAGATTCGACAAGGTTTTCCCCGCTCGCAAGTGCCAGCACCACGCCTACCATGGCGTGGTTCAGGACAACGAATACGAGTACCGCGCCGAGCACTCCCGCAGCGCCCGTGAGTCCCATGGGCTGCGTCCCGGATACGGCCCAGTGGTACACGGTGCCGGCAGCGTTAAGGGCGATTGCGAGGGAACAGATGTTGAAAACCTGGATGTACCAGCGGCGCTTGTGCCAGACCCAATCCAAGAGACAGGCGAACAGAGAGGCGATGATGGCAGCTCGCGGGCCCTGGACCACGAGGATGAATCCGTAGACGACCAGCGCGAGATCATAGCTCGATCGTGCGGTGGAACCTTGCACGCTACGGAAGTGGGCCAATGCGGCCAACGCAGTGGCCACCGCGAGCAGCGCGATGTCCTTCGCGTCCATCGAGCCGCCAATGTAGGCGACCTGCAATCCGATTGCAGCTATGCCGCCGGCAATGACCGCGAGAATGAAGACCCTCGCTTTGAGAGAAAGCTCTTTCACGTCCTCGCTATCCTTGAACGATCTCGGCCCTGGTTTCCCTACTGGGACATCTCGAGGCTGTAATCGGCGCGGGAAGCCGGTTCCTTGACTGCTTCATCACGAACCAGCGGGGAGATTGATCCGCTACCGACTTGGCCCCGGAGCTCGCCTGTGATGAATAGGTGGACGGCCTGGCGAACCAGGCCGTCCACACCAGAACATCCATTCCTTGCCGGTCGTCTAGACGTCGCAGCTGTTGCGCCACAGGACGGCGACATCACCGAAAGGCTCGACCACGGCGTTGTTGCGCCACAGGACGGCGACATCACCGAAAGGCTCGACCACGGCGTTGTTGCGCCACAGGACGGCCACCTGATCGGCCGGGGCGCTATTCCGCCAGAGCACGGCCACCTGATCGGTCGGGGCGTTGTTGCGCCACAGGACGGCGACATCACCGAAAGGCTCGACCACGGCGTTGTTGCGCCACAGGACGGCGGTGTCGCTGGAAGAATCGGGCAGACCGAGCGCTCCGCCAAAGCTCAAGGCGGCGAAGGCGACGACGATCGCCAGTACGATAGCTGCTCCTAAATGTTTTCGATATCTGTGCATTTTAATGGACTCCCTTTCGTGTTTGTCAGTTGATATCTGAGGACTAGTTCCAGTTGACCGAGTTCCACATGACCGAGTTCCACATCACGGAATTCCACATGACCGAACTGTTCACGGGGTTATCACCGGTGGTCAGGAGGTTACTGACCGGGATGCCGGTGTTGGCGGACTGGGTGGTGGTGCCGTTGATGGCCGCGAAGGCGTCGACGTAGGCGCGAGTTACGTTGTCCCCACCAAGTGGGGTGGCGGTCGCGAGTAATCGATACTTGACCTGGTCGGGTGTGAGATTCGGCTCGTCTTCCAGGAGGAGGGCTACAACACCCGCCACCATGGGCGCCGACATCGAGGTGCCGCTCAGGCGGAAGTATTTCCCGTTGATCAGGACACGGTCCGGATAATCGTCGGCCCAAGAGGAATTGAACGACAAGGTGCTTATGATGCTCGTGCCGGGGGCGAGCACATCCGGCTTGTTGAAACCCTCCAAGGTCAAGCCGAAGGCCGAGAAGGGAGCAAGGACGTCGTTGCTCCGAAGGCCGTCGCCTTTCTCGTCGGAAGCGCCCACCGTGATGACGAACGGGTCATTCGCGGGCGCCGCTCGTACGGTGTTATACCCACCAGCCGGCCCCTTGTTGCCGGCGGAGGTGACTACCACGACGCCATTGAACCAAAGAATCTCACACGCGGCGTCTAACTGGCTCTGGTGGTAGGACTGGTTGGAGCTGGAGTTTATGGAGAGGTTGACGACGCGGATGTTGTACCTGGCCTTGTTGTCGTAGACCCATTGCAAGGCCGCGATCACGTCTGACTCACTCGCCAAGCCCTGGTCGTCGGCGATCTTCAGATTGAATACCACGACCCCGGGGGCGACTCCGGTGTAGAGGCCATCCGAGGCGCTTCCGTTCCCGGCGATGATCCCTGCGACATGCGTGCCGTGACCGAATGGGTCTCGGGTGTTCGCGGCACCCTGATTGAAGGAGACCGATTTGGCGACGCTGGCTTGCTTGAGGGACCCGAAGTCCGGGTGGTCAGTGATGCCGCTGTCGATGACGGCGACTCCGATGCCGTTGCCGGTCAGTCCACTGAGCCTCGAGATACCCAGGGTCTCAAGGTAGTGGTTCGGAGGCGCGGGTGCCTGCGGCTGCCCGACCCGCTTTCCAACACCTGCATTGAGGTTCTTTCCGCTGCTTTCAACGCGTCCGTCCGGCGTCACCCGGGCGACGCTAGGACCAGCGGCCAGTTGCGGGAGGACCCCGGCGGGGATCTCGGCCGCAAAGGCGTTAATCAAGCTGAGGTCCTTGGTGACAGCGCCGCCCAGGCTCCTGACTAGGGCTTCGGCCCGTCCGGATCGGTCGCTCTTTGTGACGATCACCGCGACCTGCCGGTCCGCTGGCGGAGTCACCGCCTGCGCAGGCTGGGTATACTCAGAGTGCGAGGCGCCTGCTGAAGTCGGACCGAACGCCAAGACTGCGACGAAGACCGCCGCCGACACCATGAAAGCGAGAGCCACGGCAAACGTCACCAGCTTGCCACGGCTCCAGTGTTCTTCCCTTCCAGTATTCAATTGTCAACCACTCCCTTCTGAAACCGCGCCGAGATCTCTTAGGGGGACGCCGGCAGACGGTCGGGTCTTGCCTTCGGTAGCTCGGCCGTCTTAGCGTTTTCGCCTTAGATCCGGAGCTTTGCGTCCCCCGGTTTCCCGGGGTTTGCCTTTTCGGAGCAGTTGCTTGAAGTCGCGCCCGTTCTCTAGTCCATCAGCCTCCACTATGGTTTGACTAAGAGTCGACTTGATTATCGGCAGAGTGCAAAGAAGACTTTAGCGAGGCTTTATGGCGATAAGGCCGCCCGTCGACGGGCATCCCCCTGGAACGTCGGCGGGCTCGGTATGTCACCCAGCCGCTCCCCAACAGCAGGGCGGAGATCTCGAGACCGGTCCCGCCGAACCGGATGGTGGAGATCGAAGCGATGGCCGTCGTCAGCGGAGGGGAGTGGGCGCTCTCCTGCTCATCATGCGGAAGGCCAGGGTGGCCAGGATCCCCGCGAATGGAAAGGCGGCCAGCATCAGATAGCCGCGCAGGAAGCCGTTGTCGCCCGGAGTGGTGCCGTAGACATCGAGCAGTTTCCCGAAGAGCCAGGGCGGGATCATCATACCGATGAGGTTGAACAGGAAGACGAAGCCCGTGGCCGTGCCGACCTGCTCCGGCCGGTCGACCACATCAGGAATGATGCCTATGACGGCCGGGAACATGGCCATCGTGAAGAAGCCGGCGATGACGACGATCAAGAAGCACAGGACGAGGATCTGGGAGAGCGGGAGGAGGGCGGTAAGGATCGTCATGCCGACGAGCGACACCACAATGACCGGCACCCTGCCCCAGCGTCCCATGGCCAGTGCCCCCAGTGGGTTTCCGACCAGTTGGGCGGCAGCAACGCCAGCCGTCAGGTAGGCCGCTACGGCTAGGCTGGCCCCGAACTGCTTCTCCAGAAACGACGGGGTCCAGGCCAGAATCGTGACTGCAGTCGCCGACGCGCCGGTGTTGATCAGCGCCACCGCCCAGAGGCGCGGATTCACGGCCGCCTGGCGGAGAGCTCTGGCCACTCCTCGAAACGAGCTCTCCTCGCCAGCGCGTCGGGGCAGCGCGCGCGCCTCTCTGCGCGAAAAAGCGACCAACCCAACAAGGACCGACAGGACGGCCAGGACCAAGAAGACGGTGGGATAGCCGCCGGCGTTCTGGAGGCTGGGCATGACGGCCAGGGCGAACAAATAGCCGAGACCGGTGCCGGTGCCGAAGATCCCCAGGGCACGGCCTTGTCTCTCGCGCGGTACGGTCTGGCAGACCAGGGCGTTCGCCACCGGGACCGCAGCGGACGCCCCCAGCCCTTGCACCAGGCGCGCAATCAGAAACCAACTGTAGGAGGCGCTAAGGGCGAAGAAGATCGAACCCGCAGTCAGCAAGATCACGCCCACGGCCATCACTCGTCCGCCCCACCGTGCGGCCGCCATCCCCATGGGGATGGCGCCGACGCAGTACATCATCAAGAAGAGCGAGGAAAGAAGCCCGATCTGGGAGCCGGATAACTGGAACTTGTCCGTCAGTTCGTTGGCTACCACGGGAGTTACGGCGATCGCGCAGGCGGTCAGCGCCTGGAAGAGCATCAGGGACAGCGCCAGCGAATCGGCTGAGGAGATGGCCGGGAACGCCCGTCCCGGGGTCGCCGTCGGGGACGCCTCGGGCAGATTGCGCGAGTGCTCGTCCTCTGAAGCCCCAGCGGCCAGTGCCAGCCCCCCCTTCAAGCTCGACGGTCCTGCGAGCCCGGCCATCTCAACTGCAGCATCGCGGGCCGTGGTCCCGGATCCTCGACCGCAGCTTCGACCGATGGCTAGGGCCTCTGGTGGGCCTGTTCTAGCGGGCCCCGGCTCTATCTATATCAGGGGGCTATGGCAGAAGCCTCTGTCAGGGGGCGACGTTCTCGAGCGCCCTCAGCGCCGATAGAACTTCACCGAGCCGCTTGATCTTCTCTCCGTAGGTAGCCCAATCGTCCGACCGTTGGGCGGTGCGCGCTTCCTCGTAGAGCTGTTCTGCAAGGTCGAGGAGGGCCCCGCGGTCGGTGGGAAGCGTTCCCGAGATGGTCGTGGTGGTCGTGACCGGCGGGACCGTGATCGTCGTCGTGGTGGGGATCGTCGTCGTGGTGGCCCCGGGAGCCGTGGTGGTCGTGCCGGCGGGCACCGTGGTGGTCGGACCACCGGGTGTTGCGGAGAAGATTGACGCGAGCGCCGACTTCAGGTCGGGTTCCATCACCACCACATCGCCGTAGGCGACGATCACCCGGGTCAACTCGGGAATGGCACTTTGCTCGGCCTGCAGGTACAGAGGCTCCACGTAGATGAGCGAATCCTCCACCGGTATGACCAGGAGATTCCCTCGGATGACGTCACTTCCCGCCTGGTCCCACAATGTGAGCTGGGCCGAGATGACCGGGTCGTTGTTGATGCGGGCCTCCACCTGGGCCGGGCCGAACACCAACTTGTCCTTGGGGAAGGCGATGACGAGCAACTCTCCGTACTCGTCTCCGTCCATACGGGCGGCCATCCAGGAGATCATGTTCTGCTTGGTCCGGGGAGTGAACGGCTGCAGGAGCACGTACTCCTCCTGGCTCTCACCGGGTAGGACCATCATCAGGTAGTAAGGCTGGACGGCGATCTCATTCCCTCCGTACAGCTCCGTAGCGATCTCCCACACGTCTTCTTTGTTGTAGAAGGTCTGCGGCTCGGTCATGTGATAGATGGAAAGAGCCTCGGCTTGGATGCTGAGGAAATCCTCCGGATAGCGCAGGTGCCGGCGGATGTCGTCCGGCATGTCCTCGGCCGGGGTAAACAGCCCCGGAAAGACGTTGCCCCAGGTGCTCGCGATCGCGTCGTCGGGATCCATCTGGTAGAAGGTCACGTCGCCGTTGTAGGCATCGATCACCACTTTGATGGAGTTACGGATGTAGTTGAGACCGGTGAGATTGGGCTGCGAATTCGGGAAGACATCGGTGGTGGTATATGCGTCCCATAGCCACACGAGACTGCCGTCGTCACGGATCACCATGTAAGGATCGCGATCGTACTGCAAGAACGGGGCGATGGCATTCACCCGTTCGGTCAGTGCGCGCCGGTACAGGATGCGGGAGTCGGGCCGCAAATAGTCCGAGACCAGCAGCTTGATCGTGGCGAAGCGCACGCTGAATATCAGCTGGCGCGCGAAGCTGCCGATGCCCACGCCGCCTGTCCCCGAGTACTCCGTGAATACGTTGGAGTCGCCCATCGGGTAGTCGAACTCCTTGGCCGTCGTCTTGACAAGTACGAAGGCGTCGGCGCGTTCACCGTAATAGATCTCGGGGCCGGTAACCTTCAGGGACGTCTCACCTCGCGGAGGTATGTCGCGCACGAAGAGCTCGGGCAGCCCCTGCTCGGTGGCCTCGCTCACAGGGCTGACCGTCACACCGTAACCGTGCGTGTAGGTAAGGTGCTGGTTGACCCAGGTCTGAGCCTGATCGCTGAGCTTGGACTGGTCGAACTCCCGGGCCGCGA
>JAZDLO010000054.1:0-5869 GCA_043801935.1 bacterium
ATCCAGGTCACGATGGACCTTCACAAAGCCATCGGCAAGCACCCGGTGCACTGCAAGAAGGACGTCCCCGGTTTCGTCGCCAATCGCCTGCAGCATGCTCTTTGGCGTGAGGCGGTGTCTATCGTGGAGCGCGGCATCGCCGATGCGGCCACGGTGGACGAGAGCCTCAAGTACGGCCCGGGTCTGCGGCTTCCGGTGTTGGCGCCGCTGGAGAACGCCGATATGGTCGGTCTCGACCTTACCCTATCCATACATAGCTACGTGCTCAAGTACCTGGAAGACTCCCACGAGCCCTCCCCGCTCCTCAAGGAGAAAGTGGCGAAAGGGGAATTGGGATTCAAGACCGGCGGCGTGGGCTTCCAGGAGTGGACACCCGAGGGGCAGAAAGCGCTCCGCGCCAATCTGCTCGAGTATCTGACCAAGGCCGTTCGCCGGATGCAAGAGGCGGAAGGCAAGTAGAGAGCCCGAGATCACGCGTGGTGTCACGCCCTCGAGCGACGATGGACAATCCGAGCGCACAGTGTGCTCGTATGTCGGAACAGCAACGAGAACAAGGAGAGCAAGGATCACAATGGGAAAGAAAGTATTCGTCGACCTGACTCATCCCTTTAGTGCGGAGATTCCTCGTTGGCCGTATTTCGTAAAGCCGGTCATTGATTCGATGCACACCCTGGCAAAAGGCGGCGTCCTCACACAGAGGGTCGATTGTGTTCAGCACACAGGCACTCATGCCGACGCCCCTCGTCACGTCATGGAGCGTGAATTCGACGGCAAGAGAGCTCGTTATACCCACGAAATGCCTGTTGACGCGTACACGGGTGACGCAGTCTGCCTTGAAATCAACATCGGACGTTGGGGCCTGATCGGGCCGGAGCATCTTGAGGACGCCTGCAAGCGGGCCAACATCAAGCCGGAAGAGCTCAAGGGCATGGTTGTTTGCCTGAATACCGGCATGCATCGCAAGTTCGACGACTCCAAAGAGTACTATCACTATTCATGTGGCACCGGCGTCGAAGCTGGCAAGTGGTTCGTGAAGCACAAGGTGAAGTGCGTTGCCATGGACATGCAGGCACTGGATCATCCGCTTCATACGGCTATGGGCAAGAACGGCCCGCCACAGATGAATCTGCCCGGAGCTTCGGGAAGGACTATCACGGAGGAATACGCCGAGCAGTTCGGTGAAGAAGCATATGCCGAATTTGAGAAAGCGGTCTACATCAAGCTGCATGGCCAAGCCGCTTATGATGCAAAATTCGGTGATCTCGAAGCGCTTGGTAATGAGGGCACATGGGAACCCTGCCATAAGCAAATGCTGGGTCACGGCATCGTGGGCGTTGAGAACCTCGGTGGAGACCTGGACAAGGTGTCCGGCAAGCGCTTCCGGTTCTACTGCTTCCCGATCCGCTGGTACATGGGCGACGGCTCGATGGTCCGCTGCGTGGCCGAGATCGACGAAGCTGATGTGAACGACGTTCCGGAGAGGACCTACACGTACTGCGGCACCGGGTACGGCCCAGCCGCCGAACTGTAGAACGCGACGGGCGGTCCGGTCTCGCTCGTCGCTAGGCGAGGGGGTCGGTCCGGATCGGAATGTTGCTTGGAGCCCCCCGCCGGCCCGCCGGCGGGGGGCTTTGTTCTGCAGATGCGGGACTGTTCCATGGTCCGCGTCGCTGCGGAGATCGATGAAGACGACTTGACCGGCACTCCGGACAGGATCTGCAAGTACGGCGTGATCTAGGATCTCGTTCTCGTCGGCTCGGGCTCCAGCCCGATCCGCGCGGGGTATTGTGGCCCCCCATCGGGTTTGTCCGGCGGGGGGCTTTCTTGTGATGAGTCCAGGTGTCGGGTCGCCTTCAGGACCCCCATCTGGTGTAACGTAGTTCTTGTCAATCGGATGAAGCCCTTGGAGCTTGGCTTCGGCGAGCGACGGACGATCCGGGCACGAAGGCCGCCTGTATGTCGGCAAGAGGAACTCATGCGAAGGAGAAGAACATGGTAAGACTGGTCGACCTGAGCCAACCGTTCGGGGATAAGTGCCCACTGTGGCCGTACTTCGAGGATATCAGGATCGAGCGGATACACTACCACGCGAAGTCGGGCGTGCTTACCCAGAGACTGACCACGACGATGCACTGCACCACCCACGCCGACTCTCCGGTGCACGTGTTCGAGGGAGGGATGTACACGGATGAGATCCCCCTCGAGAAGTACTACGGTACCGGCGTCGTCCTCGACGTGGGCAACCCGGGCAAATGGGGGAACATCACGGGTGACATGCTCGAGAACGCTACTCCCAAGGTGGAGCGAGGCGACATCGTCATGATCCACACGCACATGCATGCACAGTACGCCGACACGAAGGCGTACTTTGCCTACTCGCCCGGCCTCGTACCGAGTGCGGCGGAATGGTTGATCGAGCGCGGCGTGAAATGCGTCGGCGTAGACCAGCAGGCCCTCGACCATCCGCTGTCGACCGCCATCGGCCCTCACGGCCTTGGCCCCATCCTGCCCAGCGTGAACGCCGAGTACAAGGCCGAGCGGGGCCGCGACGTCATCGAGGATTACCCGGATTGGGAGCCCTGCCACAACATGCTCCTCAAAGCGGGCGTCATGGGGTATGAGAACGTCGGCGGCGACATCGACGAGATCCTCGGCATGCGCGTCAAGTTCGCCGGCTTTCCCATCCGCTGGGAGAAGGGCGACGGGTCGATCGTCCGCCTCGTGGCGATCATCGAGTAAGGTGGAGGCCCCCGGGTGTAGCGGCCGCCGGGTCTGTTCCCGCCGCCGGATTGTGCCCTTCGCCCGGATGGTCCGGTGGGGTTTCACCATGGCCCGACCACCTGCCGGGACATAGTTCCTCAGAGTGGGATACAGGCTGCCAGGTGGAGCTGCGGCCCGGCGCCGGGGCTCTGGTACGCGTAGATTATGCTCTGAAACAGTCCTAGAATGAAATTGCCAGGTCAGCGACTAAGAGCGGAGGTCGAGCAGGTATGGGGCAAACCGAAAGACTGACGAACTGCACGACGGGTGGCCCCGTCTTCGTGGATGTGGAAGACGGCAAGATCATCCGCATGACGCCCATCGATCTGGACGAGAACGATGCTCAGGGTTGGACCATCGAGGCCCGAGGGCGCGAGTTCACGCCTCCACGGCGTACCACCCTGTCCCCGCATGCGGTGGCTCAGAAATCCATGGTCTACTCGCCCAAACGCATCCTCACCCCGCTCAAGCGGGTGGATTTCGATCCCAAGGGGGAGCGCAACATCAAGAACCGCGGTATCTCCGGGTACGAGCCCATCAGCTGGGACGAAGCCCTGGATATCGTCTGCGACGAGGTGATCCGCCTGAAGAGGGAGGTCGGTCCGGCCGCCATCCTCTCCACTCCTGGCTCCCACCATCTGTGGGGCAACGTGGGCTACCGTCATAGCACGTACTTCCGCTTCATGAACCTGGTCGGCTTCACCTACGGGGAGCACAACCCCGATAGTTGGGAGGGCTGGCACTGGGGCGGCATGCATATGTGGGGTAACAGCCACCGGCTGGGCATCCCCGAGCAGTACGACCTGCTCGAAGACGCTCTCAAACACACCGACCTGATAGTGTTCTGGTCGTCCGACCCTGAGACCAGCGGGGGCGGCATCTACTCCGCTTTCGAGAGCACGTCGCGCCGCTTCTGGATGAAAGAGCTCGGCATCAAGATGGTGTTCGTCGACCCGTACTTCAACCACACCGCCGGCTTGTTCGCCGACAAATGGTTCTCTCCCAAGCTTGGCACCGATGTGGCCTTCGGTCTGGGCATCGCCTACACGTGGCTCACGGAAGGGACCTACGACAAGGACTATATCGACGACCGCACGACCGGCTTCGACGAGTGGAAGGACTACGTACTCGGCAATAGCGACGGCGTTCCCAAGACGCCGGTGTGGGCCGAGGCTGAGTGTGGCATCCCAGCGCGCGAGATCCGGGCGTTGGCCCGCGAGTGGGGCTCCAAGAAGACCATGCTGGCCGCCGGCGGCCTGGGGGGCTGGGGCGGCGCCTGCCGCGCCGCCACGGGTAACGAGTGGGCCCGGGTCATGATCGCCCTGGCGGCGATGCAGGGCTACGGTAAACCGGGCAGCAACATCTGGGGCACGTCTCAGGGTGCTCCATCCGACGAATCCTTCGTCTTTCCCGGCTACGCTGAGGGCGGTATATCCGGCGACGTCGACAACTCCGCCGCCGGCTTCCGCTGGGTCTACCGCATGTTCGCGAACAAGGGCGGCGCCACTCGGACCGCGCATCACTCCACCGAAGGCCAGATGGTGCCGCGCATCCGCATCCCCGAAGCCATGATGCACGAGAAGCTCGAGTTCAGGGGCAAAGGCTTCTGCGGTTCCTCTATCGAGTCACAGTTGCAGAAGTACGAGTACCCGGCCCCCGGATACCCCCACGTGGAGATGTACTGGAAGTACGGCACCTCGTTCATCGGGACCATGACCGAGACCAACCGATACGTGAAGGCGTACCGGGAAGGCAAGGTGCCCTTTGTGGTCAACCAGTCCATCTGGTTCGAAGGGGAAGCTCGGTTTGCCGACATCATCCTACCGGCCTGCACCAACTTCGAGCGCTGGGACATCAGCGAGTTCGCCAACTGCTCTGGCTACATCCCCGACAACTTCCATCAGTGCAATCACCGGGTCATCGTCCTTCAGAAGAAGTGCATCGAGCCTTTGGGCGAATCGAAGTCGGATTACGAGATCTTTCGCATGTTCGCGGAGCGTCTTGGCATCGACGAGATCTTCACGATGGGTGGCAAGGACGAATACGACTGGGTGAAGGATTACTTCCACGCCACCGACCTGCCCAAGAACATCACCTGGGAAGAATTCGAGAAGAAGGGCTACTACGTGGTGCCCTTCCCCGAGGACCACAAGTCCACCCCAGCGATGCGCTGGTTCGCCGAGGGGCGAAAGAAGGACACTCCCGACTGGGGCCCGTTCCCATGGGATACCGTCCGCCAGGAAGGCCTCCAGACCTCGACCGGCAAGATCGAGTTCGTGTCCAGCAGCCTCAAGCGGTTCGAAAAGGGCGGCGTGATCGATCCCGAGCGCCCGGTCATGGGCCCGCAGTACATCCCCTCCTGGGAGGGTCACCGCACCACGGAGCTGTACGGCAAATACCCGCTGCAGATGGTCTCCCCGCACCCCCGCTTCAGCTTTCACACCATGGGCGACTCCAAGGAGAGCTGGCTGAACGAGGTCAAGGACCACCGGGTGCTCGTCGATGGGCACCGCTATTGGCTGATGCGGATCAACACCAGGGACGCTGAGGCTCGCGGCATCGAGGACGGCGGCCTCATCCGGGCGTTCAACGACCGCGGCTCGGTGATCTTGGCAGCTCAAGTCACCGAACGGGTGCCGTCGGGGACGGTGCACTCGTACGAATCGTGCGCCGACTATCTGCCCCTGGGTGAGCCGGGATACTCGCCGGACACGTCGGGCTGTGTCAACATACTCTCGCCAAAGCGCTATATCACGCCCACGTCAACCGCCATGGCCAACAACTCCTGCCTCATCCAGGTGGAGAAATGGGAGGGAGAAGCTAAATGAAGAAGTGGAATATGGTCATCGATCTCGCCCGCTGCCATGACTGCAACGACTGCTTTCTGTCGGATAAGGACGAGTTCGTAGGTAACGACTTTCCTCCCTATTCTCTCGCCCAGCCATGGGCAGGCCACCGCTGGATGAACATCGAGCGGAAGGAACGGGGCCAGTATCCCATCGTCCAGGTGGTCTACAGGCCCACTCCTTGCCTGCACTGCGATGACGCTCCCTGCATCAAGGACTCACCGACCGGCGCCGTGTTCAAGCGTGACGACGGCCTGGTGATC
>JAZDLO010000058.1:0-75819 GCA_043801935.1 bacterium
CCGGAACCGCTTCAGCCACAAGTTCTGGTACTACCCGGACAAATACGACAGTTTGCTCTGCTCCGGCTGCGGCCGCTGCATCGTGCACTGCCCGACGCGCATCGACATCCGCGAGGTGTTGCGGGTGATGGGCGCGCCCGCGGTGGTGGCGCCACTGGAAACGGCGCCGGGCGCCGGCGCCACGCCCGCTGCAGCACCCGCGTCCGCCGCGACCGAAGGGAAGGAGGCGTAGATGGCTGACAACGGCAAGACTCGCCTCACTTCGGCCGACGTGGTCACCGGCGCCAGCACCGCCCGTGCGGGCAAGTTGGGCGGTAACCCTTATCTCCCCGAGATCGCCACGGTGGTCAAGATCATCGAGGAGACCCCCAACATCAAAACGTTCCGCCTGCGCTTCGACGACCACGCCGTGCAGGAGAGCTTCTCGTTCATGCCGGGACAGGTGGGCCAGTTGGGCATCTTCGGCGTAGGTGAGGCCACCTTCGCCATCACGTCCAGGCCCTCCGAGAAGGAGTTCATCCAGTTCTCGGTCATGAAGGCCGGCGAGGTCACGAAGGCGCTGCACAACCTCTCCGAAGGGGACAAGGTGGGGATCCGCGCCCCCATGGGCTGCGGTTTCCCGGTGGAAGACTGGAAGGGCAAGAAGATCCTCTACGTTGTGGGCGGCATCGGCTCGGCGGCCCTCAAAGCCACCATCGAGTACACGCTGGAGCACCGTGCCGACTACGCGGGCGTCTCCATCCTCTATGGGGCCACCGCGCCGGAGAACTTCACCTACCAGTACGACATAGACGAGTGGCAGAAGCGAGACGACATCGGCCTTACCCTCACCATCGACCGGGAATGCGACGGCTGGCAGTGCGACGTGGGCCTGGTGCCGCACGTGCTCGAGCGCATGAATCCTGATCCGGCGAACACCATCGCCATCACCTGCGGTCCGCCCATCATGATCAAGTTCGCTCTGATGAGCTTCCAGAAGCTGGGCTTCAGCGACGAACAGACCTACACCACCCTGGAGAAGCGCATGAAGTGCGGCATCGGCATCTGCGGCCGCTGCAACGTGGGTCCGAAGTATGTCTGCGTGGACGGCCCCGTCTTTTCCCTGGCCGAGCTCAAGGAGCTGCCGGACGAGCTGTAACGGCGCCTGACTCCCGGGATGTGCCGCGGGAGGCGAAGCCGACCGTCCGGGGGTCTTCTGGCGGATTCTTGTCCCGTTTCCTTTTGGGGGCGCCGGAAGGCGCCCCTTTCTTTCTCGGGGACGGCCAGAAGCGGTCGAGTGGGGTCCGCGGGCGGCTGCGCCCAACGCGCCAGAACGCCGGAAGTTCGTCTGGGCGGAACCGGACATGGTCGGACTGTCAGGTCGCGCTAATCGACGCTCTTCCCGAAAATCGAGGCCTGTGTGTTGGACAGGCCGGTCCGCTACCCGTAGAAGTGCTGCTTCACAGCGACCGGGAAGCCGTTGGACGCCTCGGATACCTGGTGCAGCCGCTCCACGACCCGCTGACCGGGGTGTCCATACACCTCGATGTGAAGCACATCCACCATCTGCGCACCACGGTCGATCCGAGTGGCAGCTACCTTCATGTGCTCTTCGAAGGATTCCGCATCCGGGTGCACATAGATGGTTGTCGCCTCGGTCTTGGCCTCGTTGACGTATACATCGTAGCTGATCAGCCTGGGGACGTTGGCCTTTACGAAGTCGACCATCTCGGTGTTCGCCTCGACCCACTCGTCGAACCGGCCTTCGGGAACCGCGTAGGTGCCTACGAAAGTGATACTGCCGGCCATGCTCCCACCCCCCTCGAACTCGCTAGCCGCGACTCTCTATGTGCTGCCCGGAAGCGGGTGCGGCCAAACAAGCGCTTCGAGCAGATAGCGCGCCCAGTCAGGTATCCTCGGCATGGAGGGTTTCTCACGTGCGCGCGCTACAAGTCAAAGGCAGCACCTTAGGGTGCCTCAAGAGCGCTTGTCCTTGGCAGCTCGACATATCAGGACGTTGGAGTGGATCGTCAACTTGGGATCCTGCCACTGGCTTTGGTTGTCTTCGTCGTCGTCGGCGCTTGTGCGCCGTCGCCGACTCCAGAGACATCGACCACTCCCCGGTGCAACCACGACAACCGATGCGGCTACGGTAACCGAAACGTCAACACCTGAGACAACCGCAACGACGGTACAGCCCACGGCTACGATGCCACCAGCCGAAGTGCCAGAAGGATCGGCACGATTTCTGCTGACGATTGAAGCGACCTGGATTGCCGCGTCACACCCGACCGACTATGGAACCGTGATATATGACTTGATATGAGTTTCTGCGCATGATAGCGTCGTTTCTGGAAACGGTCTGGGCGGTGACCACCTGCCTTTTGGCGAGAAAGGCAACGCACTGGATCCACCAGAATGGCGCCCACCACTCCCCTCTGTGCGTTCCCTTCGCCTCGGCGACGAAGTGGCACATCGTCATGCCGCAAAGGTTGCTCTGATGGTGACCCTCGCCGACCGGGCTTCCAAAGCAACGAGTCGGCGACACGCGGTGTTCAACGGGCGTGGGGCGGGCGTCGCGAACAGCCGTCGCGAGGTGTGGGCTCCGGCGAGTCCGCCAACGACCTGATCGGGAGCCAAGTCGAGAGGAGGGAAGCATGTTCCAAGTCAAAGCGACCGTGATCGGTTTCCTGGGCAATGACGAGGTCTATCCCTGCCACATGCAGCACAAGATCGGGGACGAGGTGATCTTCGATGGAGAGAGCTACCACGGACGGCTATGCCCGGATGTGTGGGGGTCGATCGTCCCCAAAGTCATGGCTCTGCATCAAGCCGGGCCGAGGTACGTGGAGTGGGCGTCCTACTATCCGTTCTGGTATTGCTCGCTGAGCGTCCCGGATCCCGAGATGAAGAAATACGACGGGCTTGGCTTCAGAAACGTCCTCAAGACCGTGGTCCCGCCGAAACACGACATGGCCAGGCTGACCCCTCCCGGGGCGTTCGAGTGGCCACCGAACGAAGAAGGCGGCTTGGTAGAGGAGCCGGTGGTGATCTGCCCCGACACGAGAACCTCTATGGTCCTCAGACTCGAGGCGTTCGATCTGAGCGAGAAAGGTTTCGACACGCCCTACTTCAGAAGGCAGATGGCCGTCTTGAGCAAGCTTGGCGCGAAGGGCGCCGTGGAGTCGGAGAAGATACTGGACACGTTCACGAAAGCCGAGATCGAAGAGATCTATCCGCCGCTGGGAACCGTCATGGTCCGGGTACTCACCGAGGAGCTCGACATGATGGGATATGTGGAGACCGTGGACGGCGTCACCTCGATCACTCCCAAAGGTGAGAAGAAGCTCGAGACCTTCAAGGCCGGGCTGCCCGACGAGGACCGTGATGTCTTCGAGAGATACGTTCAGTGAGGCTCGAGCGGCCGCGACATGCGTGAAGGTGTGGAACGGACCAAGGGAAGGGGCGCCGCTATGAACGGATGGATGGGGAAGATCCTGTTCGTCGATCTGACGAGTTCCCAGATCACTGAATCGTCCACGGAACCATATGTGGGGCAATACGTGGGAGGCCGGGGGATCGGTGCGCGACTCTACTGGGAGCTGACTACTCCGAGTGTCGGTCCGTTTGATCCGGAGAACCCGCTCATCTTCATGACTGGTCCTTTGGTGGCGTCGAGGGCACAGGCTGCCACCGTGATGTCTGTCGTGGCCAAATCGCCGGGCGCCTTGCCGGAGAGCTACTGCTACGGCAACATCGCCGGCTACGTGGGGCCGGAGCTCAAGAAGGCCGGCTACGATGGGATCGTGGTGACCGGGAAGGCGTCGGGTCCGGTCTACCTATGGATCAACGATGGAGAAGTCGAGATCCGGGATGCGGCGGACCTGTGGGGGTTGGGAGCCTACCGGACGGGAGACCGACTGCTGGAGAAGCACGGCCCGGATGCGAAGTTCATCGCCATCGCGGTCTCCGGGGAGAGGCTGGTCCGCACGGCGACGGCTCTTGCCTCTCATGAATCGGCGCTCTCCTGTGGTTTCGGGGCGGTGATGGGGTCCAAGAACCTCAAAGGTATCGTCATCAAGGGCTCCGGCAAGATCTCCGTGGCAAACCCCGAGCGGCTGAAAGAGCTGAACCGACACACTGTGAAGATCAACGAACGGCTGCACCTAGCGATCCCCCCGGATACGATCAACACCGGCCGTGCCCATCTGCTCGAGGTCATCGGCAAGGGCGGCTGCCACCTGTGCGGCGCCAAATGCATCCGCAACGTCTATCGCTACGGCGGGAGACTCGAGGGTCTGCGCCATTGTCAGACCATGGAGTACTACCTGCCCTGGGTCTACGGGCAGGAGGACGAGCCGGTCGACACGTTCTTCAACGCTCCCACCTTGGCGAACGACTACGGCGTAGACACCTTTGAGCTCCGGAGCATGGTCAATTGGCTCTACGCCTGCCACAATGCCGGTGCCCTGACCGAAAGCGATACCGGCCTGCCTCTCGCGAAGATCGGGACGCACGAGTTCCTGGACAAGCTTCTCCACTGCATAGCGTACCGGGAAGGTTTCGGGGACATCCTCGCGGAGGGGATGGTCAGGGCGGCCGACAAGGTATCGGTGGAGGCCCGGGCCCTCATGGGCCACGAGGTCGCCCCCATCGGCCAGTATGAGCTGCAGCCGCCGCGGCTGATGATCGTGCATTCTCTGTTGTATCCCATGGAGCCCCGGGTCCATCAGCCACTGGTGCACGACACCGGTATGGTCTTGGTGCCCTGGACGATCAATCAGATGGAGCCGGGCAGCACCCCTATCACCAACGAAGTGGTCCGCAGTGTCGCAAAGGTCTTCTGGGGCAGCAAAGAGGCCGGCATCATCAGCGGCTACGAAGGCAAGGCCTTGGCCGCCAAGATCATCCAGAACAGGGTAATCCTGAAGGACAGCCTGGGATTGTGCGACTTCACCTGGCCGATCACCTACTCCTTCGCCACCCCGGATCATGTGGGGGACCCCCATCTGGAAGCCGAGCTGTACGCGGCGGTCACCGGACACGAGGCCGGCGAGCTCGAGCGGTGCGCGGACGTCATCGCCAATCTGCAAAGGGTCATCTTGATCCGCGAAGGTCGCAAGCTACCGGCCGCGGACTACCCGCAGGAGCACAACTTCACCGAACCACTAGAAGGGACCGGGGTACACTCCATCATGGTCCCGGGGGAGGGAGACGGCGCGGTCAGCATGGCCGGCAATAAGCTGGACAAGAAGAGATTTGAGGCGATGCTGAAGGAATACTATCGACTTCGCGGCTGGGACGAAGACAGCGGGATCCCCAGAGTGGACACTCTGGAGTCTCTCGGACTGGAAGATGTAGCTTCGGTGGTGGCATAGAGCTCACAGGTCGAGACGTCGATGCCTGGTATGCATCATAAGGAGTGAAGGTGATCCCCGTACTCACCATCGCGAATCTCGAACGCGTCACGGGAGTGCCGCGAACCACTATCCACTACTACCTCAGGCTAGGCCTGCTCCCCCGTCCGCAAAAGACGGCGACCAGCCGCTCCTTGTACACGGACGACCACGTGAAGATCCTCGAGGCGATCGGGGAGCTGAAGCGGGCCGGTCACTCGCTGGTCGAGATCGAGCGCGAGCTGGAGCACAGGGTGGGCCAGGCCAATGAATCGCGCGTTGATCTCGTGGCTCAGGAACATGAGCGGATGCATAACCGCATCCTGGCTGCGGCAACCCAGGAGTTTGCGGCCAAGGGCTACAAGAGCACCCACGTGACGACGATCATGAAGAAGCTGGGGATAACCGCGAGCGTCTTCTATGGCCATTTCCCCAGCAAGCGGAGACTCATAGCCGAATGCGTCTCGGTCATGATCGACTGGAGTCTGGCCTATGGGGACCCCAAGCGGGACTCGGTCGAAGATCCCGCGGAGCGATTGATGTGGCTCGTGTTCGCGAGCTTTCACGTGTTCGAGCTGGGCTCCACGGCACTCGCTCTGGTCCGGGTTGAGAAGACTCAGGACGATAGCGAACTGCGCGAGCCGATCGAGGCTGCTCATGCCGGTGTCGTGCAGCGGATCGCCAGGGACCTCGTCGAAGGGCTTCCCGACGGCGCGAAGCCCCCTGTCGTACCCGACGAACTGGTCGCGCACAGCCTCTTCGGCGCGTACGAGCAGACTGTGTTCAGAGCCTACTCCGACAAGAAGTACAGCCGCAGAGATCTACTGCGCACCCACCTGTGGCTGTTCCTGGCCATCCAGGCGGCCAGAAAAGGCGAGATCGACATCGATTCGCGCCTGAGCCGTTACGACGAGCTGCTGGAATACTTCACGACCCACATGCCGCCGCTGCCGCCGATGCTGGAGATCGAGCGGTCTCAGCTGCCATCATGAGCATCGTCTGACATCCGGGCCGAGCAGACTATGGGACGGTGATATATGACTTGATATCGGTTTCTGCCCATGGTAGCGTGCTTTCGAGCCCGCCTTTCAAGGAACGAGAGCCGCCATGGGTACCGCGCCGGCAGCGGGGGCCGTCTCCCCAGAGGCCTGTTTGTTCCCATCCCCTCCCGTCGCGCGCTGGTGGCAAGTCCGACGTCCGGTCGTGATCGATTGTGATTCGCCCGGCTCTTCATCCGTGGATAGCCTGAGCCAAAGGAGGTCCCGGCAGACAGCACACTTGACCAGATCGACCTCTGCAGAAATGGCGGAGCGTTCGTGGCCGGGATATGCCGGGGACGCTCCAGGCACGTCACTGATCGGTTCTGAGGAAGACGGACCGTGCTCAAGATGCCTGAGGGCAACCGGGGGGAGGAGAAGTCATGAACACGCATGATGAGTCCCAAGAGCAGCGAGATCAAACACCATTGGCAGGGTTGAACAAAGCGGTCACTCGTCGGGAGTTCTTGAAAATGGCGGCTCTGGCCGGAGGTGTGGTCGGGATAGGCGGGGGGCTCGGCGGTGTGCTGGCCGCCTGCGGCGAGGAAGCCGAGACCACTACCACCACTACTGTCGGGAGCACGACCACCACCGCTCCGGCGTCGACCACGACCGTCAGCGCCGCCGAGGAGCCGGGGCGGCCGATCAAGCTGGGTTACGTCGTGCCTGTCACGGGACCACTGGCACCGTTCTCAGCCGCGGGCAAGTGGGCGGAGGACCATTTCATGACGGCAATCGGCGATGGAGTAGTGCTCGGCGACGGCAAGAAGCATCCCTTTGAGGTCCTCTTGAGGGACACCCAATCCGACAGCAACCGGGCGGCACAGGTGACCGGCGACTTGATCCAGAACGACAAGGCCGATCTCATCTTGGCAGCGGTCACCCCGGACACCGTCAATCCCGCGGCCGATGTCGCCGAAGCGATGGGATGTCCCTTGATCTCCAACTGGACCGAGGGCCACGCGTTCACCCTGGGCAGAAAGGCGCCACCTGAAGGTTTCAAGTGGACCTACACGTTCGCCTTCGACGACGTGCTCACCACGGTCAACTACACCGGGCTTCTCCCGCAGATCCCGAGCAACAAGATCGTGGGCCTCGTGCTTGCCAACGACGTGGACGGTAACAACTGGGCCCAATGGGGGCCGCCCATACTCCAGGACGCCGGGTACCAAGTGGTCATGACGGATCTCTACACCCCGGGTGCTGAGGACTACACGGCCCAGATCACGAAGATCAAGAACGCCGGCTGCGAACTCATGCTCGCAGTAATGCTCACGCCCGATTTCACCAATTTCTGGACGCAATCCCATCAGCAGGCGTTTCAACCCAAAGTGGCCATCGGTCACAAGGGCCTGATCTTCCCGGAAGGAGTGCTCTCCATGGGCGAGATCGGCTACAACCTCTCGAGCGCCGGTACCTGGACCCCGCGCAGCAAGTTCATCGACTCTCTGACGGGGATGAACTGCATGGAATTGGCCGAGGAGTACGAAGCGTTCAGTGGCAGCCAGTGGAGCGAGGCCGTGATAATCCTCTCGCTGTTCGAATGGGCCGCCGACGTGTTCAAGCGCGCGGCAAGCGCCGACGACAGGGAAGGGATAGTCTCCGCGATCAAGGCGACAAAACTGGACACTTGTATCGGCCAGATCGACTTCACGGCTCCCGTGCAGGAAATGAGCCATCATCCGTTCGTCAATGCTTGTACTCCGCCACAGGCGTGCGGCCAGTGGGTGAAGGCGACGGAGGGCAAATGGCCTATTGACAAGCACCTGGTATTCACGACAGACCCCGACATCATCGAGCTCGATGGGTCCCTTCAACCGATCGTGTACAACTAAGGACCTGAGGTCTTCCGCTCTTTCGAATAAATGGTGGCCGTTACGTCCGCGTAGAGGGAGGATGCCAAGGAAAGCTGCTGGCACTCGCCTGCGGTTTGCACCATCGTGCTACGCACTTGGGTGTCCTTCGAGCCCATCGCGGAGTGCGGGTCCTGTGGGGCTGTCACGGCCATCACCCCATGAATCTCAGGTCAATAAGCTCGAGAAGAGGTGCAAGTATGGCGATGGAGGCGACACTGAAGGACATTGCCGGGGCGGGCAATGTCAGCGACGAGGCGGCCGTACTGGAGGCCTATGGCGGTGACCTGAGCTTCGTAGGAAGAGTCCGCCCTCGATTTGTGGTCAGGGCCACTTCTGCGGGAGCGATCCAGAAGCTGGTGGACCTGGCCAGAGAGACGGTCACCCCTCTCGTTCCAGTCAGTTCCGGTGCTCCCCATTTCTATGGCGACACCGTTCCGGCTACCGGTGATGCCGTCGTCCTCGATCTGAGCGGGATGAAGAAGATAGACCTCGTCCAACGAATCGGCCGGGTAGCCGTCTTCGAGCCGGGAGTCACCTTCGGGGAACTCATCCCGGCCGTGGCCGAAGAGGGACTGCGCCTGAACATGCCCCTGCAGCCTCGCGCGACCAAGTCTGTGGTCGGGAGCATGCTCTCCCGAGAGCCGGTGATCATGCCCCACTATCACTGGGACATATCAGACCCAATAGGATCTACCGAGGTCGTCTTTGGCACCGGAGAGATGTTCCGCACCGGATCCGCGTCCAACCCCGGCACCATCGAGGAACAGCGCAAGGCGGGAGGGGTGCAGAAGGAGGCCGCCGGTCCTTCTGCCAACTCGTGGCACAGGATACTCCAGGGTGCCCAGGGGACGATGGGCATCGTCACCTGGGCGTCGGCCCGGTGTGAGTTGCTGCCGGAGTTGGAACAGCCCTACTTCATCGGCTCCGCCGATCTGGCGAAGCTCCTGGAGACGATCCATTGGCTGGTCCGCCTGAGACTGGGCAACGAGTGCCTCATCCTCAACAGTATCGATGTGGCAGCCCTCGTGGCCAGTGACGATCCCGGCTATGCCCAGTCGGTGGCCGAGCTACCGCCCTGGATACTCTTCTTCAACCTGGCTGCCTACGACTACCTCCCCGAACAAAGGATGGCGGGACAACTCCAGGATACGAAGGAACTTCTCGAGAGGATCGGAGTCGACGCCGTCCAGAGCCTCGGTGGAATAGCCTCGGGCGAGTTCATGGAGGCCATCCGTCGTCCCTCGGCCGAGCCGTATTGGAAGCTGCGCCAACATGGGGGCTGCCAGGACATCTTCTTCCTGACCACCTACGCCAAGATCCCCGGTCAGGTCCGAGTCATGACGGAGGCCGCGGAGGCGGTCGGTCTCGCCCCCACGAAGATCGGGGTCTACCTCCAGCCGATCGTGCAGGGTAGCAACTGTCACTGCGAGTTCAACCTATTCTACGACCCCGAGGATCAGACCGAATCGCAGGTCGTCAGGGGGCTTGCCACCAGCGTCGTCCAGCCGCTCATGGCCGCCGGCGCATTCTTCTCCCGACCGTTCGGGGAAGCGGCGAGAGAGATCATGAACCGAGATGCAGCCAACGTCGAAGCCCTCAGGAAAGTGAAGGCGATCGTCGACCCGGCCGGCATCCTCAATCCCGGGAAACTCTGCTTCTAAGGGAAGGGACGAGATGGCACTGAAGGATTACCAGAGCGAGATGCAGACCTGCTGCCGCTGCTCGGCCTGTAAGTTCGTTCCCCTGGAAAAAGTGACCGGCTACGAGCATGCGAATGTCTGCCCGAGCATCAGCCGTTACGACTTCCACACGTACTCCGGAGGAGGACGCATGGGGTTCGGCCTGGCCCTGCTTCAAGGGAGAGTGGACTACACGCCAAACGTCGCGGAGATCGTCTACAACTGCCAGCTGTGCGGCGCCTGCGACGTCTCCTGCAAGTATGCGATGGACATGGACGTGCTCGAGCCGCTGTATGCAGTCCGCCGGGAGTGTGTGAAGAACGGCCAGACCATGCCGGTGCTGGACAAGCTTGTGGCTACCATGGAGAAACAGGGCCCCATGGTATTGGGCGCCACGGGCAAGCGGGGGCAGTGGCATCAGGGACTCGATATCAAAGACTACACGCAGGAGAAAGTCCCGGTCATCTACCATGCCGGTTGCCTGGCCGGATACGACAAGAACAGCGGGCAGGTGGCCCGGGCTGCCTTCTCCCTGCTCCAGAAGGCAGGGGTCGAGGTGGGTATCGCCAAGGACCAGGAGCTCTGCTGTGGGGGCCGGGCCTACGAGATGGGCTACCATGACCAAGCCCTCAAACAGGCCGAACTGAACGTGGCCCGCTTCAGGGAGTCGGGGGCCACCGAACTGGTCACCGGTTGCGCCTACTGCTATCAGTACTGCAAAGTGCTCTATGCCAAGCTGGGGCTGGAGACAGGAATCAAGGTCTGGCACATCACCGAGTATCTGGCCGAACTGATCCAGAAGGGCAAGCTCAAACCTCGCAAGAAGCTGGACCTGACCGTGACCTATCACGATCCATGCCATCTGGGCCGTTTGAGCGAGCCCTGGATCGCCTGGCAAGGCGAACAGCGGCAAAGGCACATGCGCGTGTACGATCCGCCCCGTACGTTCCGCCGAGGCACGGACGGAGTCTATGAGCCGCCGCGCGAGGTGCTCGGAAGCATCCCCGGCTTGAAGCTGGTGGAGATGGATCGCATCCGAGAATACGCCTGGTGCTGCGGGGCCGGAGGCGGGGTGAAAGAGGCCAACCCCGAGTTCGCTCGATGGACCGCGGCCGAAAGGCTGCGAGAGGCCGAGTCAACTGGAGCTGAGGCTCTGGTCACCGCCTGTCCTCATTGCGTCCAGAACCTCCAGGCTGCCGGAGGAGACGGCGGTCATCTAAAGGTCTACGATGTTGTCGAGCTCTTGGACAAGGCGATTTAGGGGGCTTCAGCACATGGCTATGAACAAAGGGCAGTACCGCGCTCTTGAGTCGGTGGTGGGGCCAGAGAATATCTCGGATGACCCCGTTCACCTGGATGCATGGGCCTGGCGGTCCGGTCAAGCCGCCATGGCGCAGGAATTCAGTCCCCGTTTCGAGGCGATCGTCATGCCGGGGAGCACGGAAGAAGTCCAAGCGATCGTGAGACTGTGCAATAGGTTCAAGATCCAGTTCAAAGCTTCCAGCACCGGGTGGGGGGTCTACTGCGATCCAACCGGGCCTGGGTGTCTGAAGCTGGACCTGCGTCGCATGAACCGGATCCTGGAGATCAACGAAGAGAACATGTACGCGGTGGTGGAGCCGTACGTGATCACCGCCCAGCTTCAGGGCGAGCTGATGAAGAAAGGGCTTCACTGCAACATCAATGGGGCCGGAGCCGTCACCTCCGCGCTGCCCCTGGCGGCCCACGAGGGGATCGGGCACCTGAGCCAGACATGCAGCATAGGCGAGAGAAACCAGTTGGCACTGGAGTGGGTCACTCCCGAGGGGGAGATCGTCCGGACGGGCTCCCTCGGCTCTGTGGGAGAGTGGTTCTGCGGGGATGGTCCAGGACCCTCGTTGCGGGGGATCGTCCGCGGGAACGTTATGCCGTTGGGCGGGCTGGGAGTGTACACAAAGGCCGCCACCAAGATCTACCACTGGCCCGGTCCTCCCACCATGGTACTGAAGGGATCGTCGCCCAGCTATGCTCCCGTCGAGGCACCGGCCAATTTCTTGCTGCGGTTCCTCTCTTTTCCCACCGAGGAAGGGCGCGCGTCGGCCATTCGGAAGATCGGAGAGAGCGAGATCGGTTTCGTCCTCATGGGATTCAACGGCAATATGGTGGCGGCCAACGTGGCGACGAGCAACGAGGAGGAACTCGCGCTCGCCGCGGAGTACCTGAAAGACATCCAGGGGCCGGGCTTCTGTCTGGTCATAGCCGGGAATTCGGCTCGAGATTTCGAGTACAGAAAGCAGGTCCTGGAGCTGATCATCGAGGAGACCCAGGGACGGTCCCTGAGGGCGGTCGAAGATGGCGACGTGCAGAACGCCTTCATATGGCGATGCATCCGCGTCACCGCGTCGATACGGGAGACCATGCGGGCTACCGGCGTCTTCGGGGGAGAGGTCTTCGGGACGGATAGCTACCAGGTCCAATCGAACTTCATCCAGCATTCGGTGAGAGACAAGGCCGATTTGATCGAGCGGGGGCTGGTCTATCCCGACAGCACCATCCCCTTCATCACTTCGCTCGAGCACGGTCAGCAGGCTCACTCGGAGGTGCTGCTGCGCTGGACACCGAGCCCCGAGGTCGCGGAAGCGACGATGGAGTACGTGGGCAAGGCCAACTCCAACGCGGTGAGCGGGCACTATGGTCTCCCGCACCATGTCTTCAACGACGCGCAACACGACTTCTTCGGACCGCATATGTGGAACTACCACACCTGGCTGAGACGGGTGAAGAAGAGCTTCGATCCTAATGCGACGTCTGAGTCCAGCAACCATATATCTGCCAAGGACTAGGGCTCTCGGGCTTCGCCCAGACGATTGCCGACGCCGGGGAGTTTCTCGACCCCCCAGCGGCTCCTCCCACGCCCAACCGCGAGAAATGTCGGCACCCGTTCGGCCGAACCCCAGGGTCACCCACTGAGCGAGGTCGGTATGTTCCAGGTGAAAGCAACGCTGGTCGAGTTCTTGGGGGACGAACAGAAGTACCCGTGCCACTTCAGCCACAAGATCGGGGACGAGTTCGTCTTTGACGGCGAGGAGTTCCATGGCAGGCTGTGCCCACACGTGATCACCGTGCTCATGCCCAAAGTAGAAGCTCTGTACGATGCCGGGCCCAAGTACATACAACCTCCCTACTACTCTCCCTTCTGGTACGCGCCGTTGAGTGCGAGAGACGCGAGCATGAAAGCCTACGACGGGATCGGGTGGAGGGCGCTCTCTGAGGATATCCCCGAGCCGCCGCATAGCCTCAAAGCCTTGCTTCCCAGAGGGGCGTTCGAGTATCCGTCGAGCGCTGAGCGAACTGTCATGAGGGATGTGATGGTCCTCTGTCCGGACGTCCGCACCTCGGCCTTGTTCAGGCTCGAGGCGTTCGATCTAGCTGAAGGGGGCGAGGCCTCACCCTACTTCCGGAAGCAGATGGCCATACTGCAGGTCGTCGGGAAGAACGACGGGCTCCTCGTGGAGGACGTGCGTGGCAAGCTCTCACGAGCGCACCGAGAGGAGATATACCCTCTTGCTGCTCCGGTGCTTGTAGCGGCGCTCACCGAAGAGCTGCAGGCCCTGGACTACGTGCGGCTCGAGAGCGGCCGGTTGCATATCACACCCGCCGGCGAAACGAAGCTCGAAGGGTTCAGGAAAAGTGCGACTGAAACGCTGAAGAAGGCCCTCGAGCCCGAGCCCTAGGAGACCGCAGGGAGGTGCCCAGCATGCAGGGGATGATCACGGATTATGACGTCCCGATCCTCATGCGGGACGGTGTCAAGCTCGTTGTGGACGTGTACCGCCCCGATGCCCCGGGCAGGTACCCGGTCCTCTACGCCTCCGGTCCCCACAACAAGGACCTGCAGCGCCCGGAGATCGGCGAGAATCTGAAAGCCGCGCAGCCGGCCTGGTCGACCGTGTGGTTCGGTGTGCTCGAAGCAGGCGACAGCAAGCGTTTCGTGTCGAACGGATACGTCCACGTGATAGGGCAGATCCGGGGGGGACACAAGTCGGAGGGTGTCCCCGGCCAGGGTGACTGGTGGGACGAATACGACACCATCGACTGGATAACGGCTCAGCCGTGGTGTGACGGCAACGTCGGCATGGTGGGCCTTTCCGGCTTCGCCGGGCAGCAGTGGAAGGCGGCGACTCAGCAGCACCCGGCCCTCAAGGCCATCTTTCCCTTCGATGCAACCGGCGTCTATGGGGGACCGCGGGGCTTTCGTGAAGCCAATCCCGGGGGTGTCATCGGGACCATGTTCTACCACCTCGGGCTCTTCAACAGCATGCATATGGAGTTGGGCACGCCGCCGGAACTGCCACCGGAGGCGGAAGCCGCCTGGCAAGCGGCGATGTCCGACCCCGACTATATGATGTACGTCAACCTGTACAACATCCTGACGATGAGGGGTCAGCGGGACCCCGGCGTGTTCTACGACCTAATCTTTCCCTACGAAGGTCCGGACGTGGTGGCGCAGAGCGAGCAGCGGCTCGGGAAGATCGAGGTGCCTTTCTACACCGGCGCGTTCGAAGGCGCCTACACCTACAAGATGCATTGGCAGGGCGCTCAACACTATTTCCAGGACATCGACACCCCCCATAAGAAGCTGCTCTTCACGCCGCCGGCTCATGCCGAGCGGCCCTTCCACGAGTGGCACGACGAGATCCTGCGCTGGTACGACTACTGGCTCAAAGGCATCGACACCGGCATCATGGACGAGCCGCCGGTGAAGTACTGGGTCATGGGAGCCAACACCTGGCGCACGGGCGACGATTGGCCTTTGCCAGAAACGGACTGGATCAAGTATTACCTGCACAGTTGGGAGAAGCTCGGTCCCCAGCCCCACCTGTCGGAGAGCCGCACTTTCGTCAACGAGCCTCCCGACGCCTTTGTGCAGATGCCGCCCACTCAGACCAACAAGATCGAACGCCTGCGCTACATGACCGACCCCTTACCGGAAGACCTGCTCGTGGTCGGGCCGATCTCGCTCACGCTCTACGGGTCCATCGATGAAACCGACACCAACTGGATAGTGATCCTCAAAGACGTGGGCCCGGATGTGTCCGTGCAGACCGCCCGCCAGGGCGAGCGCTCGGTGCCGGATGATCTGCCCGAACGCGAGCTGACTCGAGGGTGGCTCAAGGCGTCCCGCCGGGCGATCGATCCGGAACGTTCCCGGCCATGGAAGCCGTGGCACTATCTGACCGCAGATAGGATCCAGCCGGTCGTCCCCGGAGAGATCAACGAGTACCGAATCGAGATCCTCTCCACGTGCAACCTGTTCAAGGCCGGGCACCGGATCTGTCTGGATATCAGCAGCCTCGACTTGGCCGAGGGTGTGGCTGGGGAGACCACCGTGGAGTACATCGCGGCCCACGTGTGCAGCAGCAAGACGGTGCTCCACAAGGTCTACCACAACGCCCAATACCCATCGCACCTGTTGTTACCGGTAATCCCAAAGAACACAGCAAAAGGGGGGGCTCAGCAATGGCGGTAGATCGCACCGACGCGCATTTGCGGATCAAAGACAAAACGGTGCTAAAGACGCTCAACCAGCACTCTTTCGCTCAGGGTGGCGAAATAGCAGACGTGGACGTCAAGGACGGGAAGATCGTCAGGATACGGCCCCATCATCACGATGAGAGATACACAAAGAAAGAGTTGGGGCAATACACGCTGGAGAAAGATGGAATCACGTACCAGACGCCTCTCAAAGGTCTGGTCGCTCCATATCAGGTCGCCTACAAGAAGCGGGTCTACTCTCCCAACCGTATCAAGTACCCCCTCAAGCGGGTGGACTGGGACCCCAAAGGTGAACGAAATCCCCAAAACCGGGGCAAGAGCAAGTACGTCAGGATCTCTTGGGATGAAGCCGTCACCATGATCGCCGACGAGATCAGGCGCATCCACAAGGAATATGGACCCCTCGGCCTGCTGGCGCACGGTGATGGGCACGGGGAGACCAAGACCATCCACGGGACTCACGCTGTGCAGATGGATTTGCTGAGCATGATGGGTGGCTACACTCAGGCGCTCAGGAACCCCGACAGCTGGGAAGGTTGGTACTGGGGAACCAAGCATGTTTGGGGCAATGGGGAGAACGGCCTCTGTCTACCCGCCGACAACATGATGAACGACGTCACCCAGCACACGGAGATGATCGTGCACATCGGCGCCGACTTGGAGACGACCCCTTGGGGGTTCGCCGGGCAGTTCGCCAGCGGTGTCCTGTACTACTGGTCCAAGCTCGGTAAACAGCAGGTCTTCGTGTCTCCCGATCTCAACTACTCCGGTGCGGTCCACGCCGACAAGTGGATACCGGTGCTGCCCAATACCGACGCGGCTCTGCATCTCGCCATCGCCTATGTGTGGATGACCGAGGGCACCTACGACAAGGAATACGTCGCCACCCACGTGGTGGGCTTCGACAAGTTCGAAGACTACGTCCTTGGGCGAGAAGACGGGGTGGCAAAGACCCCTGCGTGGGCTTCCGAAAAATGTGGCATCCCTGAATGGACGATCAAGGCGCTGGCCCGAGAATGGGCGGCCAAGCCCACCTGCACCATGCACTTCTACGGTGGGTCGTACATCCGGGGTCCCTACTCCCACGAACCCGCCCGGCTGGAGGCTTGTCTCCTGGGCATGCAAGGACTGGGCAAACCGGGCGTCCACCAGTACTACAAGATGGGGGGCGACGACCGCTGGATGAACGACACCCCTCGTACCTTGCGAAGGATCGACGACCTGAAGTTTCAGATGGCCATCTGGCCGGGGGCCAGGCAGACCTTCATCTCGTCCAAACAGGTCATTCCCAAGACCCAGTTGAGCCAGGCTATCTTGGGCCCTCCGCTGAGTTGGTGGGGCAGCACCCAACAGTTCTCGGGCATCCATGAACAGTTCGAGAAATACACTTATCCCATACCGGAGGAAGAGGGCGGCACCGAGATCCACATGATATGGATGGACAACCCTTGTCGCACGACCTGCTGGAACGACGGTTTCATGACGGTGGAGGCCTTCCGGAGCCCTAAGATCGAGACTATCGTGGTGCAGCACCCCTGGTTGGAGAACGACACGATCCTCGCCGACATCATCTTGCCCATCAACACCAAGTTGGAAGAAGAAGACATCGGCAGGCTGTCCGCCGGCGGCAGATCGGTCCACGGTTGCCTGCTTGAGAGACAAGCCATAGAACCGATCGGGGAGTCGCTGAGCGACTACGAAGCTGTGGCCGAAGTGGCCAAGAAATTCGGTCTCTACGATGAGTTCACGGGCGGCATGACGGTCGAAGAAAAGATCGAGCTTGGCTATGACAAGCTGGAAATAAGTGATCTGATCAGCTGGGAGGACTTCCAGGACAAGCAGTACTACATCGTCCCCACCCACCCGGAATGGGAAAAGGTCCCGCCCGGCTTGAGGGAGTTTTACGAAGACCCGGAGAAGCACCCCCTCGAGACTCCGACGGGCAAGCTCGAGTTCTATTCGCAGAGGCTCGCTGATCACTTCCCGGACGACAACGTGAGAGGACCCCTTCCCAAGTGGATCGAAAAGGACGACTTCCACGACGAGAGACTCTCCAGCACCCGGGCCAAGAAGTATCCGCTTCTCCTGATGAGCAACCACGGCCGTTGGAGAACCCACGCCCAGAACGAAGACATCACCTGGACCCGGGAGATCATGACCCACAAGGTCAAGGGCTGGGACGGCTACATGTACGAACCGGTCTGGATCAACCCGAAGGATGCGGAAGCGCGAGGCATCAAGGACGGGGACATCGTCAAGATGTTCAACGAGAGAGGGACCGTTCTCGGCGGGGCCCTGGTTTGGGAGAGGATCATCCCCGGCGCCGTATCCAGCGATCACGGGGCCCGGGTGGACATGATCTGTATTGACGGGCCCGACGGATACCTCGATCGAGGCGGGGCTAACAACCTCATCTCCCCGCTGAACGGCATCTCTAAGAACTGCTGGGGCATGGCTACAAGTGGCTTCCTGGTGGACGTACAGAAAGTGAGCATGGCCGAGATGGAAGCGTGGCGGGAGAAGTATCCAGAGGCTTTCGCCCGTAAGTACGATCCGGCTTCAGGTCTTCCGCTTGAGGCTTGGGTCTTAGAAGAGGGAGAGAGCGCATGAAGGTCTTCGTCTTCGACACCTCGATCTGCAACGGCTGCTACTGCTGCCAGATTGCCTGCAAGGATGAGCATTGCGCCAACGATTGGACCCCGTACGCAAGACCCCAGCCCGACACTGGTCAGTTCTGGCTCAAGCTGACCGAGCATGTCCGGGGCACAGTGCCCAAGGTAAAAATGCACTACCTCCCCTCTCTCTGCAACCACTGCGACGACGCGGCGTGCCTGGCCGCTTGCCCGGTGGAAGGGGCCATCTACAAGCGTGATGACGGCCTCGTCATCATCGACCCGGAGAAATGCACGGGCTGCACCCTGTGCGTGAGTGCATGCCCCTACCAAGCCATATACATGAACGAGGGGCTGAACCTCGCCCAGAAGTGCACCGGATGTGCCCATCTCCTGGACGCCGGTTGGAAAGAGCCCCGTTGTGTGGATGTCTGTCCCACCCTGGCCCTCAGGTTCATGGAAGAGTCCGAGGCCCAGGAACTGATCGCCGACGCTGAGGTACTCCATCCTGAGTATGAGCAGAAGCCTCGGGTCTACTATCTGAACGTTCCCAAGAGGTTCATCGGAGGTACAGTCTATGACCCGGTCGAGAAGGAAGTGGTCATCGGGGCGACTTGCACCCTGACCGGAGCCGGAGTCAATCGAACGGAGATCACCAACGGCTTTGGGGACTTCTGGTTCGAGGACCTGGATGTGGGCACTTATTCAGTGGAGATAGAGGCCGACCGATTCTCCAGCAAGACCTTTCTGGACGTGAGCACCGAGAAGGACGTGAACTTGGGGGATATCCCTCTTGAGGACGGCTGCCATACCGCGAAGGTATAGGACGGTAAAGTGCTTTCGAGGACGAAGGGGGGAACGATGTTCAAGAAAGAAGCCAAGACCTACAGCCGGCGCGAGTTCCTGAAGATCGCAGGTATCGCCGGCGCGGCGGCGAGCGTGGGTGCCGGTTTGGGCGGGCTGGTCGCCGCTTGTGGCGAGGAAACCGGGACCGCCACCACCGCCGGAGCCACGACTACCACCGCTGGTGCCACCACTACCGCAACAGCGGGGAGCACCACTACGGTCAGCACCGGCCCGGAGGCCGGGCGCGACCTCAAGATCGGCGTGATCTCCCCGGAGACGGGGGCCCTCGCGCCATTCGCCGTCGGAGTCAACTGGACCATAGGACGAGTCGATGAGTACCTCAAAGATGGGATCGTCTGCAGCGACGGGAAGCAGCGCAAGCTCCAGCTCATCAAGAGAGACACCCAGTCCGACTCCAACCGGTCGGCTCAGGTCACTGCCGATCTCATCCAATTGGATAGTGTAGACATCGTACTGAGCTCCGGCGCCCCCGACACCACCAGCCCGTCGGCCGACACGTGCGAGGCTCTGGGCTGTCCCAGCCTGAGTAGCGCCGGCCCCTGGCAGGCGTTCTTTTTCGACCGCAAGCCGCCGGCAGAGGGGTTCAAATGGACCTACGGCGTGCTGCTCGGCTCCGAACAGACCATCCTCTGTTTTTCCGAGATGTTCGATCAGATCCCCAACAACAAAGTGGTCGCCATGCTGTTCGCCAACGACGCAGATGCGGCCGGGTGGATGGCGGAGAACGCAGCCCCCGCTGTGTTCGAGGCCAAGGGATACACTCTGGTGGTGCCCACCTGGTACACGCCCGGCGCTGAAGACTTTACCGCTCAGATCTCCGAGTTCAAGAAGGCGGGATGCGAGATCCTCTGCGGCACCAACACTCCGCCGGATTTCACCAACTTCTGGAAGCAGAGCATCCAGCAAGGTTTCCACCCCAAGCTGGCCAGCAGCGGCAAGGCACTCCTGTTCCCCGAGACCTTGAATGCCATCGGGGAAGTCGGCCAGGGTCTCCTAGGCGAGGTCGGGTGGCACCGCACCTTCCCCTACCTTGACACCCTCACTGGCCAGACCGCGGAAGAACTGGCCCAGGACTTCGAGACCAAGACGGGCATGGTGGCGTGTACGAACAGCACCGGCATGTATCAGCTGGCCGAGTGGGCGGTCGATGTGTTAAAGCGGGCCGCCAGCCCGGAAGACAAAGAGAGCGTCGTCGAGGCCATTAGGACCACCAACATGACCACCACCAATGGTCCCCTCGACTTCACCCAGCCGATGGACATGATGGGCTGGCATCCGGTGCCCAACTGTGTCAAGTCGGTCTTGTGCGGAGGCCAGTGGGTCAAGGGCGAGAAGTACCCCTTCGAAGTGGCCATCTGCAGCAACGCCCAGGCTCCAGACGTCAAGGTGCAGGACAAGGTGCAGCCGATGGCCTACTCGTAGTCATCGAGCCAGATGTAGGTTCGTCGCCCGGGCTCTGCCCCGGGCTACGAACTGAGACGGAGGACCGTGCGAGCCGGCACGGGTAACGGTGGACAGGCCGCCGCCCGGCGGCCACCGTGAAGCATGCAGAAACACTGCTATTCGGCGTTGGCGGCCATCATCATGCGACTTTCGTAACAAGGGAGCCGACTCATGACAGAGCAAGTCTTTATGAACGCGACGATCGCCGGTCCCGTGTCAGTGTATGTCGAGGATGGCAGGATAGTCAGAATCAGGCCGTTGCAGGTCGACGATGAAGATTTGAAACCTTGGATGATCACAGATCCCAAGGGCACTGAGTACTCGCCACCCAAGAAGTTGAAAGTCGGGCCTTACGTGATGGCCGCTCGAACGCAGATCTACTCTGAAGACCGGCTTCTATATCCCATGAAGAGGGTGGACTTCGATCCGAATGGCGAAAGACACCCCGAAAACCGCGGTAAGTCCGGCTACGAACGCATAAGCTGGGAAGAAGCCTTGGAAGTCGTGGCCGGCGAGATGAAGCGTCTGAGGACCGCCCACGGCCCGGCGGCGATCGGCGCCCTTGATCAGGACCATCACAATTGGGGGATCGTGGGATACAGATTCGGGCCCTATTTCAGGTTCTTCAACACGATCGGATTCACCGAAGTACTGCACAACCCCGATAGTTGGGAAGGCTGGCATTGGGGTGCCCCCCATGTGTATGGATACTGGTGGCAGCTGGGCGTACCAGAGCAGTTCGATCTCCTGGAAGACACGATGAGACACGCAGAGAACATCGTGTATTGGTCCATAGACCCGGATTTTGTGCGAGCTGCTTACAACGGCATGGAATCCGCCATTTGGTTCGAGTGGATGAGGGACGCCGGAAAGCAACAGATATTCATCGACCCGTTCTGCAACTACAGTGCTTCGAAGATCGCAGACAAATGGATAGCGCCGAGACCGGGTACCGATGCGGCTCTGGCGCTCGCAATCGCGAGTGTATGGATCAGGGAAGGCACCTACGATGAGGGTTACCTCGCCGACCGGACGGTGGGTTTCGGGGAGTTCGAAAGGTATGTCATCGGTGAGGAGGACGGGGTGGCAAAGACCCCCGCGTGGGCTGCAGAGATCACCGGAATCCCGGCCAGAACGATCGAGGCTCTGGCCCGAGAATGGGCCGCGAAGAAGACGACAGTGATGGGATGCGGCATGGGTGGTGCGTGCCGCACGGCCTACGGCCACGAATACGCCCGCATAGTAGTGCTGTTGCAGGCGATGCAGGGACTGGGAAAGCCGGGGGTCAATCTGTGGGGCAATGCCACCGGAGCACCGGCGGACTATGATGTCTTCTTTCCGGGTTACGCCGACCTAGACGCCATGATGAGCTTTTCCCGGGCCGCCAGAAAGAAGGCGATCAATCCGGTGGAACAGCGCCTGTATCGTCTTCTTTTGGCTGATTCCATTCTGAGTCCTCCGGTCGAATGGACGGGAGAGGGCTTCTGCGGCCAGAAACTGGAGCAGCAATTTGCCAAGTTCGTCTATCCGATGCCGGGGTACCCGGAGATCAAGATGCTTTACCGTTACGGTGCTGCCTCGCTGGGGACCATGACCGAGGGAAACAAACTGGTGCAGATGTTCCAGAGCCCCAAACTGGAGACGGTGGTGGTGCAGGACTGCTGGTGGCACACCGAGACAAGATTCGCCGATGTGATCCTGCCGGCATGCACCAACTTCGAACGCAACGATATCGCTGAGTGGGGAGAAGCGGGTGGATACCTCAAGTGGGGAACCACAGGGTCCAACTATCGCGTTATCACCTTCCAGCAGAAATGCATCGAGCCGCTCGGCGAATCGAGATCGGACTACTGGATATTCTCCCAACTCGCGAAGCGATTGGGAGTCTGGGAGGATTTCTCGGATGGTGGTAGGTCTGAAGAAGATTGGATCAAGGCGTACTTCGATATCAGCGACCTGCCGAAGCACATCTCATGGGAAGAGTTCACGCAGAAGGGCTACTACGTCGTGCCTGCTCCGGATCCGTACAAATCCACGCCTGCCTTTCGCTGGTTCTATGAAGGCAGGGAGTGCGACACGCCGGACCTGATGAATCCCAACAAGGGCACCGACAGAGCCCACGAGCTGGCCACCCCCAGCGGAAAGATTGAGTTCGTATCCGGGAGCCTCACCAGATTCACGCCGCACGACCGGGAAAGGCCGCCGGTGCCTCACTACATTCCTAGCTGGGAAGGCCACGGATCGGAACTGGCGACACGGTATCCGCTGCAGATGATATCGCCGCATCCCCGATACTCTTTCCACAGCCATTTCGACAAGAAGGGCTCTTGGATCAGTGACATTCCCGACCATCGCAAGCTCATCAACGGCTACTACTACTGGACGGCGAGGATCAGTCCGGCGGACGCCGCCGCACGCGGCATACGAGACGGTGACGTGGTTCGACTCTACAACGATCGCGGCTCAGTCCTCTGTGCTGCGACGATCACAGAACGGATCAAACCCGGGGTGATACACAGTTTCTGCTCCAGCGGAAGATACGACCCCGTGGAGCCGGGAAAACCCTATTCACTGGACCGGGGAGGGTGCGTCAACCTGCTCACCTCCGATAGGCTGATGTCTCTGAATGCGCCCGGGATGGCGCCGAATTCCTGTCTTGTCGAGATCGAAAGATGGGAGGTGTGACCGATGCCGCGCTTCGGCCTGTTGATAGACATGAGTAGGTGCAACGGCTGCTACGGTTGCTTCATGGCGTGCCGGGACGAGTTCTGCGGCAACGATCACCTACCGTACTCCGCGGCCCAGCCGTATTCCGGGCACTTCTGGATGCGCGTCATCGAACGCGAGCGCGGTTCCTACCCGAAGGTGAAGACGTCCTATCTCAAAGTCCCATGTATGCATTGTGATGATGCTCCGTGTGTCACACAGCACCCGGACAAGGTCTACAGCCGACCTGACGGCATCGTCATCATCGATCCGGTGAAAGCCACAGGGAGCAAGGAGATCTTGGATTCCTGCCCCTACAGGGCGATCTTCTGGAACGAGGAGAGGAGTCTGCCCCAGAAGTGCACCCTGTGCGCACACTTGCTCGATCGGGGGTGGAAAGAACCGAGGTGCGTGGAAGTGTGTCCCACGAAGGCCCTGCTCTTCGGTGATCTAGATGACCCGGAGAGTGAAGTGTCCAAGCGTCTGGCCGAGGAAAATGCTGAAGTGCTCCACCCCGAATATGGCCTGAAGGAGAAGGTTTGGTACCTTAACATGCCCAAACGGTTCATCGCCGGCAGTTTGGTTTTTGGTGATACAGATGAATGCGCGCGCGATGTTGTTGTAACCCTCTTGGGCGAAGGTAGGAAGAAACAAGTCAAGAGCAGTGGGTTTGGAGATTTCGAATTCGAAGGCTTGGATAAGGACAAGAAATACTCTATTGAGATTAGGCACCCGGGTTATAGAGACAAAGAACTAATAATATACACACCGATTGACAAGTATCTTGGCGACATAGTGCTAGAAAAGGTTTGAGGCTGGTTGTTTAGATACTGGAGGCGCAATCAGTGAGTGAGTCGAAGTTTCTCGCTTGGATGCTCAGCAAGGGTGATGGGAAGCCGACCTTGCAGCTGGAGGAGCTCCAGCTGGAGGACCTGCCCGGGGGTGACGTCCTCGTCGAGGTCCATTGGTCGTCCCTCAACTACAAGGATGCATTAGCCCTCACGGGCCGGGGCAAGATAGCGCGCCGCTTTCCACTCGTGCCCGGGATCGACCTCGCGGGGCTGGTGCGGGAGTCCTCCTCGCCCGACTTCAAGCCCGGGGACGAGGTGCTGGTCTGTTCCACGGGGGGGATCGGAGCGACGTACTGGGGCGGCTACGCCGGCTTCGCTCGGGTGCCGGCCGCGTCGCTCGTCCCCGTGCCACCTGCCCTCGGGATGCGGAGGACCATGGCCATAGGCACCGCGGGATACACGGCCGCTCTTGCTGTGAATGCACTCGTGCTGGCGGGAATGACATGTGAACCGGACAAGCCGGTGGTGGTCACGGGCGCGAGCGGAGGGCTCGGCGGGGTCGCCATCATGCTGCTTGCGAGGGCAGGCTACACGGTGGCCGCGTCGACGGGTCGTCCGGAGAACGATGTGTACCTCCGTCGTCTAGGTGCGGCCGAGATCATTCCTCGCTCGGAGCTGGAAAGGCAATCTCGGCCGCTGGAAACGCAACGCTGGGCCGGGGCGGTGGACGCCGTCGGCGGCAACACCCTCGCCACGATCCTGGCGGAGACGTGGTATGGAGGCAGCGTCGCCTCGTGTGGGCTTGCTGCAGGCAGTGAGCTCAACACGACGGTGATGCCCTTCATTCTGAGGGCGGTGAGCCTGCTCGGCATAGATGCCGTCTACGCCCCCGAAACCCCCCGTCGAAGGGCATGGGACCTGCTGGCCGGGCTGCCCGGCGACCTGCTTGACGAGATGACAAGTGAGGCTGCACTTCGCGAGCTCCCCGGGCTGGCCGACAAGTTGCTGGCCGGGCAAATCAGAGGACGGATCGTCATCGACGTACGCCGATCCGCATAGGCCTAAACGTTGTAGACTTCGCGCCCTAGGGTTCTTACCCAGTTCTGCGCCAACACCTTCTGAGCCTCTTCCGTCCGATCCACACCAAGGATGACGATGGCGTTGTCGTTGACCCTTCCCAGGTGAGGATAGAGGTAATGGACGTTGATACCGGCGGCCTTGAGTGGCTTCAGCACAGCGTTCACCCCGCCCGGATGGTCCGGAGTCTCCACGGCAAGCACGTCGGTCTCTTTGAGAGTATGGCCGCCGGCCGTGAGGATGTTCTTCGCTTTCTCGGGGTCGTCAACGACAAAGCGGACCGTACTGATGTCGGAAGTATCGGCTACAGAGATGGCCCGTATGTTAACTCCTTCTCGCCCCAGGGCCTCACTGATAGTGGAGAAACTCCCTGGAACGTTGTCCAGACTCACAGAAAGCTGCTTGATGACCACGCGCTTACTCCTGAATGTAGTTGTAGCCTAAACTGAGAGCTTCCCTGTTGACTTTGATGAGCTTCGATTTGCCTTCACCGAGTATCTCGTTGAGGTTCTCGAGCATCATGTCGTAGGAGATCATGTTGCTCGCCCTGACGAGGGCTCCGAGCATGACCATGTTGGCGACCCTGATGGTGCCCAGTCTTTCCGCCAGTTCGCTTGTGGGGATCGCCAGGATCTCTATGTCGCTCCTCGCCGATTCGGTATTTACGATGGACGAGTTGACACAGAGAAGGCCCCCGGCCTGGAGAATACTCTGGAACCTGGCGAAGGACGGCTGGTTCATGGCAACGACGAATTCCGGATCAGAGGCAACAGGAGAAGCGATCTCCTCGTCGGAGACAACGACCGTGCAGTTAGCCGTGCCGCCCCGCACCTCGACGCCGTAGGCGGGAAAGTAGGTCACGTATTTCCCTTCGAGCATGGCCGCGCTGGCTAGTGTCGTGCCCATGGAGAGGACACCCTGCCCTCCGAACCCTGAGAATAAGGTCTTTACGAGCATGGCACCTCCTTGATGACTCCCAACGGGAACTGCTTGCTCATCACGTCATCGATCCATGCGCAGGATTCAAGAGGGCCCATCTTCCAGTTGGTCGGACAGGGGGAAAGTATCTCGACAAGGGAAAAGCCGCACCCGTCAAGCTGCCGCTGGAACGCCTTGGCGATGGCTCTCTTCGTCTTTGCCACCGCTGCGGGCTTGTTGACAGCGACGCGCTCAAGATAGGACGTGCCGTCGAGCATGGAATACACTTCGCAGATCCTCACGGGATGCCCGGCGAGAACTGCGTTCCGTCCCGCCGGGGTTGTGGTAGTCACCTGATCGAGGAGCGACGTCGGCGCCATCTGGCCGCCCGTCATACCGTATACGCCGTTGTTCACGAAGATCACGGTGATGTTTTCGCCCCTGTTGGCGGCGTGGAACCCCTCGGCCGTGCCGATGGCGGCAAGATCGCCGTCGCCCTGATAGGAGAAGACCAGGTTCTCAGGTCTTACCCGTTTGATGCCGGTAGCCACGGCGGCACCGCGGCCATGGGCCGACTCGAGGACGTCGATCTCGAAGTAATTGTAGAGAAGCATGCCGCACCCGGCAGGAGCGACGCAGATGGCGCTCTCCTGAAGGTCCATCTCTTCGATCACTTCCATCAGCAGGCGGTTGATGATCCCGTGGCCGCATCCGGGACAGTAGTGAAAATGCGCTTCTTTCAGAAGCTTTGGCCTCATATAGACTGCCTTCATCGTTTCTTCCTCTTGCCGCCGGAGTGCGCCTGGTAGTAGTGACGGGAAATGATCCTGTAGAGCTCGACCGGCATCGGGACAACGCCTCCGGGCCTTCCATAGAAATGGACGTTGCCCTTTCCTTCCAGCGAAAGCCTCACGTCTTCCACCATCTGACCGGCACTCATCTCAAAGACGAAGAAATCGTTCACCGTCTTTGCCATCTCCCGAAGGGCCTCCCCGGGGAATGGCCAGAGCGTGATGGGCCGGATCATGCCGACCTTCAGGTTCTCCTCGCGGAGCCTCTTGATAGCGCCCTTGGCGATCCGCGCACCGATGCCATAAGCAACGACGACCATGTCGGCGTCTTCCGTCAAGTACGTCTCATATCGGACTTCGTTCTGTTCCATGAGTTGGAACTTGCGGAAGAGCTTCCAGTTGTGTTCTTCATGGAGCTTGGGGTCGAAGATCAGGGAGTAGACATTCCGAGCCGGCCTGTCTTTTGCTCCCGTGAGAATGTAGTCCTTCTCGTAGTCCGGGGGACGTTTCAGGTTGTCGAAGTCGACAGGTTCCATCATCTGCCCCAGCATGCCGTCGCCGAGGATGATCACGGGATTGCGGTATCTATCGGCGAGGTCGAAAGCCAGGGGCACGACCTCCGTCAGTTCCTGAACGGACCCGGGAGCAAGGACGATGACCCTGTAATCACCGTGGCCGCCCCCACGTGTCGCCTGAAAGTAGTCCGACTGCGCCGGCGAGATGTTCCCCATGCCGGGGCCACCCCTCACCATGTTGACGATGACGGCGGGAAGCTCGTCGGCCACGAGATAGGAGATGCCTTCTTGCTTGAGACTGATGCCAGGCCCGCTCGACGAGGTCATGGCCCGTGCTCCTGCCACAGACGCGCCCAGGACCATGTTAATGGCGCCGATCTCGCTTTCGGACTGGATGAAGACTCCGCCCGCCTCGACCATGCGCTTTGCCATGTATTCGGTGAGCTCGTTCTGAGGCGTTATGGGATACCCAAAGTAGCTGGTGCAACCGGAAAGGACCGCTGCTTCAGCCAGGGCCGCGTTCCCGCTCATCAGACGCTTCATCTTCTCTCCACCTCGATGGCGACTTCGGGGCACATGAGAGCGCAGGTGCCGCAACCGTTGCATTCCTTGCCCGAGTCAAAGGCGGCGACGAAGTACCCTTTGAGATTCAGCTCCTCGGAAAGGGAAATGCCTTCTTTCAGACAGAATTCAACACAAAAGGTGCAGCCTTTGCAGCGCTCCTTGTCTATACGGATATGACCCTCCAATGATGATTACCTCCGCGCGCTTCCGTGCACGCCTCAAGCACGTTGACCACGTCACTGGTGATGCGGGCGTGAACAAAGGCATCGATCCGCGTCTGAGCAATAGCGGCCGCAGTCCTAGAGGCCGACCCCGCGCCCGCCACCCCACCGCCGATTCCGGAGCCCTTGGCGGCCTCCAAAGCCCCGGAGATTTGCAGACTGTACATGCACTAGGCTCATCTGTCCACCGGGCCCCTTACTCTGTGGCCGCCCTTTGGCTCAACGGGTGCGAGCATATCCACTCATGCGGCGAAGGCGGCGCGACGCTAATGGAGGCGTCAGGTTCTCCTGGTAACATGGACTTGCGGAGATTCACGGGATAGCAGAGGGGAGTCCAATGGCACTGAACTACCGAATGTTCCTGCACAGCCACCCCGGCTTTAACAGCACGTCCGTCCTCTTCTACGGAGAGCGGGACGCCGTGCTGATCGATGCCTGTCAGCTACTGAGCGATGCCCATAAGATGGCTGCCGAGCTCTTGCTCATGGGCAAGAACATCACTCATATCTATGTCTCTCATTTCCATCCGGATCATCATTTCGGTCTGGGCGTCCTGCAGCCTGCGTTTCCCCAGGCCCGGATAGTGGCACTACCCAGCGTGGTCAGCGATATCGTTTTCACTTCCAATGACAAGATGGACCTCTGGGGCGGTCCCTTCGGCGACAACATACCGAAGAAAGTGGTCTTCCCCATGCCCCTCCCCGACGCCCGCTTAGAGGTCGAGGGCTACGGGCTCGAGTTCTCCGACGATTGGGACGGCGACAGCGCAAACAACAGCGTGGTCTGGGTCCCGTCCCTAGGCCTGGCTTGCGCGACCGATGTCGCCTTCCTCGACGTGCACCTCTGGACATCTGAGAGCGACCCCGCCCGCCGCAACAAGTGGAGGGCTTCGATCAAGAAACTGCGGGAGTTCGATCCCCGGGTGGTCGTCCCCGGCCATGTCAGCGAGGAGAAGCTCCACCTTGAGGGCACGTCCTGCATCGACTTCTCGCTCCAGTACCTCGACAGGTACGAAGAGGTCCTTGCCGGAGCCAAGAGCGGGCTGGACCTATGGGAGAGAATGGAACGCTACTATCCGGGGATGAAGGCTGAGGACTTCGGGCTGCAGTGGCAGTGCCGGCTCTTGTTCCCCAAGAGCTGTCCGGACTGGTTCGCCCAGCTTCCGGGTGAGCCCGGGAAGATCTTCATCGATCCCCATGGCAAGTACATCGGGGAGCCTCCGCGAGAGTGAACGATGCCCGAATCCTCGTATGAAATGCGGCCGCCGACAGGCTAGACTGATCATCGATCAATCCATCGATGGCAGGACGCCCAGGGACCCCCAGGTGGTCGTGATGGGACTGCCGGAGTACGAACGTGTGCTGACGAAGAGCACGGGCGGAGGGTGGCGTGAGTCGGTGCCGGCCGCGCGCGAGCGCGTGCAGGGCGAATTACGGGGCAAGACGATCCCCTTTCCAGAGGAAGTGCTCCGACAGGTAAGGGACGAGCGCGATGGGCAGAACGGCGGTCCGGCTGCTCAGATGACCGCGAACGAAGTGCCGCACGGCGAGGGTAGATCCCCAGGGAGGGTCTGCTAGAGCGCCTTCAGGAAGATCTCCGCAGCCTCCTTGGGCCCTACCTCGCGAGGGTTCATGAAAGCCATAGGAACGGCCTGGAAAGTCATCAGCTCGTCAACGAAGCCGGGGATGTCGGCCTCGGTTATCCCGACTTCGCTCAGGCGTTGGGGCACGCCCAGGTCGGAGAGCAACCGGCGTACCGCGGCCACCGACTTCAGGGCGGCGTCCATGGTGGAAAGGCCGCGGGTGTTCTCTCCCATAAGTCGGGCCACCTCTGCGAACTTGTCCGGGCCGGAGATCAGGTTGTACTCCATGACGTAGGGGAGCAGAAGACCGACCTTGGCCCCATGAGAGAGGTGGACCTTTTTGTGGTGCAGGGCGTGATTCATGAAGTGGGCGATCCCCACACCGCCCACCGATCCGGCCAGCATGGCCACGGCGGCGGCTATCGACAGTCGGTAGCGGTCTTCCAGGCGCACGGATCCCTTGGCATAGGCGGGCCTGAGACTGGTCGTGACCAGCTTGATGGCTGTGGAGGCATACATGTCGGTGACCAGGTTGGCCCGGGAGCTGGTGTAGGCCTCGATGGCATGGGTGAGGGCGTCTATGCCGCCGTCGGCCGTGATCCTGGCCGGCAGGTCGCGGGTGAGCTCCGGATCGATGATCACTGCGTCTGGGAGGTTCCCACCGGTGATGTACGCGTAGTTGCGGTCATCGCTGGTGTCGGTGGTGAACACCGCGACCGTGCTCCACTCCGAGCCGGTGCCCGCGGTGGTGGGGATGAGGATCCTGCTGAGACTCTTCGCGGGCGATCCCCCGTCGATGAGGTCCTGGATGCCTATGTCGGGATTGGCGGCCAGCAGGCCGGCAGTCTTGGTCGCGTCCATGACGCTGCCCCCACCGACCCCGATGAGCAGGTCGTAGCCGCCCTCGCTCGCCATCCGGCTCAGCGCCTCTACGGTGCTGACCGGTGCTTCCGGCCCGCACTGGTCGAACACCTCCGCCTTCAGGCCGCCCGAGCCAAGGGCCGCCCGCACGGAAGCGATTATGCCCGCCTCCACCAACCCCTGATCGGTGACGATGAGGAGTTTCCTCGCGCCGAGGCTCCGCACCAGATCCCCGATGCCGTTCAGAGCGCCTACGCCGATCAGGGTCCGCGGGACCCTGATCTCGATCACCTCGGTAAGATCCATCTCGACGACCTCCTCTTAGTGTGAGTCCTGCGGTATGCGCCCAAGGATGCCGGAGCAAGACCGGCGTATTGCCGGCCTAGGCGGTTCTGGAGAGGACGATGTCTCCCAGATAACGGTCGACATTGGTTCTGACAACCAGCCTCTCGCTCTCGTAGCCCGTAGCCGAGACTGTCACTGCATAGGTCATACCCGCCGGCAGATCCTCGAACTCGAAGTCCCCGAAGTTGTCGGTCAGCACCGTCTTCTTTGCTCCCTCCCCCTCAAGGGAGACGCTGACCCCCTCCGCACATTCATCGGTATCGCCGAATACCACGGCACCGGCCACGAATCTCTTCGGAAGGCCGATATAGCGCACCTTTTCCTCTAGCCCATACTCGGGCTGCAACGCCTCAGTCCGCCCCGAAGCCACCACCCTGGAGATTTCACTTCCGGGATCCTCCAGGTCGCCGAACACCAGGGCACCGGTGGGACAGGCCTCCACACATCTGGGCTCTTTCCAGCCGTTGTCGAGGAGATGGGCACACAGAGTGCATTTCTGCGGGACTTGTCGTTCCTCGTTCCAGTAGATCACTCGGTAGGGGCAACTGGAGACCAGGTCCTTCTGCCCGATCGCTTTCCCGGGATCGATGATGACGATGCCGTCGTCTCTTCGATAAACAGCATCCCCCCGGGACGTCTCCACGCAGGTGGGGCTATCGCAGTGCATACAGGGAACGGCCGTATAGGCAACCTTGACCTTGGGGTAGGCGCCCCGTTCCTTTTCCCGGATCCGCATCCAGAACTGACCGGTCATCGGCTGGGACACGGAATAGGGCGGACGGTCGTTCCCGCAGTACTCGTCCTTGCAGGCCAAGAAGCAGTTATAGCATCCGTTACATTTGCTGACGTCCACTACCATCCCATAGCGAGCCATAGAGATCAGACCTCCCGATCTGCTATCCGGTGATCAGCCGGCTACTCTGCTTCCCATTTCGCCATTTCTATCAGGCAGGAGTTGGGCGCCATGCCTGCGACATTCTTCGACACCATGCGCGAAGGAGTCAGTAGGTTTATGCAGCCGCCCCTGTCCGTACTGCCGGCCTTACCGGGCTCCAACGGATCGTATTTGGACGATCCCTCGCAGGAATGGACCACGCCGGGTCTCACTCGTTCGGTGACCTGGGCTATGCCCAAGACGGAGGCGCGATCGTTGTAGAGCTTGACGATATCCCCGTGCTTGATGCCTCTGGCTTCCGCGTCCACGGGGTGGAGGCGGACTACCTGCCAGGCGTACCCGTTCTTGATCACCCGGTGACCGGGGATCTCCGACAGCCATGGCACGTGAGTGTCGTGCTGCGTGTGGAAGGAGAACCGGGGATGAGGCGAGATCAGCTGGAGCGGATACTTGTCCGCCAGTTCCGAGGTGTGCCCTTCCCAGCTGGGGATGTAGTGCGGCAGCGGGGGCCGCTCCTCATCGTCCGGGAGATGAGCCAGCAGGCTTTGGGAAACGAACTCTATCTTGCCGCTGTAGGTCGCCAGCTCCGTGCTCTTCTCCGTGTCTCTCTTGGGATTGCTCGTGTCGGGAGTGTCGCACGGCCGTCCTTCGTAGAACCAGCGCAAAGCGGGGGTCGATTTGTAGTCTTCGACCTGTGGGACCACGTAGTAACCCTTCTCTTTGAACTCCTCGAAGGAAACGTACTTCGGCAGGTCGGAAGCGTAGAACATCTTCTCGACCCAGCCCTCGAAGGTGTTGCCTTCGGTGAACTCCTCCTCCACTCCCAGCCTCCTGGCCAGCTCGCAGAAGATGTCGTAGTCAGGCTTCGATTCACCCACCGGCTCCACGCATTTCTGCTGATAGACGATGACCCGGTGATTGCAACTGCCGGAAGCGTGCAGAGAGTAGCCCCCGGAACTCGCCCATTCCCCGATGTCATAGCGCTCGAGATTGGTGCAGGCCGGGAGGATGATGTCGGCAAGTTTGGTCTCGGTGCACCACCAGCAGTCCTGGTTGACCACGAACTCGAGCTTGGGGCTTTGGTACATCCTCACCCAACGGTTGGTGTCGGTCATGGTGGCCAGGAAGGCGCCGCCGTACCGGTAGAACATCTTGATCTCGGAGCAGCCGGGCAGAGGGTAGGTGTACGGTACGAACTGCTGTTCCAGAGAGTTGCCGCAGAAGCCTTCGCCGATCCAGCTGATGGGTGGGCTCAAGATGGCTTCCGGGAGAGTCAATCGATAGAGCCGCTGCTTCACGGGGTTCACGGCCGGTTTCTCGGCGATCAGGTTGAACCCTCCGGATGCGTACCCCGGGAACTCCAGGGTGGCATTGTACGGGGGGCCGTTGGCGGTGCCCCAGATACTCACGCCGGGCTTCCCCAATCCCTGCATGGCTTGAAGCAAGACCAGCATCCTCGCGGTCTCGGTGGCATATGCTTGCCTGCAGTGGCCGCCCTCTCCCCCCTTGACTCCACCGGCCAAGGCGGTTCGTTTCGCGGCCCACTCTCGGGCCAAAGCGACTATGGTGCGCGAGGGGACGCCGGTTATCTCCGCCGCCCACCCGGGCGTCTTGGGAGCGCTGTCGTCCTCGCCGAGGACGTACTTCCGGAATTCCTCGAAGCCGACCGTGCGACCGGCTACATAGTCCTTGTCGTACGTGCCTTCGGTCAGCCAGACATAGGCGATAGCCAGGGCCGGGGCGGCGCTTGTACCGGGTCTATTGGCTATCCATTTGTCCCCTACGGCCGCGCCGGTATAGTTGTAGAAGGGGTCGATAATGATCTGCCTCTTACCCTGCTGTTTGAGCCAGAGGCGCCAGAGAGCAGACTCGTTCCCCCCGTAGATCCCATGGGTGGAATCGGGGTCGTTACCCCAGTGGATCACGAGCTCGGTGTGCCTGAGGGCATCCTCGAGCATGTCGTAGTGCTCAGGATTGCCGAGTCTCCAGTAGAAGCCCCAGGAATGGGTCGCCCCCCAGTGCCAGCCTTCCCAACTATCGGGGTTGTCGAAGATGTCCGAGAATCCGATGACGTTGAAGAACCGCGCCCACGCTGCAGAGCGATAGCCCAGGTTCCCCCAGTTATGGTGAGAAGAGGCCCTGGACATGATGGCTTCCGGCCCGTGTTCGGCGCGGATACGCTTCATCTCGCCGGAGACGATCTCAAGCGCTTCGTCCCAGCTGATCCTCACGTATGGGGACTTGCCTCTGTTTTGGGGGTTCCTCTCCCCCTCAGGGTCGAAATCGACCCGCTTCATGGGAAAGAGGATCCTCTCGTCGGAGTAGACCCTGGCCCTCTCGGTCAAGGCGAAGGCGGCTACACACGCTTTTCTGAGAGGGGTGTACTCCTCGCCGTCCACCTCGAGCTTCCAGGAGGCGGCGTCCGAGTCGTCGAAGACCAGGGGACGTACACGGGTGATCTTCCCGTCCTCCACGTGCACCCGGATCGGGCCACCGTTCGTACAGTTCACAAAGATCTGCTCTGGCATCCAATCATCCCTTCGCCAAATGGGTAGTGGGAGGCATCCGTCAGAGGGAATACCACAGGCCGCCTGTCGGCGCTAGGCTCTAGGCATCAGGCGCACCGATCATGAGGGCCACGTCTGTAGTGGCAAACCCGTGGAGGAACGTATAGACGTCCCGCAGATACTTCTGGATGGGGACATCGTCGTCCGCGGTACCCAGGCCCCCGAAGATACCCACTGCGTGGTTGGCCACACTCAGACCCATCTCGTCGACGTACGCTTTGATCAAGATGCCCATCTTGGGATCATAGTCATACCTGGTCTCCCAGGACCAGGCGGATTTCCAGAGGAGAGCCCTGGCCGCCTCGATCTGCACCTTCATCTGGGCTAGTTTGATGGCCACATGCTGGTGCTCGATTATCTTCCTGCCACCCTGGATCCGGTTCCTCGAGTAGTTGAGGGCCTCCTCGTAGCAGGCTCGGACCGTTCCCAGGTTCACGGCGGCGCCGAGGAGCCCGAAGGGCGGGGGCGCCCCGGCCCCGGTCTTGGTCCAGTCCTTCCGTGGGCCCCCTCCGCCTTCACCCTCGGATCCCCAGGCGTCGCCCTCCTCGCCCACCAGGTAGCGGGCGGGAATACGCGCGTCTTCGAACACCAATTCCGCGTTCGGGAGCAGTCTTCTTCCCAGCTTGTTGTGGAATCTGCCTATGGAGAACCCGGGTGCGTCGTCAGGCATCAGGAACAGGCTCAGGCTCGTGGATATCGGCCCTTTCTTGTCCGTTCTTGCGTAGAGAAAATACAGCTTGGCGATCCCGCCGCTGGAGATGAAGTGCTTGGTCCCGTTGATGACGTATTCATCGCCTCTTCGCTCGGCGAAAGTCTGAATCGAAGCCCCGGGCTCGTCGTAGAGGTAATGGGAGTCGGTGCCCGCATCGGGCTCTGTTCTGGCAAGCGCCATGAGATAGGTGTCGTCCTCGAGGAACTTGGGCAGGAACTCATCCCTTTGCTCGTCGCTCAGCTCCGCCACGATCCTGGGCGATTCCGTGTAGCAGCCTCGTATGATGCTGGCAAAGCCCTGGTCGGCGGCCCCGAGCTCTTCCAATATGATCGCCAGCGTCAGATAGTCGGCCCCTTCGCCCCCCCATTTCTCAGGGATCGCCGCCGTCCTCAGGCCCAGCTGGGAGGCTTTCTTGATCAGATCCCAGGGGATGCAGTCTTTCGGGTCGCTCTTGCGATCGAGTTCCAGCGCAGCAGGCTTCACTTCCTCCTGCGCGAACTCGCGAACCATGTCGCGCGTCATTTCCTGTTCGTCGGTCAATCTGAAGTCCATACGTGCACCTCCTGCTCACGTTCATTCGCCTGCTGCTTGCGCCAACTCCCACGGTCACAGCGGAAATGCTGGCTTTTCGGGATATTCTCTCGAGGCTTCCCCCCATCTTGGTCGCGGCTACATGATAATGCGCGCGGAAAGTGGGGGGAGCACTTCGACGTAACTTTTCATGGCGGGGGCGAAGTATGACGGCGACGTATAGATAGACGGGATAAGCGAGGCTTGCCAGCGTCGCAGTCCCTGCTGATCTATGATGGACCCGCGTCGCCGCGATTGGAAACGCCTGCCCGGACGTGGACCATGAGTGCCCGCGCCGCCGCGGTCAGGGGGCGGTCCCGGGGGTAGACGAGGTTAAGATCTCGGGCCAACGGGCTCTCGAAGGGGATGGCGATCAGTCCCTCAAGAGTCTCGGGAGCGACCAGCATCTTGGGCATCGGCGCCACGCCCAGACCCCTTCTCACCAGAGCCTTGGTCAGCTCGGGGTAGTTCGCTCGATAGGAGAACTTGGGCTCGAAGCCAGCCCGGCGCAAGGCATCTGCCACTATGTTGCCGGCGTTCATGGTCGCCCGGGGAAGCAGTATCGACTCGCGCGCGAGCATGCTCAAAGCGACCGCCGAGTGGTTCGCAAGCCTATGTCCATGAGGGACCACCAGCAGGATCTCCTCTGTGAGCAGATACTGAGTCGCGGCTCGAGTAGACCCCCACGGCGTCATGACGGCGCAATCGAGCTCTCCGCTGATGACCGCTTCCTCGAGCTGCGCGTCGTCCTTCTCGATGAGATCGACGCTCACTTTCGGATAAGCCTCGAGAAAAGAGACGAGAATGGGAGTCAGGAGGAGGGCAAAGACGTTTCCGACGGCACCGAACCGCACCGTGCTCGGACCGGCCCCTGCCTGCTCGCGCAGAAGACTGACCGCCTCATCGGCGCGGGTGACGATCGCCTGAGCCAGGGGAAGTAGCAGCTGCCCGCTGACGGTGCATTCGACATGTCTTCCGTATCGCTCAAACAGCTGAGTCCCAAACTCGCTCTCCAAACGGGCGATCTGACGGCTGAGCGTGGGCTGCGTGGAATGCATGGCCCGCGCGGCTCGGCTGAAGCTGCGAGCCTCCGCTACAGCCAGGAATGATTTGAGGAGATCCAGTTCCATCTATACATCATCGTAATACTTTGCGCCGGCCATGAAAAGTTGCGTCGAAGTGCTTCCCCAGTTGCTGAGTCGGACTATGATGTAGCAGCCGGCCCAGCCTAAGGGTGCGGCGCGGTCGAAGGTCGCCTTGCGAAGGAAGGGAAGACCAGTGAACATCGCGGTTTGTGTGAAGCAGGTGGTCGACACAGAGGCGGAGAAGAGGCTCGACCCCGGCTCTTGGCGTCTGGACCGTAGCGTGGACAACATCCTCAATCCGTACGACGAATACGCGGTGGAGGAAGCGCTGCGATTGCGTGAGTCTCAGGGTGGCGAGGTCATAGTGCTGTGTATGGGCCCCGAGACGGCAGCGGACGCCGTGCGCAAGGCGCTGGCCATGGGGGCAGACCGTGCGCTGATGGTCAGCGATCCCGTTCTGGCCGGTTCCGACTCGCAAGGGACGGCATACGTCCTTGCGGAAGCACTGAAAAGTCTCGAACACGACCTCGTGCTCTTCGGGATCCGGTCCACTGATGCGGAGACCGGCTGCGTGCCGGCTGCCGTGGCCGAGCGACTCGGTCTGCCTTTGCTCTCTTCCCTCTCGAAAGTCGAAGTACAGGGCTCCGCCCTTGTGGTCCACCGGGAGACAGAGCAGGGCTATGTCGCCTACGAATGCCCCCTGCCGGCCGTTCTCTCCGTCGTCAAGGGCATCAACGAGCCCCGATACCCATCGATGAAGGGCATCATGGGTGCAAAGAAGAAGCCGCTGGAGTCAAGAGACGCGGCCGCCCTGGATCTCGACGCGAGCCAGATCGGCGTTTCCGGCGCCAAGACCCGCGTGCTGTCCGCTCGTTTTCCCGAGCCCCGCAAAGCGGGGGTCAAGATCGAAGACGACGGTGAGGGTGCTCAGCGGATCGCCGATTTCTTGGCGGCCGAAAAGCTCGTCTAGCGGCGCCTCAGCGCTGGTGGTATCTGCTTTCGTGGCCGACTGAAGACCGAAGGGTAGGGGAGATAGATCAGTGAATGACAAGAGTGGCATCCTTGTTGTAGCCGAGTCCAAGGATGGGAAACTTGCCAACGTCTCCTTGGAGAGCATCACGCGGGCTCGCGCGCTTGCCGCCGCGATCGGCGGACCCGTGAGTGTGGTCGCAATGGCCGCGGAGGCCGGGCCTTTGGCGGCGCAGGCCGCCCGCTACGGCGCCGAACGAGTCTACGTGGTCGAGAGCTCCGACCTCGCCGTGTTTCGACCGGGTCCGTTCGTCGACGCGGCGTCGGCCGGGATCGAGGCTGCCGGCCCGGCGTTGGTCGTCTTCGCGGGCTCGCCCGACGGCCGAGACGTCGCGGCCGGTTGCGCCACCCGGTTTGGCGTAGGTCTCCTCGCGGACATCACAGGTCTGGAGGCCCAAGACGGCCGCCTCATCGCCACCCATCCCTGCTTCGGGGGCAGCGTGATCGTGGAGAAGGAGGCGACCACCAGCCCGGCGATGGCTACGGTGCGGCCGAACGTCTTTGCCCGTGAGGAAGCGCCTGGTGACGCGGAGGTCATACCGCTCCCGGTGGAATTCAACCCGGGCGGCCTTCTGATCAAGGTGCTCGACGTCGTCTGCGAGATGGCGGGCATCGTCAGTCTCGAGGAAGCATCGGTCATAGTCGCCGGCGGTCGTGGCCTTGGCAAGGCCGAGGGCTTCGGCATCATCCATGCGCTGGCTGAGGAGCTCGGCGCTGCCGTGGGCGCCAGCCGGGCCGCGGTGGACGCTGGTTGGAAGCCCCACCAATACCAGGTGGGTCAGACCGGAAAGACCGTCTCGCCCAAGCTCTATATCGCCTGTGGCATCTCTGGCTCGATCCAGCACCGCGCTGGGATGCAAACCGCCGACTACATCGTGGCGATCAACAAGGACGCGGACGCACCCATCTTCTCTTTTGCGGACTTCGGCGTGGTGGGGGATCTCTTCAGCGTGGTGCCCGCTCTGACGGAGGAGATCCACCGACGTAAGACCGCGTCCTAGGACCGACGCCGTGGAGACCCGGGAACTTCTGTGGAACATCCCCTTGTGGGCGGAAGTGGTCATGTACGCCGGGGCGGCGATCACCATCCTGCTGCTCATCGCATACGCCGTTCGCCGAGTGATGGTGTACCGGCGGGGACGCGCGGCGTCCACCCGGCACGCCGATCACCTGCCGGGCCGAGTATGGGATCTCGTCCTCAACGGTCTTCTGCAGAGGGCGATCGTCGACAATCGCTACGCGGGGATCATGCACCTCTCGATCTTCTGGGGATTCACGGTCTTGCTGATCGGCACCATCATCCTGATCTTCGTCATCGACTTCGGCCTGCACTTCTTCACCGGCCGTTTCTATCTCGGGTTCAGTTTCATCATGGAGCTGGGAGGGCTGGCCCTTCTCCTTGGCGTGGTGCTGGCGGTTTTGCGACGGTACGTGAGAAGGCCGGCCCAGCTCGAGCGTCGCTGGTACGACCACTACCCTTTGATCACGCTGTTCGTGCTCGGGATCACCGGTTTTCTGATGGAGGGGGCCCGCATCTATGCGGCCGGGCTCCCCGACTACGAGCAGGTAGCGAGTTTCGTGGGCTACGGCCTGGCCAGGGGATATGCCGACATCGGCAGCGCCGAGGGCTTCACCACGTTCTACCGGTACATGTGGATCTTCCACATGTTGCTCACGCTGGGCTTCATCGGGCTTCTCGGCTTCACCAAGTTCCTACACGTCTTCACCGCCCCGGCCAATGTCTTTCTGCGGGACCGGCGGTCCAAGGGCGCTATGCCCTTCGTTCCCGATGTGGAGGAGACCGACGAGCTGGGCGTGGGTACCATCACGGCCTACTCCTGGCCCGACCTCAAGGATCTCGACGCCTGCACGCGCTGTGGACGGTGCGAGGAAGTCTGCCCGGCCACCGCCTCCGGCAAGCCTTTGAACCCCAAGACCATCGTCCTCAAGAGCCGCCAGATCCTGCAGCAAAGAGAGGCCGAAGCGATGCGCACCTGGCTCCGGCGGGGCTCCGGCTCGTCCCCGGACATCCCCGATCTCTTCGACGTCATCGAGGACGACGAGGTGTGGAGCTGCACCACCTGCAGAAGTTGCGTGGAGCACTGCCCGGTGGCGATCGACCAGCTGAGCAAGGTGCTCGAGCTGCGTCGCTACCTGACCAACGAAGGGCGCCTCGCCGGGAGTGCGGCCAAGGCCCTGGAGTCCATGGGCATGCGGGGGAACCCCTGGCAGCTCAAGCAGAGCGATCGCATGGCCTGGGCCGAGGGGCTGGACGTAGAGGTGCCGGTGCTGGCCGAGATCCAGGACTCCGACCGGCCGTCCGACAGCGCCGAACCGGAACCCGTCGACTACCTCTTCTTCGTCGGCTGCGCCGGCAGCTACGACCCCCGCGCGCAGAAGGTGACGCAGGCACTCGTGCGCCTGCTTACGCGGGCCGGGGTGTCTTTCGCCGTATTGGGAGAGGAAGAGACCTGCAGCTGCGAAGCCGGTCGCCGCATGGGGGAGGAGATGCTCTTCCAGGTGGGCGCTGAGACTCTGAAGGAGACCATAGACCAGTACCGCTTCCGTGCGATCCTCACCCAGTGCCCGCACTGCTACAACACCTTCCGCAACGAGTATCCGCAGATCGGCGCCGATTGGAAAGTGGTGCATCATTCCGAGCTGCTGCAGGAGCTGGTCTCCAGTGGGCGGCTGCCGGCCACGCCCTCCTCGGGTCTGCAGGTGACCTATCAATATTCATGCTATCTGGGGCGCTACAACGATATCTATCAGGCGCCACGAGAGGTGCTGGGTGCGGCGGGGCTCTCCCTGAAAGAGCCTCGGCGCCACGGCCGTGAAGGGTTTTGCTGCGGTGGAGGCGGAGGACGGATGTGGAGCGAGATCAAGATCGGAGAGCCCATCGAGTTCCTGCGCACTCGGGAACTTCTCGAGACCGGAGCTCCCGTGATCGCCACCGCCTGTCCTTTCTGCAAGATAATGCTCGATGACGGGGTGAAACACGAGGGCTTCGAGGAGCGGCTAAGCGTCCGAGATATCGCGGAAATACTCGACGAGGCGTGCACTTACGGATACAGCGAGGAGTGAACGTATGGCTCGCGGTTACATGGGAAAGATACTGTGGGCGGATCTCTCCAAGCAACAACTCTGGGATGAGGTCCTCGACGAAGAACTGGGCCGTCGGTATCTTGGGGGTTACGGTTTGGGCGCCAAGATACTTTTCGACCGGCAGCCCGCCGGTGTCGACCCGCTGGGCCCGGAGAACATACTCGGCTTCCTTACCGGTCCCTTTACGGGAACCGGCGCGCTCGGCGGGTCAAGGTTCGCGGTCGTGGGGAAATCTCCCCTGACCGGTACGTGGGGCGATGCCAATTCGGGGGGGAATTTCGGTCCCTACTTGAGATTTGCCGGCTATGACGCGGTGTTCTTCACCGGGGTGTCTTCGAAGCCGGTGTACCTGTTGGTCGCCGATGGTGTGGCTGAGATCAGAGACGCCGCCCATTTGTGGGGGAAGGACACTCACGATACTGAAGACATACTCAGGGACGAACTCGGCAAGGATGTCGAGGTCGCTTCCATCGGCCCCTCAGGCGAGAAGCTTTCCCTTATCTCAGGGGTCATGACCGACAAAGGCAGGGCCGCTGCGCGCTCGGGACTCGGAGCTGTGATGGGCTCCAAAATGCTGAAGGCGATCGTGGCAAAGGGTAGGGCGCAGGTCCCGGTCTTCGACGCCGACAGGGTCGCCACCCTGCGGCAGACGTACGCGAGAAAGCTCGCCGGGCTGGTCGATGAGTTCAGGAACTTCGGTACCGCCTCCGTCATCGTGCCATTTGCCAAGATAGGAGATGCGCCGGTAAAGAACTGGTCCGGGGTCTGCGAGATCGACTTTCCCGGGATCGAGAAGATCGGCGTCGACCCGGTAATGGAGAGGGTGCAGAGGAAATACGCCTGCCACCGTTGTGTCATCGCCTGCGGCGGTCTCATGAAGGAAAGCGCCGGAGAGTACGGATACCCCTACGGCGTCCACAAGCCCGAATATGAGACCGTCAGCATGTTCGGCACCAATTGCCTGAATGACAACCTCGAGTCGATCATCAAGGCAAACGACGTGTGTAACCGTCTCGGGGTGGACACGATATCGGCCGGCGCATGTATCGCCTTTGCCATCGAATGCTACGAAAACGGGGTCATCACCAAAGAAGACACCGACGGCATCGAAATGACCTGGGGGAACCATCGATCGATCGTCTCCATGCTCGAGAACCTGTGCGAGAGAAAAGGATTTGGCGACGTTCTCGCTGATGGAGTCAAGATCGCCGCGGAAAGGATCGGCGGAGGCGCCGATCAATATGCCATACATATCAACGGACAGGAGCTCCCGGCCCATAATCCCAAATTCGAGTATGGGTTCGCGTCCTGCTACAGGATGGACGCTACTCCCGCTCGGCATATGCGCTGGCACGGCGGGTTCGTGCCGCCAGGGGTTCCCGTGCCCAAGTACGAGCCCGGGGCATGGAGCGGCAGAGGCGAGGCCCAGAAGATCAATGTCATCTTCAATCACGCCCTCGAGAGTCTTGGTGCCTGCGTATTCGTCATCGCCACCTATCCCCACGTCGATGTCCTGATCGAGTTCCTCACTGCCATCACCGGCTGGGATACGACCCTGGACGAAGTACTGGCGACCGGCGAGAGGATCGCCAATCTGCGTCAAGCATTCAACACACGCGAGGGGCTGAATCCGCTGGACTACGTCGTCTCCGGAAGGCTGGTGGGAGAACCACCTTTGGAGGCCGGTCCGCTTGCCGGGGTGACCATCGATCAGGACGCGATAAACCGCGAGTTCCTGGAGGCCATGGATTGGGACCTCACGACGACTAAGCCCAGCAAGAAGAAACTGCGGGACCTGGGTCTGGACGACGTGGCGAAGTCACTCTGGCCATCGTGAAATACAACGTAGAGTTCTTCGGAATGACCAATGACGCAGCCGGCGTTCGTACTGTCGAGCTGGAACTGGACGATGGGGCAAGCCTCAAGGATCTTGTAGGCGCCCTTAGACGTAAAATGCCGGCTTTAGAGGGAAGCGTCATCCGTCCCGGAGAGGATAGATTGACGGCCCATTACGCCTTCAATGTGAACGGCCGTTTCTATGTCGATGATTACGACGTCGTGGTCGAAGGCGATGATCACATTCTGCTGCTGACTTTTGCCCTAGGCGGGTGAGCGGAGGCCCGGGTGACGGGGCCGGCCCAGACGATCGGCGGCACCAGAGCCGTCTATACGTCATCGTAATACTTTGCCGCACCCATGAAAAGTTCTGACGAACTGCGTCCCCCGCTGCCGGCCCGGACTATCATGGGGCCGGTACGAATACCGGGCGCTGACCGTCGGGAAACATTCCACATGGCTTGTGCCTACCGCTTGATCAGTCGGTCGAGGCGCACTACACAAGGAGCGAACGATGCCCAGACCTGAAGAAGTCGAAGTAGTCGAAGCGATGAAGGCGGCTAAGACGGCCGAGGAGATCCTCGAGTCGTGGACCAAGCAGAGGCCCGGTTACGGCAAACCGCCGGATGATCCCACGCTTGATTTCTACAAAGACAACAAGCCGGAGATGCTGTCCACTTTCGCTCACAACCAGCTCACGCAGCTGCTCGACCGCGGCATCCTGGACCCCAAGACCCGCTATCTCATCCTGATCGCGTGCTACATGATGGAGAACCATTGGGAAGGTGTGCTGCCGCAGGCCTGCAATGCCAAAGCGGCCGGGGCGACCGACGAAGAGATCATGGAAGTGGCGTTCTGCGCCTGTTACGCCGTGGGCAAGGCCAAGATGCAGGAGAGCGGCGCCTGCCTCAACAAGGTATTCGCCAGCAACACCTTCCAGAGCATCGAGAGGCTGGAGAAGTAACTCAGGGGAATCGGCCCTCGACACGTGGGTCGATGGACCCGCAAGGGCCCGGTTAGCGGTCGACCATGAGAGCCGATGAGGCTTTGCGGAAAAAGCTCCGTAACGCGGGGCTTTTTCTATCCCAATATCCAGCTTTGGCACGCCAGGGATCCCCCCAGGGCCTCTCCACCAGAACGCGCCCTTCTCTGGTAGGCTTTGTTCAAGCCGTCAGGACGGTGTTCCAGGCTATTGAAGAGGGGTATGACCCACCGCTGAACATATGAGACGGGGCGACGGCCTGTTTCCAGGGAGGGATACGTTCATGCAGACCAAGTTTCCCAAGTTGTTCGAGCCGGGATGCGTAAGGACCGTCAGGCTCAAGAACCGGGTGATCAAGGCCCCTCAGCACACGGGTCTTGCCAACCCGGACGGTTCCATCACCGAAAGGATGCTCCGCTACTACAAAGAGGTGGCTTTGGGTGGAGTCGGCATGGTGATCGTCGAGTACGCCTGGGTCGATGACGATGCGAGCAGAGCATCGCCCTGTCAACTCGGCATCGCCCGCATGGATCACATCCCCGGGCTCTCGTTGCTCGCACAGACCATCCAAGCCAACGGGGCGAAGGCGGCGATCCAGATATCGCACGCGGGCCGGCAGAGGTTCACGCTTGAAAGGCCGAAGGCCCCGTCGACCGTTCCTTGGGAGGAACTCTATGCCGCCGGTTGCCCGGCCCCAGAGGCGTTGACCTTCGATGAGATACTGCAGATCGTCAAGTCGTTTGGACAGGCGGCGAAGAGGGCACAGATCGCGGATTTCGACATGGTCGAGATACACGCTTGTCACGGCTATCTCATCTCGAATTTCCTCTCGCCCCGGACGAACAAACGGACCGACTGGTACGGCGGCCCGCTGGAAAACCGCATGCGTTTCTTGCTGAAAGTCATCGTTGAGATCAGGGACCAAGTCGGACCTGAATACCCCGTATGTGTGAGGCTGAGCGGCACCGATTACGAGCCGGACGGTACAACGATCGAAGAGACGGCGGAGTTGTGCGGGCGGCTCGAAGCGATGGGGGTCGCCGCCATCCACATGTCGGGAGGGAACCACCACCAGACCATCCATGAAGTCAGTCCGATGGGCATGTCCCTAGCGCACAATGTCTGGGCGGCGGAGGCGGTGAAGAAGAAGGTCAAGATACCGGTCGTCGCTTCGGGGTCCATCAACCTTCCCGAGCTGGCAGAACATATCCTGGCCGAAGGCAAAGGGGACTTCATCGGATTGGGGAGACCTCTTTGGGCCGACGCGGAATGGCCTCTCAAGGCGAGGGAAGGCAGACCGGAAGACATCAGACCTTGTATCCGTTGTAACGACGGTTGCCTGGCGAGAGGCGACCACCAGGCTAAGACCGTCTCCTGCTCGGTCAATGTCGCGGTCTGCCGGGAAGACGAGTTCAAGATCACCAAAGCAGAACGCTCCAGGAATGTCGCCGTGATCGGCGGAGGGCCGGCGGGCATGGAGGCGGCGAGAGTATGTGCGCTGAAAGGTCATCAGGTGACCCTGTACGAGAAGCGGGAACTGGGAGGCGCGCTGCTCGAAGCCGCGATCCCGGATTTCAAAGCCCCCGACCTGCGGCCTCTCATCGACTACTTGAGGACACAGATAGAGAAGCTCCAGATCAAGATCGTCGGGGAAGAAGCCACGTCGAAGGCCATCAAGAATGGCGGATACGACGCGGTGATCGTCGCTACGGGCGCCACCCCCTTGGCCTTGGAAGACGTCCAAGGGATCGCCCACGAGAAAGTGACCAGCGCTTCGCAAGTGCTTCATGGTGAAGCAACGCTAGGGACCAAGATCGCCGTCATCGGCGGCGGGATCGTGGGGACAGAGGTCGGTCTCTTTTTGGCCGAACGGGGCAAAGAAGTCGTGTTCGTCGAGATGCTCGACACCTTCATGAACAACATCACCTTTGACGAGCAGTTGGTCTACGAAGAACGCTTCAAGGATCTCAACGTCTCGATCCATACCGGCAAGCGCCTGGAAAGCGTGTCGGATGACGGCGTCACAGTGGTCGACCGATTCGGGGCGAAGACCACGATCACCGTTGATTCTGTGGTGCTGGCTGCCGGTTACACGCCTAATCGAGAGCTCATCGACGCTTTGAGCAATGATCCTGACCTCCAGGTGTTTGAAGCGGGCGACTGTGTCAGACCGCGAAAGATCTTCGATGCGATCCGCGACGGACATCTTGCCGCCAAGCTGCTGAATTAGTGTCGGGGGACGATCCACAGCTGTCTGCGAGAGCTCACTTTTCTCTGATACGCTGTGCCCGAACTCGGGCGGCGCTCGCGGGGCCCTTGTTGGTCACGGGGCCCTTGTTGGCCGCCGGGCGTTGTGTGGAAGCTCACTTCGACGAGCATGAGAGGCGCTGATGGCACCTTCCCAGTACGAACACCTTTTTTCGCCGCTCAGCATCGGCAAGGTGCAGCTGAGGAACCGGATCGTCAAGAGCGCGGCGCAGACCTATTTCTTTGAGCTAGGCGAGCATCGCGTCGGCGGCATAGCCAAGGCTTTCTACGGAGCGGTGGCACGAGGTGGGGTGGGCCTGATCATCGTCGAGACTCCCGCCATGGAGTGGCCCCTGGCAGAGACAGGCGACCGGCGCTTTCGGGTCGACGACGACAAATACATCAAAGAGATCGGCGAGCTTGCCGCCGAGATCCACCGGCACCGCTGCCCAGCCTTCGTCCAGTTCTACCATCGCGGCCCGTGGGGGGGTCCCTATCACACCGTGGCCAAGAGAGTGGCCGCGTCGCCTGTGACCTTCCCTTCGATGTTCGACGTCCACGAGGAGGAGCCGCCGCACGCTTTGACCATCGCCGAGATCGAGGAGCTGGTCGAGCGGTACGCCGGCGGGGCCCTCCGGATAGCCGAGGCCGGATTCGACGGCATCGAGGTCCACGCCGGCGCCGATCATCTCTTCGATACCTTCTTGTCCCGCTTCTGGAACAGGCGAGACGACATCTACGGCCCTCAGAGCATGGAGAACCGGACTCGCTTCGTGCTCGCAGTCATCAAGGAGATCAAGAAGCGGGTGGGGCAGGATTTCCCCGTACAGGTGTTCATGAACGGCGTCGAGGCCGGCGTGGGTGAGCTGGGGCTCAGCGTGGAGGAAAACAAGACACTGGCCCGGATATACGAGGAAGCCGGAGCCGACTCCTTGCACGTGAGATCTCATTGGGTCGGCCAGCACCAGGGATCGTATCTGAGCGATACCCTCTTCTATCCCGAGCCGCTCATTCCCCTGAGTGAGTTTCCCAAGGAGATGGACTGGAGCCACCATGGATTTCTGTGCAACGTGCCGCTGGCGGCGGCCATCAAGCGGGTGGTCTCCATCCCCGTGATGACAGTGTGCGGGTTCGACGCCGATTCGGGAGAAAAGGTCTTGCGGGAGGGCCAAGCCGATCTGATCGGCTTCAACCGGCGCATCTTCGCCGATCCTGAGTACCCCAACAAGGTCCGCGCGGGCCGGTTTGACGACATTCAGCCCTGCACCCACTGCGGCCACTGCAGCAGCACCTACAACGAGGTGAGGAAGTGCCGCGTCAACGCCTGCTTCGGCACCGACCAATACGATGTGGCGCCGCTAGGCACGAAGAAGCGGGTCCTGGTGGTGGGCGGCGGCCCGGCCGGCATGCAGGCTGCCCGGGTAGCTGCGCTCCGGGGGCATGAGGTCACCCTGTGGGAGAAGGGCCGGTACCTGGGCGGTTCGGTGCCCCTGGCGGCCATGGTCAAGGGGGTTCAACTGGAAGAGCTCCCCGATCTCCTTCGCTTCTTCAGAAAGCAGATGGAGAAACTGGGCGTCGATGTCAGGCTGGGCAAGGAGTTCGATGCGTCCATCATCGCCCAAGCCAAGCCTGACGTGGTGATCCTGGCTGCCGGGGGTAATCCGCTGGTACCGGACGTCCCGGGGATCGATGGGCGAAACGTCATCAAGAGCAGCGACTTGTACGGAAGGCTGCGGTTCTATCTGGGGATCTTCGGACCCAAGAGGCTCCGGGGCCTGACCAGATTCTGGATGCCGGTGGGCCAGAAGGTGGTGATCATCGGCGGCGCTATCCACGGGTGCCAGTTGGGGGAATTCCTGGTCAAGCGGGGCAGGCAGGTGACGATCGTCGACACCGAGGGAGAGCTCGGCAAAGGAATGTACCCGGAGAGAAGGACCCGCCTCTTCTACTGGTTCGACAAGAAGGGCGTCACCCGAATAGAGAGCGCGAAGCTCGTGGAGATCACGGAGAAAGGACTGTCTATCGTCACCAAAGAGGGAGTGGCGCGATTCCTCGAGGCGGACAGCATCATATGTGCCCTACCTTTCGTGCCGAACTCGGAACTGCTCGAGAGCTTGAAGGGCAAAGTGCCGGAGGTCTACCCTATTGGAGACTGCGAGGACCCCGGTCTCATACGGGACGCCACCGCGGCCGGCTGGCGGGTGGCCAATGCGATCTAGGAGTTAGGCTCGGCCTACGGGCAAGACACGTTGGGACTGAAACCAGGTTGGATTCTAAAGAAGGGGCGATCAAGTGGCAGCTGACAAAGGCAACGAAAAGACGGTCATCAAAGCCCTCGGCCTGAGCGGGGGTATCTTTGGGGCCGCGCCCTGTGCCGTGGACGTGAAAGACGGACGGATAATCAGGGTCAGGCCGCTGCATTATGACTCCAAGTACGATTCCAGCGAATTCAATGCCTGGAAGATCGAAAAGGACGGAAAGACTCTGAAACCGCTGATGAAGGCGGTCCCTTCTCCGTTCAGCCTGGCTTACAAGAAGAGAGCCTATTCCCCCAACCGGGTGAAGTATCCGCTGAAGAGGGTCGATTGGGACCCCAACGGCGAGCGCAACCCGCAGAACCGGGGCAAGAGCAAGTTCGTCAGGATCTCCTGGGACGAAGCTACCGATCTCATCGCCGGCGAGATCAGAAGAGTGCATAAAGAATATGGACCGCTGGGCATCCTGGTCCAGGGCGACGGGCACGGGGAATGCAAGATGGTCCATGCGCCGCACGGCTGCCCGACACTGCTCCTCGACAAGATGGGGGGGTTCACCCAGCAGGTCAGGAACCCGGACAGCTGGGAAGGGTGGTACTGGGGGGCCAAACACGTGTGGGGATCTGGTCTGATCGGCATGATGGCCCCCGCGGACAACATCGTGAAGGACATCTGCGAGAACAGCGACATGGTGGTGGTCTGGGGAGGCGACCCGGAGACGACACCCTGGGGATTCAGGGGGCAGTTCGCCAGTCGCCTCTGTTTTTTCTGGTCGGAGATCGGGATCAAACAAGTCTATATCTGTCCCGACCTGAATTACGCCGCAGCCATTCACGCCGACAAATGGATCCCGATCCTCCCCAACACCGATGCTGCCCTTCAGCTGGCCATCATCTACATGTGGATCAAGGAGGGGACGTACGACAAAGAGTATGTCGAGACCCATACCGTCGGTTTTGACAAAGTCAGAGCCTATGTCATGGGGGATGAGGATGGAGTTCCCAAGACGCCGGAGTGGGCTTCCGAGAAGTGCGGGGTTCCGGAGTGGACCATCAAGGCCCTGGCACGGGATTGGGCGAAGAAGATCGTCACGATAGGTCACTACTTCGGAGGGGGCATGGCCCGGGGGCCCTGGTCCCACGAGCCGGCGCGCTTGGAAGTGATCCTGCTGGGGATGCAGGGATTGGGCAAACCGGGTGTCCACCAGGCCCAGATCGCGTACCAAGGGATGCCCAGAAACATCATGGCCCGCGGCACCGGCCATATGGGGATGTTCCAGAATCTCGTGAACTCGCCTGCGGGGGACCGGTTGCTAAAGCCCCACAAGACCACGCCCACCGCCTGGGGCAAGCAGCTCCTCCCCAAGACCCTGATCGAGGAAGGCATCAAGAAGCCGCCGGTCCATTTCTGGGGGACCGGAGGTCACGAGGTGCCGACGACGGATCAGTTCGTCAAGTACACCTATCCGATCCCGAAGGAAGACGGCGGGACGGAGATACACATGATCTGGACCGACACTCCTTGCCGCACCACCTGCTGGAACTGCGGCAACGATGTCGCCGATACCATGAGGCATCCGAAGATCGAGTGCATCGTGGCCCAGCACCCCTGGCTGGAGAACGACGCGCTGTTCTCCGACATCATCCTGCCGACCAACACCACTCTGGAGGTGGACGACATCTCCCCCTGCATCAGGGATGGAGATAGCTTCCAGAGCGTGTTGCTCATGAACCGGGCGATCAACCCCATCGGCGAATCCAAGAGCGACTACGAGGCGGTCTTGGAGGTCGCCAAAAAGCTCGGCAAGTACGACGATGTCACCGAGGGCATGACGAATGAGGAACTGGTCAGGGCGGTCTTCGACGGTCTGGGGTTCGATGAACACATCAGCTGGGAGGAATTCCAGGAAAAGGGCTACTGGGTGATCCCCGTGGATCCGGAATGGGAGAAGATCCCGGCAGGCCTCTACGGATTCTACGAGGATCCCGAAGCCAACCCGTTGCCCACGCCTACCGGAAAGCTCGAGTTCTATTCCGAGAGCCTTGCCCAGAACTTCCCCACCGACAACGAGAGACCGCCTATCCCCAAATGGATCGAGAAGAGCATCACCCATGACGAGAGGATCACGAGCAAGCGGGCGGCCGTCTATCCTCTGCTCCTCATGTCCAACCACGGGAGATGGAGGGTCCACGCCCAATGTGACGACATCCCCTGGACCCGAGAGGCTCCGACCTGCAAGGTCAAAGGCTTCGACGGCTACATGTACGAGCCTTGCTGGATGAACCCGAAGGACGCTGAGGCGAGGGGCATCAAGCACGGCGACATCGTCAAGGTGTTCAACGAGAGGGGCGGCGTTCTCTGCGGCGCGCTGGTGTTCGAAAGGATCCGGCCCGGCGTGATCTCCATCGACCACGGAGCCAGGGCGGACTTCATCATTCCCGCCAAGCTGGACCGCGGGGGCGCGATCAACACCATCACTCCAGAGGGGCTGACTTCCAAGCATTGTGGCGGGCAGGCGACCAGCGGGTTCTTGGCTGAAGTGGAGCGAGTCTCCCTGAAGCAGATGGACGAATGGATGACAGATCATCCGGAGGCGTTCGAGAGGGAGTACGATCCGGCCTCGGGACTACGCTTCAACGCCTGGGTCGAGTGAGATAGGCGACCGCTAGGGACACTCGGCCTCGCGGAGAAGGAGGGTGCCGATGGCGCGGATGACGGCGGCGGAGCGTAAGGCTCAGATAATCGAAGTGGTGCTGGGCCTCGTGAACAAGCACGGAGTGCAGGGCACCACGACTGCTCGTATCGCGGCCGCGGCCGGAGTGACCGAGCCGACCCTCTATAAGTACTTCGACAATCGGCGGGAGATGCTCCTCGCCGCCCTCGACGTGGTTTTCGACCGAGCCGAGGAAGTGGTCAGGTCTTCCGACGAAAGCGATGCCGTCGAACGCCTCCGCAGGATCGGCCAATATCACACCCGAGAGACCAATGCGAAAAGGCTCGGGTTCGTCAATCCCCTCTTCGAGTTCATGGTGGCTCCTCCCGAGACAGGCCTGCGCGACAGGGTCAGGAGCCGAAATCTGGTCGTCATAAACGAGCTTGCTGCCATCGTCCAAGAGGGTAAGGCCCAGGGGCGCATCCGCCCGGACGTGGATGCCAAGCGCGTAGCCTGGCGGATAATGGGTTTCTACTGGTTCGAGGATGTCTCGTCCCTCATGGATCTCTCCGAAGTCGTGACAGAGGGTATGTCGGAAGAGATGTTCGAGCGCATCATCGCCGATATCCGAGCCTAGGACCGAGACTATCGTGATCCTGGGCTGATGCGGCCCTGATTGACACGTAGTCCCCATCATGTTACAAGGATAGTCTGCGCTAACTTGGAGCGCTCGTCAGATCGGGAATCGTGAAAGGGGAGGGGCAGTGCAAGAAGAGGAACGGGAATCCCAGGTTGAGGGTCTCGCTTCGCTCGCCGGCAAGTCTGTTTCACGGCGTGATTTCCTGAAGATGGCCGGCGTGGCCGGGGCGGCTGTCGGCGTGGGTGGCGGGCTGGCCGCCTTCATCGCCGGTTGCGGCGAGGAGACGACCACGACCACGGGCGGGGTCACGACAACCGGCGCTACCACGGCCACGACCGCCGGCTCGACGACCACCGTTGCCGCCGGGCCCGAGATGGGCAGGGAGATCAAGTTCGGTTGCGTCTCTCCCCTCACCGGCCCCGCGTCGGCCTTTGGCATCCCCGACAAATGGATCCTGGACGAGTGGTTGGCTGCCGCCGGTGACGGGCTGGTCTTCGGCGACGGCATGAAGCACCCGATCAAGATCGAGATGCGGGATAGCCAGTCGGATACCAACCGTGCAGCGCAGGTGGCTGGCGACCTCATCCAGAACGACAAGATCGACATGATGATGGTGTCTTCCAGCCCAGACACGGTCAACCCGGTGGCCGACCAGTGCGAGGCCCTGAGTATGCCGTGTCTGTCGAGCGACTGCCCCATGGAGCCGTACTACTTCGGCCGCGGTGCCACTCCCGACAAGCCGTTCAAGTGGACCTATCTGCTCTTCTGGGGGAACTACGAGCTCATGGAGGCCGCCAAGGTAGTCCTACCGCAGCTGCCTAACAATAAGGTGGTCGGCGGCGTATGGTCCAACGAGGTCGACGGCGAGGCTCGGCGGCAGGCCCTCACGCCGTTCTTCGAGGAGAACGGCTACACAGTGGTAGACGGCGGGCCATACCAGCCTGGTCAAGAGGACTACTCCTCCATGATCAACAACTTCAAGAAGGGCGGCGTGGAGATCGTCAGCTTCCTCGGTGTCCCGCCTGACATGGCCAACTTCTGGAAGCAGTGCCTCCAGCAAGGGTTCAATCCGGTTATTGCGGATATGGCCAAAGCCACGTTGTTCCCAACGGCGATGGAAGCCCTCGGAAACACAGGTTTCGGCATGATCGCCTGGTCATGGTGGCATCCGACCCTCCCGTGGAAGTCCTCCCTCACCGGCGAGGATTGCGCGACTATCGCCACCCGCTTCGAAAAGGACACCGGCCAGCAGTGGACGCAACCGCTGTTGCACTACGTCACCTTCGAGTGGGCCGTGGACGTGTACAAGCGGGTCACCAACATCGACGACAAAGAAGAGATCATGAAGGTCGTGGCCTCGAGCAAGATGGCGGACTCGATGGCCGGGGCGTTCGACTTCACCTCCCCGGTGGCGCCTAACAGCCGGCATATCGTGCCGAACGTCTACGGTACTCCGTGTTACTACGGGCAGTGGCTGGCGGCGACCAAGCAGTACCCATGGGACGTCCAGCAGTGGACGTACGACTTGGTCCCCGTCGACAACACCATGTGCCCGGAACTCGCCATACAGAGCAAGCTGCAGCCCATCGACTACGCCTCCATGACTTAACTCAACTCGACTACGACGTGAAGGTCATCGCCAACACTACGGCTTCCCCGATCGAAATGCAGGGCTCGCTGGAGCCGCAGGCCCAAGGTTGTGGCAGGCTGTGCAACCGGTCGTGGTGAACGTCGAGCTGTACGGGATCGTACGGGATCTGGTCAAGGATAGGAACGTGGAGGTCTGCCTTCCTGACCGGGAAGGCGCCTCGTACGGAGACGTGTTGGAGAACCTGGCGGAGCGGTACGGCCCTGCTTTTCGGGACCGGCTGTTCGGTAGCCAGGGCCTCCTGAGTTATGTGAAGGTCTATGCCGGTGGGAAGCCGGTCGAGGAGCTGGACCAGGCTCTGCCGGTCGGAGACGACCCGGCGGTGCGGATCATCGTCTTTGCGGCCGCGGGCGGCGGCTAGAGTCGGTCCCGGAGTTCTGGGTCGTTTCGGCCCGGAGCTCCGGGACCGGCGTCATTAGTCAGCGACTTGGCGACACGGAGTGAATCATATGAAAGATACGAAAACCGAGCGCGCTCACGAAGATGTGTGGATCCCCACTGTCTGTGCAAATTGCTTCTCGTTCTGCCCGATCAAGGCCCATCGCGTCGACGGAGTGATCACCAAGATCGAGGGTAACCCCGATGACCCCCTCACCCAGGGACGCATCTGTGCGCGGGGCTTGAGTGGGATCAACATCCTCTACGATCCCAACCGGCTCGATTATCCGATGAAGCGGACCAACCCGGAGAAGGGTCGAGGGATCGATCCCAAGTGGGAGCGTATCAGTTGGGACGAGGCGCTCGAGACGATCGCCGAGAAGCTGAAAGAAGTCCACGAAGACGATCCTCGCAAGCTGGTCGCGAGCTTCGGAGTGAACGGCGGGCCGCAGTCTTACACGCTGGAGGCCTTCGCGGTGGCGTACGGCACCCCCAACATCTTTGTGGGCGGCGCTGGGAACCACTGCGCGAGCGGTAAGCACTTTATCGGAGGTCTGACACACGCAGCTTGGGTGTCGCAGCCCGACTACAACTACTGCAACTACTTCCTCAACTTCGGCGTGCCGGTCGGTACCGGCGCCTACTATGGGGTGAACACGACCGTCCGCAAGATGGCGGAAGCCCGGGCCCGGGGCATGAAGCACGTGGTCCTCGACCCGTGGATGGGCATGCCGGCGCAGAGCGCGGACGAATGGATCCCGATCATCCCGGGCACGGATGCGGCCGTGGCTCTGGCCATGGTCAACCTGCTTCTGAACGAGTACGGGGTCTTTGACCACGAGTATCTGGAGCATGAGACCAACGGTCCCTACCTTGTCGGCGACGACGGCCACTACGTGCGCGATGCCGATGGTAAGCCGCAGATGTGGGACTCGGTCGAGCGCCTGCCCAAAGCCTACGACGCCGACTTTCAACGGGTGGCGCTGGAGGTGGACGAGGTCGTCGAGGGACGGCGCGTCCGCAGCGCTTTCGGCGTCATCAAAGACCACGTCAAGAAGTACACCCCGGAGATGGCCGCCGACATCAGCGACGTGTCGGTAAAGACCATACGCCGGGTGGCACGCGAGTTTGGCGAGGCCGCCCGCATCGGCGACACGATCGTCCTAGAAGGGCACGAGCTTCCCTTCCGTCCGGTGGCCCTGGCCTACTTCAAAGGCCCACAGGCGCACCGGCATTCAGCCCTCATCTCCACTGCCCTGGAACTGCTCAGCGCAGTGGTCGGGGTCCGCGCGGTCCCGGGGAGCTACGTCGGGATCAACGCCCGCTCGGTCGGTCACCCCGAGACCGGCTTTCCCAAATGGTCGCCCACGGATGGCCCAGACGGGCTGCTCGTCACCGGCAGATGGGTGGTGCCGCCCTCGCAGCCATGGCCGCCCGTCTATCCCAAGAAGCCCATGGACCTGGGCCTTGCTCAGCTCATCCCGCCCTCCCACGGGAATACGCCTATGCTCCCGCTGGTCGCCCAGGATCCGGAGAAGTACGGGATCGACTACAAGCCCGCCGTCCACCTGATGCTGTCCACCAACTTCGCCATGAGCCTGTCCGACCCGGAGAAGGTGGAGGGGTTCTTCAAGGAGGTGTTCACGGTCAACTTCAACATCTTCATGGACGAATCGGCGGAGTTGTCCGACATCGTCCTCCCCGACGCCAGCTACCTGGAGCGGCTGGACATCAACGCCGACTGGATGGCCAACGGGTGCGCCACCGACTCCTGGTCGTATCCGCTACGCCAACCGGCCATCGAGCCCGTAGCCGAGCGGCGGCCTGCGACCAAAGTCCTCCTCGAACTGGCGGAACGGATCGGACTGACCCCGGACATGAACGCAGTCATGAACGTCTCTCTCGGGTTCCGGGGACCACACCTGCTCGAATCGGACAAGAGCTACACGGCCGAAGAGCTGGTCGACCGGCGCTACAAGTCCTGGTTCGGGGACAAGTTCGACCTGGAGTGGATGAAGGCCAACGGCATCCTCGTCTGGCCCAAGAAGGCCGAGGAGGTCTATTGGCACCCCTTCGTGAAGACGCGCATCCCTATCTACTTCGAGCACTTCCTCACGTTCAAGGAGATGCTCCAGGATATCCAGAAGGAGACCGGTCTGTTCCCGGATCTCGATCTGGAGGACTACCAGCCGTTCCCGGACTGGCGCCCTTGCACGTCTCACACCGAGTCCCGGCCCGAGTTCGATCTGACGGCCATCTACTTCCGGGTGCCCTTCCAGTCCTTCACCATGACGGGCAACAACGCCTGGCTCGATGAAGTGTCGGCCATCGACACCTACGCAAACACGCTTAACATCAACGCCGCCACGGCCGCCAAGAAAGGTATCAAGGACGGTGACTGGATCGAGCTCGAGTCTGCCGCCAACGGTAATACCGTACGGGGACGGGCCCGGCTGACTCAGGGGGTGCACCCGGCGGTGATCGCCATGTCCGGTCACGGGGGGCACTGGGCCAAAGGGCTGCCCCTGGCGAGCAAGCCGGGTAAGGGCATAAACTTCAATCGTCTTCTCAAGCAGGACTTCGAGCACATGGACACCCTCTCCTTGAACCTCGACCTCTGTGTGAAGGTCAAGGCGACAAAGGTGGCGGGGCCTTAGGGGAACGGCTCGACCGCGCCGGCCTCGTGGAAAGGAGACAAGGGCTCTCATGCGTTATGGAATGGTGATAGATCTCAAACGGTGCATCAGCTGCTATGCGTGTCAGGTAGCCTGCAAATCGGAGAACGCCACTCCGCCGGGTGTGCTCTACGCCTGGGCGTTCAGGATGGAAGAGGGCGAATACCCGAATACCCGGCAGGTCTACTTGCCCATGCTCTGCAATCACTGCGACGAGCCCAGCTGCGTCGACGTCTGCCCCACTGGGGCCACCTACAAGCGGGATGAGGACGGCATCGTCGTGATCGATGCGGGCAAATGTGTGGGCTGCCGAGCCTGTATGACCGCCTGTCCGTATCATGCCCGCTACTATCTGGACCAGATCCGGAATTATTACCCCGGCCAAGGTCTCACCCCCTATGAAGAGGTGGGATACGAGAGGCACAACGCGGGCACCGTCGAGAAGTGTAACTTCTGCGTCGAGCGGTTGGAGCGGGGGGAGGAGCCGGCCTGCGTGGCCAACTGCCCTGCCGTCGCCCGCATATTCGGTGACTTTGACGATCCCGACAGCGAAGTGAGCATACTGGTGAGCCGGGACGCCGGGTTCCAACTGCTGCCCGACTTGGGCAACGATCCTTCGGTCTACTATCTACCTGCCGAGAGGCCGGCCAAGGAGTCGCGATGAACCGTTCGACAGTGACTCTCTATTCCGATCTAGGGGCCGTATACCGGCCGGAGCGGGTCTGGGCGGAAGGCCGGGCGGTCGCCTTGGTCCTCGCGCACTTCCTATCAGGGGCAGGCGCGGGGGCATGGCTGCTAGGACTGGTGCTCGACTTGCGGCTCGCTTTGGTACTCGGGCTTGGCGCCGTCGTCCTCGGCGGGATAGTACATCTCGGCTTTCTGGGGCATCCGGAACGAGCCTGGAAGATGATGATGCGTCCCCAGAGCTCCTGGATCAGCCGGGGTCTCTGGTCGATGATCGTGTTCGTCCCGACCGCGGCTCTGTACGTCGCTGCTGCCTACGGAGCCTGGAGCACGAGTTCGGCCTTCGCCATAGTCATGCTGGTGCTGTCCCTACTGGGTATGGCGGGCATATTCCTGTACAAAGGGTTCGTCTATGCCGTGTCGCGGGCCGTGCCGCTGTGGCACTCGCCGTTGCTACCTGTTTCGTACATCGCGATCGGGCTTCGGGGAGGCGCCGCCCTGGCCTTCGTGGGCCTGGCGTTCGTCGCCCCCGATTCTGAGATCCACTCCGCTCAGACATGGTGGCTGGCGGCTACGGTGGTGACCATCTTCCTGTTCGTGCTCGAGCTGGCGATGGGCCGGAGCGACTCGACCATATCCCGCTCGCTCGCGGTGCTCGCGCGGGGCTCGATCGCCTGGATCTTCTTCGTCGGAGCAGTGCTGCTGGGGGTTGTCATCCCGGCCGCGCTGGTGATCGCCAGCTACCCGGCCTCGATCGGCGTCGCCGGCTTCCTGATCGCCGGGGTCGCTTCGCTGGTGGGGGATCTGGCCTACAAGTACTGCATGAACACGGCGGGTACCTACGTGCCTCTCGTCCCTGCTCGAGGCAAATAGTGGTCCGCCGGTCGCGGTAGGGAGTCAAGTGTGGAATTGATCTTGGACGCGAAGAAGATGGCCCTGGTGGTCATCGACCTGCAGAAGGGGATCCTCGCTCTCCCCGCCGCCCCGTACTCTGCTGCCGAGGTGGTGGAGCGCGCGGCCGCGCTGTGCCGGGCCGCGCGCGAGGCTGAGGGTACCGTGGTCCTGGTGAGGGTCACGCCCTCGGCAGACGGCGGGGATGCGTTGCGGCCTCATGTCGATCAAGGCCCGTTGTCCGGTTCTCAGCCGCCTGCCGACTGGGCGGAGTTGTCTCCCGAGCTGGACATGCAGCCGGGAGATATCGTCATCACCAAGCGCCAATGGGGAGCCTTCTACGGAACGGAGCTCGACTTACAGCTGCGTCGGCGCGGGGTGGACACCATCGTCCTGTGCGGCATCTCCGCGAACATAGGCGTCGAGTCCACGGCCCGTGACGCATATGAGCGGGCCTACAATCTGATCATTGTCGAGGACGCCATCGCCGCCCGCACTGCAGAAGAGTACGCGTTTGTCATGCGGACGTTGTTTCCGCGGATCGGACGGGTCCGTAAGACGGCAGAGCTTCTGGCAGCGCTGGAGGCTTGACCGGCGGCGACAGGATCGAGTCGTGACCGGCCAAGAGTCGCCGCGACCGAGTCGTCGCCTGGATCCGAACGCGGCGCCCGGGCGTCGGTGGGTTGTGCGGGTAGACTGTTCCTGACGGCAACCGGGGCAGCACGTTTTTCCCAAGCGAGTTGAGGAGGAGATCAGTGAAAACCATAGGTTTTCTTGGCATGGGTGTAATGGGCTCGCGGATGTCAGCTCGTCTGTTGGCCGCCGGCCACGAAGTCACGGTGTGGAACCGCACCGCGGAAAAAACGGTCCCGTTGGCGGAGAAGGGCGCGGCAGTCGCGGTTTCCCCGGCCGAGGCGGCGGCGGGCAAGGACATGGTTCTCAGCAATCTGACCGACGGACCGGCGCTGAAGAGCGTGATCCTGGGGCCGGGAGGCGTTCTGGAGGCCGTTCCCCTACCCGGGCTGTTCGTCGACTTCGCCACGATCGCGCCTTCGGAATCCGCTGAGATCGCCGCGATGCTCGAGCCGCGCGGCGTCGACTTCCTTCGGGCGCCGGTCAGCGGGACCATGGCTGTGGCCGAAGCGGGCAAGCTGACCATCATCACCTCCGGCGACCGGGCGGTGTTCGACGCAGCCGACCCGGTTCTGGCCGTATTGGGCGAGACCCGCTACTACGTCGGTCCCGGGGAGAACTCCCGCTACTTGAAGCTCATCCACCAGATCATGATCGCAGCCACCATGCAGGTGTGGGCCGAGGGTCTGGTGATGGGTGAAAAGGCCGGGCTCGACTGGGAGATCATGCTGGAAGTACTGCGCAACAGCGCGGTGGGTTCTGGCGCGGTGAAGGGCAAGATCCCTTCCCTGGCTATCCGGGACTACGACCACCCGGCGATGAGTATGCACAACATCGTCAAGGACGTCGACCTGGCCCTCATGGCGGCGGACGAGGTGGGGGTCGAGTTGCCGGCGACCAGATGGGTGCGCGAGCTCTACGATCGGGGCCTCGCGGCCGGGTTCGAGTGGAAGGACTACTCGGCGATCATACTGGAACTAGAGAAGCGCGCCGGGCTGGAGCCTCTGGAGATGGCGACGTGACGGCGGCGAGCGGGGGGGTCAAGCAGTGATGGCGGATGTGGAGAGACTGACCAACAGCACAACGGGAGGCCCCGTCTTCGTGGACGTGAAAGACGGCGAGATCTTGCGCATCATACCCATCGATCTGGACGAGACGGACGCCCCCTCGTGGAAGATCGAGGCGCGGGGCCGGACGTTCTCGCCCTCGCGAAGGACGACCTTGTCCCCATGGACGGTGGCGCACAAATCCACCATCTACTCTCCCAAACGCATTCTCACCCCGCTCAAGCGGGTCGACTTCGATCCCAACGGCGCCCGTAATTGCCAGAACCGGGGCGTCTCCGGGTACGAACCGATCAGCTGGGACGAGGCTCTCGATCTGGTAGCGGACGAGATGATGCGGGTGAAGAGAGAACTGGGCCCGGGGGGCATCTTGACCACGCCGGGCTCGCACCACATGTGGGGGAATGTCGGCTATCGCTTCAGCGCCTACTACCGGTTCATGGATCTCGTGGGCATGACCTACGCCGAGCACAATCCCGACAGCTGGGAAGGCTGGCACTGGGGCGCCATGCACATGTGGGGCTTCAGTCACCGTCTGGGTATCCCGGAGCAGTACGATCTGCTTGAAGACGCTCTCCAGAACACGGAGATGGTGGTGTTTTGGTCGGCCGATCCCGAGTCGACCTCGGGCTGCTACGCGGCCTTCGAGAGCACGGCTCGCCGGTTCTGGCTCAAGGAGCTAGGGGTCAAGATGGTCTTCATCGATCCCTACTTCAACCACACCGCCGGGCTCTTCTCCGACAAATGGTTCGCCCCTCGCCTGGGCACTGATGTGGCTATGGCGCTCGCGGTCGCCCACGTTTGGCTCAGTGAGGGAACGTATGACAAGGACTACGTCGCCGGCCGCACCACCGGATTCGACCAGTGGAGGGACTACGTGCTGGGCGCGTCCGACGGCCGGCCGAAGACCCCCGAATGGGCTGAGGGCGAGAGCGGTGTGCCGGCCCGGGAGATAAGGGCTCTGGCCCGTGAGTGGGCGGCGAAGAAGACCATGTTGGCGGCCGGCGGTTTTGGCGGCATGGGCGGGGCCTGTCGCTCGGCGACCGGTAACGAGTGGGCGCGCGCCATGGTGGCGCTCGCCGCCATGCAGGGCCTCGGTAAGCCCGGCAGCAACATATGGGGTACCACCTTGGGCGCGCCCGTCGACGCCTCCTTCATGTTCCCGGGCTATTCTGAGGGTGGCATCTCCTGCAACCTTGACAACACAGCCGCCGGCTTCCGCTGGGCCTACCGGATGTTCCCCCGCGGAGGAGTATCCGGCAGCGTCCACCATTCCGTCGAGGGGCAGACCGTTCCCCGTCTGCGGATCCCGGAAGCGATGCTCCATGAGTCTTTGGAGTGGAGGGGCAAGGGCTTCTGCGGGGGGTCGATCCCGTCCCAGCTCAAGAAATACGAATACCCCGCTCCAGGTTATCCCCATGTGGGCATGTACTACCGCTACGGGGGTTCTTTCTTCGGCACCATGACCGAGACCAACCGCTACGTGAAGGCATACCAGGCGGATACGGTGCCCTTCGTGGTGAACCAATCGATCTGGATGGAAGGGGAAGCCAAGTTCGCCGACGTCATCCTGCCCGCGTGCACCAATTTCGAGCGCTGCGACATCAGCGAGGTCGCCTGGGCGGCCGGTTACGGGTGCGACGGCAACACTCAACCCAACCACCGGATGATCGTCCTGCAGAAGAAGTGCATCGAGCCTTTGGGGGAGTCGAAGTCCGACTACGAGATATTCGCGGAGCTCTCCAAGCGGCTGGGCGTCTACGACATGTTCACCATGGGTGGCAAGACCGATCTGGACTGGGTGAAACAGGTCTTCCACGCCACCGACCTTCCGGAGCGCGTCACCTGGGAGGAGTTCGAGAAGAAGGGCTACTACGTCGTCCCGGTCCCCGATGACCGCGCGCCGACGCCGGCTCTGCGTTGGTTCGCCGAGGGCCGCGCGAAAGACACTCCCGACTGGGGTCCGCGTCCTTCGGATACCGTTCAGCTGGCCGGGCTTCAGACCACCTCGGGTAAGATCGAGTTCGTCGCGTCCAGTCTCACCTGGTTGGAGGAGTCCGGCACGGTCGACTCCGAGCGACCGGCGCTGGGTCCCCAGTACATCGAGTCCTGGGAAGGTCACCACACGACCGAGCTGTACGGCACATACCCTCTGCAGCTGGTTTCCCCTCACCCGCGTTTCAGCTTCCACACGATGGGAGACGCCAAGGATTCGTGGACGAACGACATCAAGGACCACCGGATCCTGAAGGAGGACGGTCATCACTACTGGATCATCAGGCTTAGCCCGAGGGATGCCGAAGCACGGGGCATCGCCGACGGCGACCTCGTGAGGGCGTTCAACGACCGGGGTGCGGTCATCCTTGCCGCTCAGGTCACGGAGCGGCTGCCTCCAGGCACCGTGCATTCGTACGAATCGTGTGGCGATTACGACCCGATCGGGGCGCCGGGCGAGTCACCCGACCGAGCCGGGTGCGTGAACATCCTCACGCCTAAGCGGTTCATCACTCCGACCTCGACCGCCATGGCCAACAACTCCTGCCTGATCCAGGTGGAGAAGTGGCCAAGCTCTTAGAGCATCAAGGTCTACAGGAGGAACGTCCGGGGGCACGGTAGGACCTCCGGCTGCGAAGGCCTCGGAACCTGTGCTACATTCGGCCGATGAAGATCATCGATAGTCCCGTTCCGCTGGGGGAACTTGCCCTCCACTCCGACGAAGAGGCGCTTCTTCTCGAACGCGGCTCCGAGCAACATCAGCTTTGGGGGATCAACATCTATCCCGATCTGGTAGGTCCGGAGCGGGTCGAGTTCGATTCCATGATCGACATCCGTCCCTCGCAGGGCAATCGCTCGCGGGGTGTGGACGATCTTGAGATCCGCGCCAGGATGCTTCGCATCGTGGACGCCCCGGTCACGTCGTGAACCCTCAGCATCCAGACCTGGCGGCTGGCCGGTGGTGCACCATGGCGCTCGTCGAGCAATTGGCGAACGTGGGCAGCGAGGTGGAGCGCGCGCTTGGCTGGGCCTCCAAGGGCAACCGCGAGTACGGCCGTCAGGCGCTCGAACGCGGATTGGAGCTGTTGGATCTGACGATCGCCGACCCCAAGCATCGACATCGGCTTAAGGAACTGACCCGGTTGCGCGAGGTCCTCTTGGATTATTTTCTCGGAGAGAACCAATTTGGCTCGACTGAGAGCAGTTGGAGAAGCTATTTCGACGCGTATGGCCTCGCGGCTGCGATCAAGAGGGAAGCGGCGAGGTGACCCGCTGCGCCTGGGTGGGGGAGAACCCCCTCTATGTCGCCTACCATGACGAGGAGTGGGGCGTGCCGGTGCACGATGACCGGCTTCTCTTTGAGTTCCTGGTTCTGGAGGGCGCACAGGCGGGGCTTAGTTGGCTGACCATCCTCAGGAAACGCGACGGCTACCGCGAGGCGTTCGCCGGCTTCGACCCTGTGCGCGTGGCCGCTTTCGACGCCTCGGATGTCCAGCGGCTGCTGGCCGACCCGGGGATCGTGCGGAACCGGCTCAAGGTGGAGTCGGCTATCTCCAACGCCCGCGCTTTCCTGAAGGTCCAAGAGGAGTTCGGCAGCTTCGACGCGTACGTTTGGGGATTCGCTGGTGGTGAGACCATCCATAATAGGTGGCATTCTGTGGCGGAAATCCCCACCCAGACGCCACAGGCCGGGCACATGAGCGCGGACCTCAAGCGGCGGGGATTCCGCTTTATCGGACCCACCATCTGCTACGCACACATGCAGGCTACCGGCATGGTGAACGATCACACCGTGGACTGCTTCCGTTGGGCGGAGCTGAAAGGCGGAGGTTCGCGCGTCTCTACACCTGCCGCGTCCCGCACCCCCGAAGGAGGACTGCCGTGAGCATCGCACTCCCGCTAGAGGAAGGGGTACCACTCGAGGAGCAGACGCCGCTCGACGCCGTCGAGGTGGACCGGATGAACGCCTATTGGCGAGCGGCCAACTACCTTTCCGTCGGCCAGATCTATCTCGAGGACAACCCGCTGCTGCGCCGCCCCCTGCGTCGCGACGACATCAAGAGCAGGCTCCTCGGCCACTGGGGCACCTGCCCGGGCCTGAACTTCGTCTACGTGCACCTCAACCGGGCGATCAAGGCCCGCGACCTGAACATGATCTACGTTTGCGGCCCGGGTCACGGTGGACCGGCGATGGTGGCGAACGTGTACCTGGAGGGAACCTACTCCGAGTACTACTCCCGTATCGCGCAGAACGAAACCGGGATCCAACGGCTGTTCAAGCAGTTCTCGTTCCCCGGGGGCATCCCCAGCCATGTAGCCCCGGAGACACCCGGCTCGATCAACGAGGGCGGGGAGCTGGGCTACTCGCTCTCGCACGCCTACGGCGCCGTGTTCGACAATCCCGATCTCATCGCCTGTTGCGTGATCGGTGACGGCGAAGCCGAGACCGGGGCCCTGGCCGCCTCCTGGCAGTCGAACAAATTCCTCAATCCAGCCCAAGACGGCGCCGTACTCCCGATCCTCCATCTCAATGGCTACAAGATCGCCAACCCCACGATCCTCGCGCGGATCGGCCGGGAGGAACTGGCCGAGTACCTACGGGGCTGCGGCCACGCTCCGTATTTCGTCGAGGGGGACGATCCGGCCCGCATGCATCAGCTGATGGCGGCCACTCTCGACCGGGCGCTCGCCGATATTCAGCGATTCCAGCATAGAGGCCGGGTGGAGGGCATCAGCGAGCGCCCCACCTGGCCGATGATCGTGCTGGTCACGCCCAAAGGCTGGACCGGGCCCAAGACCGTGGACGGACTGCAGACCGAGGGCACGTTCCGTTCGCACCAGGTCCCCTTTTCGGAGATGAACGAGGAGCATATCAAGCTTCTCGAGGAATGGATGCGCAGCTACAAGCCCGAGGAGCTCTTCGATGAAGGGGGCGCTTTCCGTCCCGAGTTGGCGGAGTTGGCTCCCCAGGGCACTCGGCGCATGGGAGCAAATCCTCACGCCAATGGAGGGCTTCTCCTCCGGGACCTCGAGCTGCCCGACTTCCGCGATTTCGCGGTGGAGGTGCCGGCGCCTGGGAGCGTGATGGGCCAATCCACCAAAGTGATGGCTGGGTTCCTAGCCGAAGCCATGCGTCTGAATCTCGACACTATGAACTTCCGCGTCTTCGGTCCTGACGAGACAGTGTCGAACCGACTCGGCGCGATCCTGGAGGTGACTCCTCGCACCTGGAACGCCGTCATCATACCCGGGGACGATCGCCTCTCCCCGACCGGCCGGGTGATGGAGATCTTGAGCGAGCACACTATCCAGGGGTGGCTGGAGGGATATCTTCTAACCGGGCGTCACGGCTTCTTCTCCTGCTATGAGGCCTTCATCCACATCGTGGCCTCGATGTTCAACCAGCACGCGAAGTGGCTGGACGTGAGCCAGGAGATCCCCTGGCGGCGCCCTATCGCCTCGCTCAACTATCTGCTCACCTCTCACGTCTGGCGCCAGGACCACAACGGTTTCTCCCATCAGGACCCGGGCTTCATCGACCACGTGCTCACGAAGAAAGCCTCCGTGGTGCGGGTCTATCTTCCTCCCGACGCCAATTGCCTGCTGTATGTCACCGACATGTGCGTCCGCAGCCGGGATCTCGTGAACGTGATCGTCTCGGGGAAACAGCCGGAGCCCCAGTGGCTGGATATGCCCTCGGCCATCCGGCACTGCACGGCCGGCGTGGGGATCTGGAGCTGGGCCAGCAACGATGAAGGCTCAGACCCCGACGTGGTCATGGCCTGCGCAGGAGACGTCCCCACGATGGAGACCCTGGCCGCCGTCGATTTTCTTCACACGAATCTGCCCGACCTCAAGATCAGAGTGGTCAACGTGGTGGATCTCATGACCCTGCAGCCCCGGGAGGAACACCCAAACGGCCTCTCCGACCGAGAGTTCGACAGCTTGTTCACCGTCGACCGGCCCGTCATATTCGCGTATCACGGCTACCCCTGGCTTATCCACCGGCTCACGTACCGGCGCACCAACCACGACAACATCCACGTCCGCGGATACAAGGAGGAGGGGAGTACCACCACCCCCTTCGACATGACCGTGCGGAACGAGATGGATCGTTTCAGCCTGGCGCGCGACGTCATCGATCGGGTGCCGGGGCTGGGGCAGCGCGCGGCGCACGTGCGGCAGTCGGTGCGGGACATCCATGTGGATCACGGGGAGTACATCCGGGAGCACGGCGACGATATGCCCTTCGTAAAGGATTGGACCTGGGGTTCGTACAGCCAGGGAGGGTAGCCATGCGATACACCCGGATCTACGGCGGCCGTTCTTCCTGTAGCTCACTGGCGCGATCGAGGTAGAGGTCGGCGACGGCCGGACGGCGGCACCGGCCCGGGGAGCATCACCCTCATCGAGGATACGGCCGGGAGCGGACACGTCACGCGGGTCATCGGGGACATCCCGGTGACCGGGGCGTTCGTGCAGCTGCCCGACTGACGAGGGACGCGCGGACCCGTAAGTCGAGAGGGCCGAGTTCCGAGGGCCCGTCAGATATTGACAGGTCATCGCCCAAAAGCTTAATATCAGTACCGACTGACCCTGAGGAATTGGGGCGGTCAGCCGCTTGACTGCCCATCGATCGGGCGCGTGGAGACCGGTTTGCCGGCAGCGACGAGTCGATTTGAGCCCGGCCGTGGTCTTACCGGAAGCGCCGGAAGGAGTGTGAGGCGTATCGGTCACACCAGGGGATAGGCCCCAGGAGAACCGCTCTTAACCACAAGCCAGTGATCAAAGCTTCATCGCTCATGATCGGAGGGGGTCAACACTATGGATAGCTCAAGAGAGAAACCTGACCAATCGGCCGACCCTGGTCTCTTGAAGGATAAGTCCGTCAGCCGTCGCGAGTTCTTGAAGATCGCCGGGATCGCCGGAGCCACCGTGGGTGTGGGAGCCGGTCTTGGCGGACTACTGGCCGCCTGCGGCGAGGAGACCACCACTACCAGCGCCGGAGCCACCACTACCGGCGGTGCCACCACTACCAGCGCCGGAGCTACCACGACGGTTGCCTCTGAACCGGAGATGGGCCGGGAGATCAAGCTGGGATTCGTGGCGCCACTCACGGGTCCCTTGGCTTCATTCGGCGTGCCCGACACCTACTGCGCCGATCGCTGGAAAGAAGCCATCGGTGACGGCCTGGTTCTGGGCGACGGCATGAAGCACCCCATCTCTATCAGCATCCAAGACAGCCAGTCGGACTCCAACCGGGCGGCGCAGGTGGCCGGCGACCTCATCAACAACACCGGGATCGACATGATGATGGTGGCCTCCACTCCGGACACGGTTAAGCCGACGGTCGACCAGTGCGAAGCCAACTCCACCCCCTGCGTGTCCACAGACTGCCCCTGGCAGACCTACCTGGGGCCTGCCTTCGACAGCGGGGGCTATAAGTGGTCCTACCACGTCTTCTTCGGTGGGGAAGACTGGATGGAAGTGACCGTCAGGTGCTACGACCAGGTCGCCACCAACAAGACGGTCGGCTATATGCTGCCCAACGATGCCGACGGCAACTACTATCGCGAGGTTCTGCCGGGCTTCTTGGAGAAAAACGGCTACAAGGCGGTGGACGGCGGCGCCTACCAGAACGGAACTGAAGACTACTCGACCATCATCGGCATGTTCAAGACCCAAGGCGTCGAAATAATCACCGGGGTCATGATCCCGCCCGACTTCACCAACTTCTGGGTCCAGTCGGGACAGCAAGGATTCACGCCCAAGGTGTCTTTTGTTGGCAAGGCCTTGCTCTTTCCGCAGTCGCTCGACGCTCTGGGCCCCGTCGGCAATGGGCAGCTGACCGAGTTGTGGTGGCATCCCAGCTATCCATTCAAGTCCTCACTCTCAGGGGAGACCTGCGCAGAGCTGGCGGATCACTTCGAGGCCAACACCGGCCAACAGCAGACCGCGCCGCTACTGCACTACGTGGTGGGAGAGATGGCCATCTACTCCTTGAAGAACGCCACCGACCCCACGGATAAGGAGTCCATCTTGGCGGCCGTGGAGAAGATGAAGCTCGACACCATCGTCGGTCCTATCGACTTCACTTCCCCGGTCATGACCCCCCTCGGCCCCGGGAACTCCGACTTCCCGCCTGGCCCCGGCCACAAGACGAAGAACGTCTACGACCACGGCCTGGGCGGGGCCCAGTGGCTCATGATGGGCGGTAAGTATATGTTCGGGCAGGCGGTGGTCAGCGACGCCGCCGCTCCCTACATAACGGAGATGGTGTCCGTGAAACCGCTACCCATCACCTCATAGAGCCTGATCTTCCAGGCGCGCACCCAGAGGGAGCTCCCCGGCGAGACCGCCGGGGAGCTCCCTCTTTTCGGCGTGCGGCCACGGCGCCCCCGCCGGACCGGCTCGTCCGCCGCGATGACTCTGAGGCTAGAGCGCCTTCAGATAGATCTCCGTAGCCTCCTTCGCCCCCACCTCGCGGGGATTCATGAAGGCGAGGGGAAAGGCCTGTAGGGTCATGAGTTCGTCCACCAGGTCGGGGACGTCGGCCGCTGTGAGCCCCACTTCGGCCAGGCGCTGGGGCATGTCCAGGTCGGAAAGAAACCTGCGCACCGCCGCCACCGACTTGAGGGCCGCGTCGACGGTGGAAAGGCCGCTGGTTTTCTCTCCCAGAAGCCGGGCCACCTCCGCGAACTTCTCCGGGTCGGAGATCAGGTTGTACTCCATGACGTAGGGGAGCATCAGGCCGACCGTGGCCCCATGGGAGATGTGGGCCTTCTTGCCCAAGGCGTGGTTCATGAAGTGGGCCATGCCTACCCCGGCCAGCGATCCGGCCAGCATGGCCATGGCGGCGGCGATCGACAGTCGGTAGCGGTCGTCCAGGCGCAGAGATCCCTTGGCATAGGCGGGCCTGAGGCTGGTCGAGATCAGCTTCATGGCGGTGGAGGCGTACATGTCCGAGAGTAGGTTGGCCCGGGAGCAGGTGTAGGCCTCTATGGCATGGGTAAGGGCATCCATGCCGGTCTCAGCCGTGGTCCTGGCCGGCAGGTCTTTGGTCAGCGCCGGGTCGATTATCACGGCGTCCGGGTAGTTCTTAGGCGTGAAATAGGGATACGTCCGGTCATCGGCTGTGTCGGTGGTCACCACGGCGGTCCAGCTCCACTCAGATCCGGTACCGGCGGTGGTGGGGATGAGTATCTTGGTGAGGGCCTTTTCCACCGGTTTGCCCTCTATGAGGTCCTGGACGGTCGTGCTGGGGTTGGCCGCCAGCAGACTCGCGGCCTTGGTCGTGTCCAACACGCTGCCCCCGCCTACTCCGATAAGAAGATCGTAGCCCTCATCCTTCGCCTTCCGGCTCAGCTCTTCGATGGCGCTGACCGGCGCTTCCAACCCGCACCGATCGAACAAATCGGCCTTGAGGCCGGCCGAGCCCAGTGCGGCTTGCACCGTGTCGACGATCCCCGCCTTGACCAGACCTTGGTCGGTGACGATGAGGATTTTGGTCGGCCCGAGACTCCGTACCACGTCTCCGAGTTCGTTCACGGCGCCGATACCGAACAGTGTCTGGGGTACGACGACCTTCAAGACTTCCGAACTCATCATGTCGGGCACTCCTTAAGTCGTGGCGAAAACCGCCTTTGTCCTGTTCGGGGATCGATTGCCGGTCCATCCGATTTCGCGTCGGTGCGTGCCACACGGTATCTTAGTCGCAGGATTCGGCGTGTCAATCGGCGACAAGCATATCCTTGTTGCGGGCAAAGGAGAGTGGACCATCATGGGAGGGTACTCCATTTTCGACGGCACCATCGCCGACATGACCTGGCCGGCGGTGCAGGAAGCCGCCGGCAGGAACGCGGTCTTGCTCGTGCCCATCGCTGTGATAGAGCAACATGGGCCGCATTTGCCGCTGGCCACGGATACCTATGGAGCTTTTCTCCTCTGCTCAAAGGTGCGGACGGAACTGATCAGAGCCAACGTCGCGACCGTCATGGCTCCGCCCTACTACTTCGGGATGAATCCGACTACCGGGATGTTCCCGGGGTCGCTGCACATCAGTCGCCCGACTATGCTCGCCGTGCTTACCGAACTCTTCCTCAACTACGGCCAATGGGGTTTCAAACGGCAGTTCATTCTTAACCACCACGGTGACCCCACCCATAATGACACCATCATGGAGGCCATCCGTATCGTTAGGGACGAGGGCATCGACGCGGTCTACACGATGGGTGGTTTCGCCCGCCAATTCATCGAAGAAGCGTACACCGCCGCCTTTCACAAACCGCTTCCTCTGCCCAGGTCTGCGCTTGTTCAAGCGGACGAGTCAGAAGCCACTGCCCGAGTCAGGGAGCGCGTCACGAAGTCCGACCTTCATGTACATGCCGAGGAGTTCGAGACGAGCATGATCATGAGATGGTATCCGGAGGTGCTCGACCGCAGCGTGGACCTGTCCGGCCTGAGGCCGGTCTTGCCCACGCCCGAGCAATTCGGGGAAGCCATCCAGCAAGGCAAGTGGAGGGAGCTTTCTCCCCTCGGCTACATCGGAGATCCCTCGGTGTCGACGCGAGAGAACGGTGAGTTGTACGCGCTGGCGGCGGCCGATATCGCGAGCGCCATCGTGGAGTTCCTTGGACGGAAAGCATAGAAGAAGGGGCTCAGCCCCGCTCGGCGTGCGACTCCCCGGGTCCCGCCGCCGCTATTCAGCGGTCCATCCCCCATCGATCACCAGCGTCTGTCCGGTCATGTAACTCGAGGCGTCAGAAGCCAGGAACACCAGGGGCCCTATCAGTTCCCCGACTTCGCCCAACCGCCGCATGGGCATCTTGCCGATGATGTGGCTATAGATCCTCTCGTTCCCCATGATGTCGGCTTCGTTCATGGGCGTCTTCACGTACCCAGGGCACAGGGCGTTCACTTGGATGTTGTACTTGGCCCATTCCAGTGCGTGCGCTCGCGTCATCTGCACCACTCCGCCCTTGGCCACACAGTAGGGCAGGATCTGCTTGTCCGCCACCAGGCCGAGCATGGAGGCGATGTTGATTATCTTCCCCGCCCTCTGAGCGATCATGTGTCTGCCGAAGATGGTCGAACACAGGAAGACCCCCTTGAGGTCTACATCGATGACCCGGTCCCAGTCCTCTTCGGTCAGATCCTCAGCGGGTTTGGTGAGAGCCGTCCCCGCGTTGTTGACGAGGATATCGATCCTGCCGAACTCGCCCAGCACAGCAGTCGCCAGATCCTGGACGCTTTGCCGATCGGTCACGTCGCACGATCTCGCCAAGACCACACGTCCGAGAGCCCGGATCTCTTCGGCGGTGAGCTCACAGTCCTTCTGGTTCCTGCTGGTGACGATCAGGTCCGCGCCTTGCCGGGCGAGTCCCAGCGCAAGACCACGGCCGATGCCCCTGGTCGAACCGGTCACGAGGGCCGTCTTGCCGCTGAGATCGAATGCGGTCACTGCCCCCATCCCTGGCGAGTCCTCCCCGGTAGGAATCAGTTCGCGGCCTTGGCTGCCGCCGTTTCCTCGGACTCCGTGATCCCTGCCAGATCCGTGGCCAGGCGCATCTTCCGCTCCAGGTTCACCTGGCGCTGGATCATAACCTTCATCGCCTGAGGCGACCCCGCACCGTGCATCGACTCCACCAAGGCCGTGCCGCTGCTCATGGCTTCGATGAGCCGGGCGATACGAATACGATCCCTGGTCGCTATGTCGGCGACGCCTTTGAAGTACTTCTCCACGTACTTGCCGATCTCGGGATTCTCGAGGTCCTGCTCGGAGGGCAGGGTGGCGATCACCCCGCCTGCGACGTCCTGGGCGAGGCGCGCCACTTCGAAGACGTTGCGGGTCACATTCAGCTTCGTCACGTTGGCCAGAAGGGGGTCGACGAAGTACTGTCCCGAGGCGTTGGGAGCTCCCTCGTACGAACAGGCCAGAGAACAGCAGTACATCGTCTCGGCGAGGTGAGCCATCTCCGTCAGCTTGTCTTTGATGTGGCTCGCTTTGCTCGTACCTTGGTACGCTGCCAGGGTGGCGCACGCACCGATCAGAACGTCGGCCACGCCCGTCTTGCACCCCCCATAGTTCTGGCGGTGGTAGGAGGCGAACCTTTCCACCAGCAACCCTGCGAATTCGTACTCACCGCACATGAACACCCGTTCCCAAGGGACGAACACGTCCTCGAAGACGAGCAGAGCTTCCCCGCCCACCGCTCCGAAGCAGGCGTTCCCTTGATCCATGGCCCCCTCTTCCTTGCGGGAATCGTTCGACTGGCGGCCGAAGATGCAGATGATCCCGGCCGTGTCCATGGGGACCGCGAAGGCGAGGGCATAGTCGGCATCATCCGGTCCCATGGCGACCGTGGGCATCACGATGACCTCATGCGAGTTGACCGCCCCCGTCTGATGGGCTTTGGCCCCCCGCACGATCACGCCGTCCTTGCGTCGTTCCACCACGCGCAGGAACTGATCGGGGTCGGCTTGTTTGCTGGGAGCGAGGCTCCGGTCGCCCTTGGGGTCGGTCATGGCCCCGTCGCACATCTTGTCCGTTTCCTGCACATACAGCAAGAACTGCACGAAGCGGTCGTGGTAGTCCGTGCCCTTCTCCTGGTCGATCTCGTAGGTCACCCCGTACAAGGCATTGAGAGCGTCCCAGCCCACGCAACGTTGGAAACACGAGCCGGTCTTCTGGGCGATGCCGCGCAAGGCCTTCACCTTGTCCACGAGATCCTCGATGCTTTGGTGGATATGGGTGAAGCGGTTGATCTTCTTGCCCGTGAGGTGGGAAATGGCCGTGCGTACCTGTTCGTCGTGCTGAGCATCGGTGGCGGTGGCGTAAGTCACTGCTGCCGCGTTGATATGCGGTCTGATCGCAGGGTGATCGACCCAATTATCGAGCCGTTCCCCCCGGTAGTACACGACCGTCTTCATTTCTCGCAGACTGGCGATGTATTCTTCTGGAGTCATCATGGCTGAGGAACCTTCCCGGGCGCGCGGGCCCTCCGGGGTGCCGCGAGGCTGTCGTCGGTCGCGCGCCTGCCGTATGTAGAGGACGAGCGGAATGCGATTTGCCGTGCTGCCCGGTATTGTAGTCGTGTCACCGGAGGGCAGCAAGGTCTGATGATCCGGGTTTGACAGTCCTTCGGCCGTAGCTTAGGGTGGCTAAGGCAGCGGCTGACCCGAATGAGGCTTCCCATCCACGTCAAGAGCGGAGGAACGGCTGTGAGCATCGGCACCAACCCTCGCATCGAGGTGATCCACACCGCGGAAAACGACCCCAGCTTCAACCTGCCGTACGCGCCGGCCATCAAGGTGAACAGTGGCAAGCTGGTCTTTACGGCCGCCATGGCCGCTCCGACCTATCACCACCATCCGCATCGACCGGAGGAATTCGACCACTTACCCGACGACCCCGGCGAACAGGCGCGGATGACGATGGAGCAGCTGAAGGAGATCCTGGCCGCGGCCGGGGGCACCCTCCAGGATGTGGTTTTTGTGACGCGCTTCATTCGCGACATCGCCGAGAACCAGGATGCCATCAACCGTGTGTTCGGCGAGTACTTCGGCGACCACCGTCCATCGAGTTGCACCGTCGAGGTGGTGCGCTTGGCGACCGATCCGCGGCTGAAATTCGAGATGAGCGTGGTGGCCGTGGTGCCCGAATAGGTGGAGGAATCACAACTCCTGCCTTGTGCGGGTGGAGCCTGTAGCCTCGAGGACGCCCGCGAGTTCTGGAATCTAGAAGGGAGAGACGCGTGGCCCAAGACGGCAATGAACCCCCCGCGCCAAGCGAGGAGCGCACCCTGATAAAGGACATCAGCTGGGCTGGTGTCGCCGTCGGTTGCGGGACCTCGTTCGTGGATGTGAAGGACGGCAAGATCATCCGCATCCGCCCCTTCCATTACGATTGGAAGTACGATCCCAAGGACTTCAATCCCTGGAAGATGGAAGTGCGGGGCAAGACCTTCGAGCCCAAGATGAAGTTCCTTCTGCCCCCGCTCAGTATCGCCTACAAGAAACGGGTCTACTCCCCGGCCCGCATCCGCTACCCCATGAAGCGGGTGGACTTCGATCCCAACGGCGAGCGCAACCCCCAAAACCGGGGCACCAGCAAGTACGTGCGCATCAGCTGGGACGAAGCCCTCGACATCATCGTAGGCGAGATGCAGCGGATGAAGGAGACCTACGGCCCCACCGCCATCCTCTACCAGTGCGACCAGCACGGGGAGAACAAGACCATCCACGGTCCCCACGGCTGCGGTCGCAAACTGATGAAGCTCTTCGGCGGCTACACCCTGCAGATCCGCGATCCCGATAGCTGGGAGGGCTGGAGCTGGGGAGCCAAGCACGTGTGGGGCATGCAGCCAGTGGGGCAGCAGGTCCCCCAAAGCAACCTCATCTACGACATCTCCAAAAACGCGGAGACGCTGCTTTTCTGGGGATGTGACCAAGAGACCACCACCTGGGGCTGGGGGGGACAGATGCCCAGCCGCTTGAGCTACTGGTGGACCGAACTCGGCATCAAGCAGATCTATATCGCCCCGGACTGCAACTACGCCAACGCGGTGCACGCAGACAAGTGGATCCCCATCCTGCCCAACACCGACGCCGCCCTCTACCTGGCCATCGCCTATTTGTGGTTCCGGGACGGCACCTACGACAAGGAGTATCTCAAGACCCACGCCTATGGGGTGGATAAGTTCGAGGACTACGTGATGGGCAGGGAAGACGGGGTGCCCAAGACCCCGGAGTGGGCCGCTCCCATAACCGGGGTTCCGTCCCGGATCACCAAAGCCCTGGCTAAGGAATGGGCCGAGAAACGCACCACGGTGTGCATCGGTAACGGGGGCCCAGGCATCCGCGGCCCTTACTCCACCGAACCGGCGCGGCTTCAAGTGCTGTGCCTGGCCATGCAGGGCCTAGGCAAACCCGGGCGCAACCAAGCCAAAATGATCGAATGGGGGGTGTTCGACAACGAGGAACAGCTGGCCCAGCCCAAACCCTCAGTGCTGGTCGATCTCATGCCCGCTTTCACCGGCGGTCATCCTGCCGACACCAACCATCCCTCCTTCATTCCCAAACCGCTCATCCCCAAGGCCATCCTCGAAGGCGCATGTGATTGGTACGGCTGCGAGTCGGAGCTTCCGCCCCGAGAAGACCAGTTCGTCTACTACAAATACCCGGCTGAGGGTTGCTCGAAAGTCCACATGATCTGGACCGACTCCCCCTCCTGGATCACCTGCTGGAACGACGGCAACAACTTCATCCGGGCCATGCGCCATCCCGACATCGAGTTCATATTCTGTCAGCACCCCTGGCTGGAGAACGACTCTCTCTTCGCCGACGTCATCCTGCCGGTCAACACCAAGCTGGAAGAAGAGGACATCGGTGACGACGTCTTCAGCGGCCAGTTCCAGGTCGTCTTTCCGGAAGAAAAATGCATCGAGCCCTTGGGTGAGTCGTACAGCGACTACGAGATCGTCTGCAAGATCGCCGAGCGAATGGGGCTGCTCGAGGAGTACACCGGCGGGAAGACCGTGCAGGACCTCATCCGGCACGGCTATGAGAACTGCCGCATCGCCCCCCTTATCAGTTGGGAGGAGTTCAAGGAAAAGGGCTATTACGTGGTCCCCACCGACCCCGACTGGGAGAAGGTGCCTGCCGGACTGATCAAGTTCTACGAAGACCCCAAGGCCAACCCGCTGACCACTCCCACCGGCCTGCTCGAGTTCTACGCCACCGGCCTGGCCGAGCACTTCCCTGACGACGAGGAACGTCCCCCGGTGCCCAAGTGGATACCTCAGGGCGAGAGCCACCAGGAGACCATCGGCACCGAGCGGAGCAAGAAGTATCCCCTGCTGGTCATGAGCAACCACCCCCGTTGGGGTATCCACTCGCAGCACGACGACATCACCTGGCTGCGAGAGATCGAGACCTGCAAGGTGAGGGGCGCAGACGGATACCAGTACCACCCCATCTGGATCAATCCCAAGGACGCCCGCGAGCGGGGGATCAAACATGGGGATGTGGTCTCCCTCTACAACGAGCGCGGTACGATCCTCTTTGGCGCCTATGTGACCGAGCGGGTCATGCCCGGAGTGGTCAGCGTCGATCACGGGGCGAAATACGATCCAATAGTGCCCGGGGAGATCGACCGGGGCGGGGCCATCAACAGCATCGGTCCCCGGAACATCCTCTCCAAGAACGCTCCGGGCTTCGCGGTCTCAGGCTATCTGGCCGAGCTCGAGAAAACCGACCTGGAGGACATGCGAGCCAAGTATCCCGACGCTTTTGAGCGCGAATGCCACATCACCTCCGGTCCTTGTCTCGCCGGCATGATGTTGGAGGAAGGAGGTCTGTTCTGATGGGCAAAGTCATGGTCATAGATCTTTCCATCTGTAACGGGTGCCACAACTGCCAGGTGGCCTGTAAAGACGAGCACGTAGGAAACGACTGGTCCCCCATCGCTCGTCCCCAGCCCGACACCGGCCAGTTCTGGAAC